>CAJJMX010000212.1 GCA_905192935.1 uncultured Mailhella sp.
GCGATGGCGATGAGGGAAAGATTGTCGATGACGGCCGTGCCTGCGGAGATGTCGGAAAGGGCGGTGATGCCCATGAGGTTCTGCCCGGCCCAGGGCTTGCAGGCGAAGGAGAGCACGCCCGCCATGTAGACGCCCGCGAGCAGATAGGCGGGATAATCGTCGCCCTGCTTCATGCCGATGTCGTGGAACATGGAGTAGAGTATGCCCGCGATGAGGAAGGCGGCGGGCACGCCGTCGACGAGGAAGCCGATGATGAGCGTGCCCGTGAGCACGCAGGCGGTGAACAGCCAGGGGTGACCGGCAAAGACGCGGCGGCTCAGACACCACTTGGCCATGACGGCGTTGATGCCGCTCTTGTCGCAGTAGGTGGTGAAGGCCAGCACGAAGATGGTGAACAGCACGGCGGGATTGCTGAAGGCGCTGCCTATGATCCTGCCCGGTTCGGCGTAGCCGGTGAAGCCGAGGGCCACGAGACAGATCATGCTCGGCCAGGCGAAGCCGATGAAGGTCCATCCGTAGAGCATGCCGAGAAAGACGCCGAGGATGTTCATGCCCATGGGCGTGATGCCGAGGGGCGGAAGGAAGCCGGTGCCGAAGGTGAGGAGGAAGAAGATGACGATGTGCAGGATGTGCCTGAAGTCATCATGGGAAGGCTGTTTCATGGCGTTTCTCCTGTAAAGAGGCAGGGACGCGTGCCCCGCCCGGAAGCTTCGTTATGCCATCGGAATACAGGAAGCCGTCTCTTGTGTATAATTCCTTTTTTTTATAAGGTAGTTATAAATTTTTTTATAACTGATTCGAACCGGGGACCCATGCGTCTGGAACAGCTTCAATATTTCGTGCAGGTGGTGGAATCGCACTCGTTCAACCGGGCGGCGCAGCAGCTGAACATCACGCAGCCTGCGCTGACCAACGCCATACGGGCGCTGGAGGAGGAGCTCGGGGTGCAGCTTCTGGTGCGCAGCCGCAAGGGATGCGTGCCCACGGCCTGGGGGGTGCACATCTATGACGACTGCAAGAGTCTGCTGGCCGAGCTTGCGGCGAGGATAGCCTCGTGGAAGAGTCCGGAGGCGGGGATCCGTGAGCCTGTGCTCGTGCCGGTGGTGGCGATCCCGTCGGCCTGCAACTATCTGACGGAGCGGGTGTTTCCGCCCATGAAGCAGGCGCTTTCCATGGTGGACGTGGTGCTTCATGAAGCCGTGGTGTACGAGCTTGCGTCGTTTCTGCAGAAGGGCAGGGCGCATGTGGGGGTCACGGCCTTTTCGGAAGGGGAGGCGGCAAGGCTCATCGGGCAGTACCGGGACATGGGCTTTGTGAGCGAGCCGCTCATGGAGGACGAGTACTATGTGTTCCTGTCGAGTCGGCATCCTCTGGCGGCGAAGGAGAGTCTGAGCGTGGAGGACTGCGCGACGCTCACGCTTGCCACCTATTCCAACCAGATGCTGAAACGCAATCAGCAGTTTCAGAAGAAGATATTCGGGGTGATCGGCATCACGCGCTACATCTACGTGAACAGCCGGGAGAACATCATGCAGATGGTGGCGCAGAACAAGGCGGCGGGCTGTTTTCTGCACCGGATGTCGGCCTACAGCTGGTATGTGACCAACGGACTTATCCGGGCGCTGCCGGTGGAGGGGATGCATCTCATGCCGTCGAAGCATTATCTCGTCCATCTGGAGGAGGAATCGCTGAGTGCCGAGGAGCGGCAGGTGGTGGATTTCATGCGTCGGCACTACGGGGACGGGGTCTCGTCTTGACGGATGAAGGCGGTCGGGACATAGTGTTATTTTGAAGAAAAGTGTTTTCGGCCGCTGGCCGAGAGGTGAGCTATGGAGCATACGGAAGTCGGCGTCATCATCCTGACGTACAACGACTGGAAAAATACGCTGGAATGTCTTGCCTGCGTGCATGCCCAGAGCGGGCTTCCCCGCCGCATCGTGGTGTGCGACAACGGTTCGGAGAACGCTGTGGCCGACCGCATCCTGGAGGAGTGGAGCGCGCTTGCCGCAAAGGACGGTCTGCCGGAGCCCGTGGAGGTGTACGGTTCCGACTCGTCGGCCGCGCCGCTCGTGCTGCTCCGGCGCGAGGAGCCGGAAAGCATAGGCGGAGCCATGAACGCGGGCATGCGCTTTCTTCTGTACGACCGGGACTGCCGGGGCTTCTGGCTGCTGCGCAACGACGCGAGACCCGAATCCTTTGCGCTGGCGGCGCTTCTGCGGCATCTGGAGGATGACGACGCCAAAAAGCCCATAGGCATGGTGGGTTCCACGCAGCTCGTCAAGGATTCCGACGTGCTGGAATGTGCCGCGGGCGGACGCTGGAGCCGCTGGACCGGCGATCAGATACCGCTCGACAAGGGACTTGAACGGCACGGACTGTCCGACAGGAAGGAAATCGCCGGAAAGCTCGACTACGTTTCCGACGCCTCGTGTCTCATCACGCGGGCCATGGCCGAGGACATCGGCCTTTTCGACGAGCGCTTTAGCGGCTTTTACGAGGACGTGGAATACGGCCTTCGGGCGAGAAAGGCGGGGTACGCCCTGAACTGGGCTCCCGGGGCCATGGTGCGGCGCATGGACTGTTCCACCGCCGGACTCACGGCCTTTCTGAGCGTGACCGACGATCCGGAACTCGACCCGCGCGACGACATGAATTTCATCCGGGCGCGCTTTTATCTTCTGCGGAGGGCGCATCCCTTTGCGCTGCCCTTCATGCTTCTGGCGCTGCCGTTTTCGTGGCGCACGTTCCGCTCGAGACGGGGACGCTTCTTCATGGTCATGCGCGCGGCGCTGGACGGCGCGGCCGGACGCATGAAGTAGCAGAAGCATCCGGTGCGGCCTGCCGGACCTGGAAGGACGGCCCGCAAAGGGGCTGAAAGAGACCTGAGGGCGCGTTTCGGGAAAGGGACTTCTTCGCCGCGGCGCACGGCCGGACGGCGCGGCTTTCGGCCGACGCCGGGAAAAAGGGCGGCCGCCGCAGAAAAGAGCCGTCGGCGTCAGGGAAAAAGCCGTCGGCGTTGCTGAGACAAGAGCCGACGCCGAGAAGAAAGCCGTCGGCGTGGCACGGCGTCCTGCGGCAGGACTTTCGGACCGGTATTTTTCAGGCAAAAAAATCCCCCGTCTGCACGACGCAGGCGGGGGATGCGCGTTTTTGGGGGAGGAGGAAGGACTACTTCTTGCCTTCCATTTCCATGCGGTACTGGGCCACGTCGTCCACGGTGGCAAGGGGCATGTTGTGGGCGTGGGCGAAGGCCGCGACTTCGGGCAGGCGGGCCATGGTGCCGTTTTCGAGGGTGAGTTCGCAAAGGACGCCCGCCGGGGCGAAACCGGCCATGCGGCACAGATCCACGGTCACTTCGGTGTGGCCGCGGCGTTCAAGCACGCCGTTGGGCTTGGCGCGCAGGGGGAAGACGTGGCCGGGGCGGTTGAGGTCTTCGGGCTTGGCGTCGGGGGCGATGGCGGCCTTGATGGTG
>CAJJMX010000213.1 GCA_905192935.1 uncultured Mailhella sp.
GGGGCATGACGGCGATTTTAAGGATGTCCGCGTCGAGCTCGTCCTGCATGTAGAGAAGACGGCGCACCATCTCCTCCTTCGGCGGCGTGGCCTGAAAGTCGTGGTTGCTCGCCACCACGCCCACGCCCGCGGCATGGGCCCGGGCAATGATCGCCTTTGCCCGGCCGGAGCGGAAGAAGGCTTCCACGTCCAGAAGGTCGATGAGGCCGCTTTCCGAGAGCGCGGCGCAAAGAGCCTCGTACTCATCATCGCCCAGGGGACAGCAGCCGCCCTCGTCCGTCGTGCGGAACGTGGCCAGAAGCGGTACGGAAAGCTCCTTTTTCAGCGCAGCAAGGGCCGCCGCGACGGCCTTTTCATCCACGCCCGACGCGCCGCAGAACATGTCCACCCGCCACTCGGCCATATCGACGGGAAGCGAGGCCAGCGCCGAGGCTTCCTCCGCCAGTTTTTCCGGCGAGGACGAGGTAAGGGGAACGATGATGCACGGCCGTCCGCCCGAGTTCAGACGGCTTAAAAGCGCAGTATCCATGGTATGTTCCGAAGCAGAAGAACGGTGCGCGGACAAAGACCGCCCATGCGCCGTACGGAGCATGGGGGCTCTGTGACGAAAAACGAAAGAAACGCCGGAAGGCTCAATCAGAGCCAGGGCTCGTTGTCCGCTTCATCAAGGAACTTGTAGGAACGCACATAGATCTGATGCAGCTCTTCATCCATGACATTGCACAGCAATTCCACGGGAGAACCGACCATTTCAGCCAGATCCGACCCCGCACCACGGGGAAAGATAGGCCATTCCTGTTCTTCATTGTCAAGAAGCGCAACGCGGCAGGGGCCGCCTTCAAGGGGAGAAACTGTACCTCTGAGCGTGACCGAAGCGGAACTCATGCAAAAAGCCCTCAAAACATGAAAAAATCACTGGCCGCAATGGCCTGGGAGACCGGCGGCAATGGCCGGGATTCCTTGTACTGTGTTTGTTCCAGTTCGGAGTTCTTGTCAAGCGGCCTGCTGCATGAAAAGTGGTTCCTGCCGCAAAATATTCACGCCGTCCCGTCGTGAGGAGGCTTCGGCATTGACCTTCCCCGTGCCCGCGCGATAGGAAAGGAGACCTTCAATCATCAAGAACGAGGCCTTCATGATCACCACTCAGGGCATATCTTCCAGCCTTTCCGCCCAGCGCGAGCTGCCCATCGGACTTTTCGATTCCGGCGTGGGCGGCATGACGGTGCTGCGGGCCATGCGCGAACAGCTTCCCAACGAATCCTTCCTCTATCTGGGCGACACGGCCAGAATGCCCTACGGCACCAAGGGCGTGGACACCGTGAAGAGGTACGCGCTGGAAGCCGCGGCCAAGCTCGTGGAGAGGGGCATAAAGCTTCTGGTCATCGCCTGCAACACGGCCACGGCCGCCGCTCTGCCCGAGGTGCAGGCGGCCTTTCCCGCCATCGACGTGGTGGGCGTGGTGGAACCCGGGGCCGAAGCCGCCTGCCGGGCCACGAAGAGCGGATACATAGCGGTCATCGCCACAAGCGGCACCATACGCGGCCGCGCCTACGAGCGGGCCATACTGCGCCGCATGCCCGAGGCGCGCATATCCGCGCTGGCCTGTCCTCTTTTCGTGTCCATGGTGGAGGACGGACTTCTGGAAGGTCCTCTTGCCGAGGCTCTTGCGGCCCGGTATCTGGACCAGATATTTCACGATCCGCGCGAACAGGGACTGGAAGTGCCCGACACGCTGGTGCTTGCCTGCACGCATTTTCCGCTTCTTCGCAACGCCATAGCCCACGTGGCGGGCGAAGGCGTGACCCTTGTGGATTCCGCGGGATTCACGGCGCGCGACGTGCGCAATCTTCTTCAGGAGAAGCATCTTGCCCGAGGCGCGGGGCCCGACGTGGGCATGCCGCTGTGCCCCGGTTCCGTGCGCTTCCTGACCACCGACGACGTGCCGAGATTCACCCGCATGGGCGAGCTCTTTCTCGGCATTCCCATTGCACCCTGTACCGTGGAACTGGTGACGCTCTGATGCCCCGTCTCAAACTTACGCTTGCCTACGTCGGCACCCATTATCACGGCTGGCAGATACAGGCATGGAAGGACAGGGAGGACCCGCCCACCGTGCAGGCCTTTGTGGCAAAGGCGGTCTCCCATGTGGCGGGACGCCCCACGCACGTGCAGGGCGCGGGACGCACCGACGCCGGCGTGCATGCCGATGCGCAGGTGGCC
This sequence comes from uncultured Mailhella sp., assembly GCA_905192935.1. Classification (GTDB taxonomy): domain Bacteria; phylum Desulfobacterota; class Desulfovibrionia; order Desulfovibrionales; family Desulfovibrionaceae; genus Mailhella. The sequence continues at coordinate 2,221 of CAJJMX010000213.1, forward strand.
CACTGCGACATTCCCGAAGACCGCGTGAACGTGCGCTGGCAGCTTGCGCTGAACACGCTTCTGCCCCGCGACATCCGCGTGACCGACGCCTGCATCGTGCCGGACAGCTTCGACGCATGCCTCAGCGTGAAGCGGAAGGCCTACACCTATTCTTTGTGGCTCGACCATCTGTGCACGCCGCCGAAGCTCTATCCCTTCGTGTGGGCCTGCGGACCGCTCGACATGGACCATTTCGACGCCGCCGCCTCCCGTCTCACGGGCACGCACGACTTTGCGGCCCTGCAGAACGCGGGCACGCCGCACAAGAGCACGGTGCGCACGCTTTTTTCCATCACGCGCACGCCCGGCCGCACCGAGACCGCCGCTCTTCCCGAAGGCTGCCGCCGCATAGACGTGCGCTTCGAGGGCAACGGCTTTCTCAAGCAGATGGTGCGCAATCTCGTGGGGCTCATGGTGGCCTGCGGACGCGGAAAATTCGACCCCGAGGACATTGCCGCGCTGCTGGCCTCCGGCGACAGGCGCAAGGCGCCCTTCACGGCTCCGCCCCAGGGGCTCACCATGACGCAGATATGGTACGAAGGCGATCCCATGCCGGAAGGCTGGATAAGCAAAGAGGCCTGACATGAAGCGACTGACCGTTGAATCCGGAGAAAACGACGCCCGTCTGGACAGGGTGCTCGGCCGCCTTCTGCCGGACATGGGCCTGCGCGGACGCCGCAGGCTCTGCGAACTCGGCCTTGCGCTCGTGAACGGACGCGCCGCCGCCCCGGCGCGCAAGATGAGGGAAGGCGACATCGTGGAGCTCCGCGACGAGGCCTGCTCCGAAAGCGCGACAGGCGCGGTCCCCACGGGGCCCGACTGCCCCGGCACCCCGGACACGCTGCGGGACAACGCTCCGGAAGACCGGCTCTTTCCCGAAGACGCCGCAAGGCTCATTGTCCGCACGGCGCATCTGGCCGCGCTCTGCAAGCCTGCGTCCATGCACACGGAATCCCTCGCGGGCAAGCCGGGGACCAGTCTTCAGGCGCTTCTGCCCGCGCTTCTCGGCGGCCGGAAGGACGCGCGGCTTCTGAACAGGCTGGACCGTCCCACCTCCGGGCTCACGCTGGCGGCGCTCGATGAGGAAGGCGAGAGGACGTACCGCGACGCGCAGGAAGAGGGACGGACCGAGAAGCGTTATCTCGCCCTTCTGGAAGGCGCGCTCGGCCGCGACATGCTGGCCGATCAGAAGCTCATTCTCAAAAACCGCAG
>CAJJMX010000214.1 GCA_905192935.1 uncultured Mailhella sp.
TCACCGATGCCGCCGGCGAAGGCGATGAGATCCACATGGCCGAGGGCGGCCATGTACGCGCCGATGTACTTCTTCACGGAGTAGCACTGCGTGTTGAAGGTGAGGATGCAGTCGGGATCGCCCGCTTCCACGCCGGCTTCGATGTCGCGGCTGTCGCTCTTGCCGCAGAGGCCGAGGAAGCCGGACTTCTTGTTCATGAGGGTGTCGATTTCATCGGGGGTGAAGCCTTCGTTCTTCATGAGGAAGGGAACGATGGCGGGGTCGATGTCGCCGCAGCGGGTGCCCATGACGAGGCCCTGCAGGGGGGTGAGGCCCATGCTGGTGTCCACGCACTTGCCGGCGCGCACGGCGGACACGGAGCTGCCGTTGCCGAGATGACACACGATCACGTTCACTTCGGAAGGCTTCTTGCCGAGCAGGGCGGCGCCGGCCTTGGACACGAAGCGATGGGAGGTGCCGTGGAAGCCGTAGCGGCGGATGTTGTACTTCTTGGTGAGTTCCTTGGGCAGGGCGTAGGTGTAGGCGTAGTCGGGCATGGTGGCATGGAAGCCGGTGTCGAAGACGGCCACGTTGGGCACGCCGGGGAACAGCTTTTCCATGGCTTCAATGCCGGTGAGGTTGGCAGGGTTGTGCAGCGGTCCGAGGGGGATGTAGTCGCGGATGACCTGCTTGACTTCCTCGGTGACCAGGGCTTCCTGATAGTCGGGTCCGCCCATGAGCACGCGATGGCCGATGACCACTATTTCAGCCGGATCGTCGATGACGCCGCCGAGTTCGTGCTTCATGAGCACTTCGGCCACCTTGGCCATGCCGGCGGCATGGGTGTCGTAGTTGCCGGGATATTCAAACTTTTCGGTTTTGCCGTCGGCGGTGAAGCGCTTGTGGGTGAGCATGCTGTCGGGGGAGCCGATGCGCTCCACGAGGCCCTGGCAGAGACGGCGCTCGGTTTCCTTTTCGAGGACCTGATACTTGAAGGAGGAGCTGCCGCCGTTGATGACGAGAATTTTCTTGACCATTATTTGAGTCCCTTTTCGGCCTGAGCCTGGATTGCGGTGATGGCAACGGTGTTGACGATGTCCGGCACGGAGCAGCCGCGGGACAGATCGTTGACGGGCTTGCGCAGACCCTGAAGCACGGGGCCGATGGCCACGGCGTGGGCGGAGCGCTGCACGGCCTTGTAGAGGTTGTTGCCGGTGTTGATGTCGGGCACGATGAACACGCTCGCGCGGCCGGCCACGGGATCGCCGGGCATCTTGGTCTTTGCGGTGGCGGCGTCCACGGCGGCGTCGTACTGGATGGGGCCGGTGATGAGCATTTCGGGAGCCTTTTCCCTGGCGAGGCGGGTGGCTTCCTTCACCTTGTCCACGGTGGGACCCTTGCCGGAATTGCCGGTGGAGTAGGAAAGCATGGCGACGCGGGGTTCCAGACCGAAGGCGGCGGCGGTTTCGGCCGTGGTCACGGCAATGGTGGCCAGCTGTTCGGGATCGGGATCAAGGTTGATGGCGCAGTCGCCGTAGGTGTTCACGCGGTCCTTGAGGCACACGAAGAAGGCGCTCGAAACAATGGAGGCGTTGGGCTTGGTCTTGATGAACTCAAGGGCGGGACGCACGGTGTGGGCGGTGGTGTTCACGGCGCCGGAAACCATGCCGTCGGCCTTTTCCTTGTAGATCATCATGGTGCCGTAGTAGGTGCTGTCGGCCATCTTTTCGCGGGCCTGTTCGATGGTGACGCCCTTCTTGGCGCGCAGCTGGGCGTAGGTTTCCGCGAAGTCTTCAAAGTCGGGGGCGGTCACGGGATTGATGATTTCCGCGCCGTCCACGCTCACGGAAAGTTCCGCGGCGCGGGCGTGAATCTTTTCGGGATCGCCGAGCAGGATGATCTCGGCCACCTTGCGCTGAAGGAGAATGGCGGCAGCCCTGATGAGGCGGTCTTCTTCGCCTTCGGGCAGCACGATGCGCATGGGATGCTTCTGCGCCTGTTCGATGAGGCCGAACTCGAAGAGACGGGGAGTGATGTGGCCGTTGCAGGAATCGAGAATGGAAGCGAAGTCGGCGGCCTTGCTGCTCACGGGGAAGGAGAAGTACGAGGCCGCGGCCTTTTCATCTTCTTCGCTCATGCCGGAAAGAAACACGCCGAGCACTTCCACGCACTGTTCCTTCATCTGGCACTGGAAGGTGGTGATGGTGGCGGCGACTTCGGCGGCGGAGCAGCCTTCGCCGGAAAGGGCAAGCACCACGGGAGCGCCCAGGTTGGCGGCCACGCAGGTGTTCAGGGCATTTTCAAAGGCAGCGCTTTTGCCGGTGAAATCGGTGCCTTCGCAGAGCACGAAGTCGGCCTTGGCGGCGGCTTCCTTGTAGGAGGCGAGAACCGAGTCGACAAGTTCGTTGCACTTGCCGCCGTTGATGAGCTCAAGAGCGGTCTTAAGGCAGGGGACGGGACGGAACAGAACCGGGGCCTTGGAGGCACCCTTGATGAGATCCATCAGTCCGGCGACGGCTTCGGCCTTGCCGGAATTCGCCGCAAGAGCGGTGACGAAAAGCGTGCGTGCCATGGGGAAAACTCCTTCACATAGAGAAATTCAGCCGGAATAGAAACGCCTCTGGCGGGGCAGATACGTCTGCTCAGTGTAATGAGCTCATGAAATGAGTCAAGAGGCCCGTCCCGGATACGGACGCGAAAGTTCCGAGAGATGTAGGCTCAATAGTTTGTTTTAACAGCATAAAGTGACGATGCAGAAAAATTGTTTGAGCGCTCAATTTAAATTCATGGATGCACTGTTTTTTCTCTCGGTCGGGAGAGCTGCGGAACTTCATGCCCATCCTGGCCGCGCCCGTCGTTTTTTCCCTCGGTCGAGGCTGTCTGGGAGGGCATGGGTCGGGAGAGAAAAGCCCGGGCCGTCAGTCGGAAGACGGCAGGGGAAGGATGCCGGAAAGTGGCGGATGAAATTTCGTCGTCCGCACCGGGCCTTTGGCGGAACATCATGAGCCGGAAAAAAGGGAGGCTGTGCCGTAAGAGGTCGGAGGACGCAGGGCAAGGCGTCGGAGGAGCTTTCGTCGGGCTGACCGGCGCAGGGCGAAGCGCCGTTGACGGGCGGCAAAACGTCCTTTGCCTGCGCGGCTCCGGAAGAAGAGAATATCAGAGGGAAAGATTCGGGAGAGGCGTCCGGCAAAGGAGCGCGGTGGCCGGCTGCCCACATTCGGCGCGTTTTTGAGAGGGGAGGCCGGCGCAGGCTGCTGGGCAGTGAAGGGAGCAGCGGAAGGGAACGACAGGTCTTTGCCGGGAGACGGGTAAAAAAAAAGCCCCGCAACACATGTTGGCAGGACCTTGAGTGGCGAAGCGGATGGGACTTGAACCCACGACCTCCGGCGTGACAGGCCGGCGTTCTAACCAACTGAACTACCGCTCCACTTATCGAGTGGTTGACAGT
>CAJJMX010000215.1 GCA_905192935.1 uncultured Mailhella sp.
GGGCACACCGTGGGATCTTCCTCGGACACGATGAGTTCGCCGCAGTCGGCGCAGGTCCAGGCGGGAATGCGGTGTCCCCACCATATCTGACGGCTGATGCACCAGTCGCGGATATTGTCCAGCCAGTTGTAATACGTCTTGGTCCAGCTCTCGGGATAGATCTTGATCTTGTCCGGCACCGCGGCGCGGGCGGCGGGAGCCATCTTGCTTATGGCCACGAACCACTGATCGGAAACATAGGGCTCGATGACGGTCTTGCAGCGGTAGCAGCAGCCCACGCTGTGGGTGAGCGGCTCTTCCTTCACAAGATGGCCGTTTTCACGCAGCTCTTCCACGATGGCCTTGCGGCATTCCTCGCGGCTCATGCCGGCGTAACGGCCGCACACGTCGCTCATGCACATGTTGCCGTTGTCGTCGATGACCTGGATGAACTCCAGATTGTGGGCATGACCGAGCTTCCAGTCGTTGGGATCGTGGCAGGGCGTGACCTTGAGGCAGCCCGTGCCGAATTCGCGGTCCACGTAGCGGTCCGCAATGAGCGGAACCTCACGGTTCACCACGGGCACGATGAGCTTCTTGCCCACAAGGGAGGCATAGCGCTCGTCGTCGGGATGCACGCACACGGCGGAGTCGCCGAGAATGGTCTCAGGACGCGTGGTGGCGATGGTCACGGAACCGGAGCCGTCGGCGAAGTCGTAGCGCACATGCCAGAGAGAACCCTTGGTATCGATGTGATCCACTTCGTCGTCGGCAAGGGCGGTGTGGCAGCGGGGGCACCAGTTGACGATGTACTTGCCCTTGTAGATGAGCCCTTCCTTGTAGAGCTGCACGAACACCTTGCGCACGGCGCGGGCGAGATTGTCGTCCATGGTGAAGGCCTCGCGCGTCCAGTCCACGGAGGAGCCGAGTTCCTTGATCTGCTCCAGGATCTGTCCGCCGTACTGCTTCTTCCATTCCCAGACGCGCTTGATGAAGTCTTCACGGCCCACGTCGTGACGGGTCTTGCCTTCCTTGGCAAGGGCGCGCTCCACCACGTTCTGCGTGGCGATGCCCGCGTGGTCGGTGCCGGGGATCCACAGCACGTTCTTGCCCTTCTGACGGGCATGACGGCAGAGTATGTCCTGAAGGGTCTGGTTCAGAGCGTGGCCGATGTGCAGAATACCCGTGACGTTGGGCGGAGGAATGACGATGGAATAGGGGTCGCCGGGGGCGGACAGGTCGGGCGTGAAGGTCTTGGCCTCTTCCCAGTGCTTGCGCCAGTGAGCTTCCACTTCCTGCGGTTCATAGGCTTTGGACAGCATTTCAAGGCTCCAGTAAGTTAAAATGTCCGCCCTCCCGCAACGGGGACGGCGCATTTCTGCGCCTCTTCTGACGGAAAAGCCGCGGCAGGCCGACCTTTTCAGGCAACGGTCATCCGCAGCCGGGGCATGCCCGGCATGCCTCTTCCGCCGTCCCTTCTCTTGCCGAATGGGCGGCTTGTGCGTATGCATAGGACACGGAGGGAAACATGATTACCATACTGTGGGACGCTTCCCATATCTGGGGATATCTGCTGCTGCACGCCGTCAGCGCGACGGGCGTTCCCTTCCGTGTACTCAAAGGGTTAGACATAGCCCAGACCGGTCTGTCTGGCAAGATGCTCATGGTACCCGGAGGTTCCGCGCGGCGCAAGGCCGACGCTCTCGGACCGGCCGGGGCGGAAGAAGTACGACGCTTCGTCAGGAACGGCGGGCGCTATCTCGGCTTCTGCGGAGGCGCGGGCCTGGCGCTTGCCGACGGGCTCGGGCTCTGTCCGTGGAGCCGCGACGGCATGCCGGACCGGCTTCAGCATCTCGTGTCCGGACATCTTTCCTGCACGCTGTCCGGGTCAAGCAGCCTGGTGCCGCCGTCCCTTTCCGGGAAGGAGGCCCTTCTTCCCGTGTGGTGGCCGGGACGCTTCTGCGAACCCGACGAGCCGGGGCCGGTGGAAGTGCTCGCGCGCTACCATGCGCCGGGTCCCGATCTCTACGTGGCCGACATGCCCTTTTCCTCCATGCCCGCGGACATCCTTTCCGAATGGGACGCCATGTACGGCGTCAGGCTTCGCCCCTCGATCCTCGACGGCCGCCCCTGCGCCGTGACCGGAGAGTACGGCAAGGGGACGTGGCTTTTGAGCTACAGTCATCTGGAGACGCCGTCCGGCTCGTTCCCCGGTTCCGAACATGCGGGAACATGGTTCATGCACATCCTGCGCCGCTGGTGCGGCGACACGTCGGAGAATCACGCCGTGCCGCCCCTGGACTTCCGCGCCCTGCCCGTGCTGTGGGAGGACGACGCGCTGCTCGCCGCGCGCACCGGGCTTGACAGTCTGCTCTCCCTCGCCCGGGAGCTCGGCCTGCTTTTCCCCCGCAATTCCTGGCTGCTCGGCTGGCGTTCCGGCGTGCCCGGAGCGCAGTTCAACAGCCTGAACGCCGCGCTTTCCACCACGCTCAGCCTCAGGCCCGACAAAAGACGCCTGACCATCTGGAACGCGTGCAGAAACGACTTTGAAAACGCCTTCTCTCTCTTCTTCCAGGGGGCGCGCAGCTGGCTTCTGGCCAGACGCCTTGCCGACACGCTGGCCGATTCCGCCCCGGGCATGCTGCCGCGGGAGCTGCTCGTGGATCAGCGCCGTGCGCTGTTCGGCTCCCCCATGTTCGGCGGAGGCCTGAGCGAACAGATGCTCAACATGCTCGAAGAGCTTGTCTGAAGACGCGTCCCGACAGAACCGAAGACACAAAAAATCCCGCCGGTTCTCCTGAAGGGAACGGGCGGGAGCATGGCGGAAGGAAAGAACAGCACCCTGTGAAGATCCCCGCCTGCGACGCTCTCCATCCACAGGGGCAACGACGCAGGCGAGGCGGGGACGAGAGAGACTTCGCCGAGGCGAAAGGACGGACGAGATGCGCCGATCTAGGATCTGCCTCTCTTCAGGCAGCAGCCCACGATGGCAAGACCCGCAGCCGTCGCCGCAAGAGCGGCCCAGAAAAGAGCCTTCACGTCCCGGGCGAGCACATAGCCCCACAATCCGGTGTGCACGCCGCCGCGGCCGTCCACAAGCTGCACGGGAAAAAGCTCGGAGTATATCCACATGACAAGGAGGCCGCCCGCACCTATGAGAAAGAGCAGCACCCCGGCGGCCAGCACGATATGACGCGCCGCAGCTCCCGCAGGTCCGGAAGACGCGACGGGCTTCTCCGCCCTCTCCTCTGCCGGACTCTCCACGGAAGCGGAAGCGCTCTCTGCCGACTCCGCAGACGCCTCGGGCAGCTCCGCCTGATCTCTCAGCAGATAGTCAAGGCTCACCCCCAGCGTATCGGCAAGTTCCACCAGCCTGTCGAGATCGGGAGCCGAAAGACCGGTTTCCCATT
>CAJJMX010000216.1 GCA_905192935.1 uncultured Mailhella sp.
GTGCCGTCTTTACGAGATGGTATCTTGCCGTTAGAGTGTTTTTCGTAAAAAATGCTTCAAGGTGACGCTATGAGTGAAAACGGAAAGAGCGGATATCAGATTCTTGTGGTGGACGACGATCCGGAATGGCATGAAATTCTGGCACTGCTGTTTTCCCGCAAGGGCTGGAAGACCGAAACGGCGCTGAACGGAGAGCGGGCGCTGGCCCGCATTGCCGCGGGAGGCATCGACGTGGTGGTGTGCGATCTTTCCATGCCGGGCATGAGCGGACTTGAGGTGCTGCGCCGCGTGCGCGTCATGGACGCCTCTCTTCCCTTCATCATGATGACGGGCGTGGGCACCATAGAAAGCGCCGTGGAGGCCGTGCAGCTCGGGGCCTACAGCTATCTGACCAAGCCCGTGAACAACGCGGAGCTTGCCGCCCTCGTGCAGAGGGCCGCAGAACACGCGAAGCTGCACAGTCAGCTTGTAAAAAAGCCCTGCGAAAATGAGAATAAGACGCCGGTGTCGCTCATCTACAACAGCCCGTCCATGAAGCAGGTCCTGAAGACCATAGGCAAGGTCGCGGGCACGAGCGTGCCCATCCTCATTACCGGCGAGACGGGCACGGGCAAAAGCCGTCTGGCGGAGTACATACACAGGGCAAGCGCGCTCAGGGACAAGCCCTTTCTGACCATAGACTGCGCGGCGCTGCCGGAATCTCTGCTGGAAAGCGAACTTTTCGGCCATGTGAAGGGCGCCTTCACCGGCGCGGTGAGCACAAGACGCGGTCTTCTGGAAGAGGCGCAGGGCGGCACGGTCTTTCTGGACGAGATCGGCGAGCTTTCGCCTTCCACGCAGGCCAAGCTGCTGCGCGCCATCCAGGAGCACGAGATCCGTCCCGTGGGCAGCAACAGAAGCGTGAGCATCAACGTGCGCTTCATCGCCGCCACGCATCGCAATCTGGAAGAGGATGTGAAGACCGGGCGCTTTCGCGAGGATCTTTTCTACCGTCTTTCCGTCATTCCGCTGTATCTGCCGCCGCTTCGGGAGCGCCGTGAGGATCTTGCCGCGCTCATAGGCTTTTTCATCAACCGCTTCAACGAGCGCTACGGCTGCAACGTCACGCAGATAAGTCCGGCGGCCATGAACATCCTCTATCATCAGCCCTGGAAGGGAAACATCCGGGAGCTGGAAAACGTGCTCGAGCGAGCCTTTCTGCTCACCGAAGGCGACAGGCTCATGCCGGAGTCCCTGGGCACCATGGCGGAGCTTGCGGCCTGTTCCGTGCCTTCTTCCGGGGAGGCCCCGCTGCCGGACACGCCGCTTTCGCTTTCCGACGCGGTGCGCAACGCCGAGATCCAGGCGCTGCAGCAGGCCCTTTCCCTGTGCAACGGCAACAAGACGCAGGCGGCCGAGCTTCTCGGCATAGGCCGAAGGACGCTCTACGACAAGCTCGAGCAGTTCGGGCTCATGGACAAAAAGGGATAGAAAAAGGGCCCCCGGACAGTGGCCGGGAGCCCGTGAAAAGAGCGTCTGTGCGCGTTACTTCCCGTTCAGAGGAGAATCGAGTCCCGCGGCCAGAGCGAAGAGCTCGTGCCAGCGGGGCGCGCCGGGAAAGACCGCCGTTCTGCATGAAAGATCCCTGCCCGCAAGGCCGGGATGGTCAGGGGAGTAGCGGAAGGCGCGGTGCACCACGTTGGCGGCGAGGTTGATGTCCTTCACGCCCATGGGGTCGGCCGTGGCGTCTTCTTCCGTGAGCATGGCCTTGGCCCTGCCTCCGCTCATGAAGGGGCTCACGTATTCCCAGACCACGCGCCTGTCCTGCGTCACCTCGAAAATATGCCCCGTGGCCGTGGAGGTGATGAGCACGTTGCCGTTTGGAAGATGCTGGGCGGAACCCTGGTAGGCGCTGTAGAAGGAGTTGAGGCTGTTGGCCGCATATTCCCAGACCGTGCTGCCGGAGGCGATGTCCACCACCACGGCGCGGGAACGGTTGGCCTGCGGGCGCTGCCAGCCGTTGTCGAACAGGGATATCCTGTCGTTGCCGAGCCATGTGGCGTCGTGATTGCCGAAAAGCACCTGGCTGCCGTCGTCGCAGAAGGAGGGAAGGGCTCCTTCGCCGTGGCTTCCGGGATTGCCGAACCGCCAGACCACCCTGCCTTCCGCATCGTGGTTCACGATGAAGACCTCGCAGAAGTTCCGGGAACTTATGAGGACCTGGTTCGTCGCGGCATTATAGCGCACGCTGTTGATGTGCATCCAGTCGGAATCGCCGTAGTAGTTCTTGATGGGCAGACGGTAGTTGATGTCGAATTCATCCCTGCCCGTGCCGATGTGATCCCAGGCGTACCACGACCAGACCTCGCGGCCTTCCCGGTCCACTTCCACGATGTAGTCGGCCCACAGACCGTCGTAGGCGGGCGTGTGTCCGGTGTCTTCGCCGGGTCTCGGCAGGGTCCCGGGCAAGCGTCCTTTCGCTTCGGCCTCTTCGCAGCTCTTGTGCTCCCAGGCCACGATGAGCGTGTTGCCGTTGGGCATGCGGTCGAAGGCGTGATGGCTCAGTCTGTCATCGTCGTAGATCCTGTGCTCCCACACCACGTTGCCGTCCCAGTCGAGTTCCTGAAGACCGCCGGCAACTCCGCCGAAGGGCACCTTCTTTTCATAGCGTATGCCGCGCAGCAGGTTGCCGTCCGGCAGAAGCTCGGCGTAGAGGCCGGGCAGTCCGTCGGTCTTCCATTCGTGCACCACGTTGCCCTCCATGTCGAGAAGATAGCTCGACGTGGACTGCATGGGGGAGATCAGCGTATAGCCGTCCTGCGCCTTTTCTTTGTCGTACGCAAGAACGCCGGTGGGCGTGGACATGGTTTCCGCGGCCCTTGCCCTGCGGGGAAGGAGCAGAAGCGCCGCGGGGAGGAAAGCCGCGGCCGCAAGGAAGGAAAAAACAAGACTGCTCATGAGTGCCATCCTGCAAAAGGTTTGAAATATCCGCCTGTTCTCCGATGCGGAAAGGATGTTCCGCACCAAAGTGCGGGCTCAGTGTTGCAGAAATCATGATGCAGGGGAAGAGGTTTGTCATGGTTCCCGCAGAAGGGCGGAACGATGCACGGGGTCGGCTGATTTTTTCGATCCCTCCTGACAGGGAGGCCGAGAGCGGTGTGCTCATGCCGGAGAAGGCCGGACGGAAAAGCCCCGCACGAAGATTCGTGCGGGGCCGGGGAACGTCGGTTCCCTGAGAGGTCGGAATACGGCGGGGCTGCGGTCCCCTGCTTCCGGCCTGAGATTCATGACGCCTGTTCAGGCTGTCGTCGTGTTCGTCCGGGCGTTATTTCTTGAGCGCAGACTTATAGAGATAGGCCTTGTCGAACACTTCGTACCACTTGGGCGCATCGGGGAAGAGCA
>CAJJMX010000217.1 GCA_905192935.1 uncultured Mailhella sp.
GTCCCCATCACCGTTCTGTCCGGCTATCTCGGCGCGGGCAAGACCACGCTGCTCAACCATGTGCTTTCCAATCAGGAAGGCTACAAGGTCGCCGTCATCGTCAACGACATAGGCGAGGTCAACATCGACGCCAGCCTCATCGCCAAGGGCGGCAGCGTGGAAATGGACGACAGTCTCGTGCCCCTTTCCAACGGCTGCATCTGCTGCTCCCTCAAGGTCGATCTGCTCGAGCAGGTGCTGAACCTCATCGAATCCGGCCGCTTCGACTACATTCTCATTGAAGCGAGCGGCATCTGCGAGCCTCTGCCCATTGCTCAGACGCTCTGCCTCGGCGACGAGTCCCTGCCCAAGATCTGCCGTCTCGACGGCATCGTCACCGTGGTGGACGCCCAGCGCATGGTGGATGAATTCCTCGGAGGACAGCGCCTTGTGGAAAAGGACATCGAGGAAGAGGACGTGGCCAGTCTGGTCATACAGCAGATAGAATTCTGCACCACCATCGTGCTCAACAAGGTGGAGGGCCTGACCGAGGATCAGCTCGGCCTGCTTCGGACCGTGATCCACAAGCTCCAGCCCGAGGCAAACATCATCGAGACCAACTACGGCAAAGTGGACGTGAAGGACATTCTCGACACCGGCCGCTTCGACTTCGACCGCGCCTGCTCCTCCATCGGCTGGGTGCAGGCTCTGGAAGCCGACGCTCCCGAAGAGGACGAGCATGACGACCATGACCACGACGAGCATGACCACAAGCACAAGCATGATCATGATGAGCATGATCACGAGCACAAGCACGGTCATGAGGACCACGAGCACGGCCACAAGCATGACCATGACCACGACGAAGAGGAACACGGTCATCACGGGCATCATCATCACCACCATCACGGCGATCACGAGCACGGAGAAGAATACGGCATCACCACCTTCGTGTATTTCCGTCGTCCTCCCTTCGATCAGAAAAAATTCGAAGACTTCGTCAATGACGCCTGGCCGTCCAGCGTCATCCGCTGCAAGGGGCTCATCTGGTTCCGCGACGAGCCCGACACCGCCTATCTTTACGAGCAGGCCGGCCGTCAGATGACCGCCTCCCCCTACGGTGAATGGGTGGCCGCCGCTCCGGCCAAGCGTCAGGCCGCCGAGCGCCGCGTGGACAAGCAGCTCGACAAGGAGTGGGACGACTCCTACGGCGACAGGATGCAGAAGCTCGTCTTCATCGGTCAGCACATGGACAAGGACGCCATCTGCGCCGCTCTGGACGCCTGTCTGGAAAAATAATCCGCAGGCCTGTTCCTCTCCCTTTCCGGGCAGTTCTGTCCCCGGGCGCACGCCGCCCCGGCAGACTGCCCGTTTTCCTTTTATCCGGCGGCCCCCTTGCGGTCGAGCCGCATTCCCTTCAACCCGCGCCATGCGCGGCTCCCCTTTTTCCCATGCGCAGAAACATCGTTCCCATCACGCTTCTTACCGGCTATCTCGGCGCGGGCAAGACCACGCTGCTCAATCACGTTCTTTCCAATCAGGAAGGCTACAAGGTCGCCGTCATCGTCAACGACATAGGCGAGATCAACATCGACGCCGCCCTTATCGAAAAAGGCGGCAACGTGGAGATGGAAAGCAGCCTCATTCCCCTTTCCAACGGCTGCATCTGCTGCACGCTGAAGGACGACCTCATGCAGCAGATACTGGATCTCATCGCCACCTGCCACTTCGACTACATCCTCATTGAAGCAAGCGGCATCTGCGAGCCCATGCCCATCGCTCAGGCCATCACCATGGGGGATGAAGTCATGCCCACGGTCTGCCGTCTTGACGGCATCGTCACGGTCGTGGACGCCATGCGCATGGCCGACGAGTTCCTGAACGGTGAAAAGCTGCTCGGAAACAACGACGAGGATGACGTGGAAAGCCTGCTCATCCAGCAGATAGAATTCTGCACCACCATCGTGCTCAACAAGGTGGACGAAGTCTCCGCCGAGCAGCTCGCCACGCTCAAGGCCGTGATCCGCCAGCTTCAGCCCGAGGCGCGCATCCTCGAAACCAACTACGGCAAGGTGGCCGTGAAGGACATTCTCGACACGCACGCCTTCAACTTCGTCAAGGCCGGAAAGTCCGCAGGCTGGATACGGACCCTTCAGGACTTCGATGCGAAAAAAGACGGACACGACGAGCATCATGACCACGACGCCCATGAGGGACATCACCATCACGAGCATGAGGAAGGCCATTCCCACACCGAGGAATACGGCATTTCCACCTTCGTGTACTTCCGCCGCGCCCCCTTCGATCAGGACAAGTTCAGCAGTTTCGTGGAAATGTCCTGGCCGGAAAGCGTGATACGCTGCAAGGGTCTTCTCTGGTTCAAGAAGAATCCCTCCATGTCGTACATGTTCGAACAGGCAGGCAGACAGACCGTGGCCACGCCCTTCGGACGCTGGATGGCCTCCGCTCCGGCGGAGCAGCGCACGAAGGCCCGGGCGGCGAATCCGGAACTCGACCGCAACTGGGATGAGCGCTACGGCGACCGCATGATCAAGCTCGTGTTCATAGGCCGCCGCATGGACAAGGACGCCATCTGCGCCGCCCTCGACTCGTGTCTTGCCGACAGGTAGCTCCGTCTGCTTCTCCGGCAGAGTGCTGCACCTTCCTGCCTTCTGCCGGAGCCTTTCTCTTCTCCCCTTCCCCCGGAGATTCTCTGCGGATCACCGCAAACGCCCTGCCGAAGGCTCCGCGCACCTCGCCCGTCCCCGCCTCCCGGTCTTCCCCTCCGCAGGCTGAAAAGCTCTCCCGCCGAGGCACGGACGCGTCCGTGCCTGCCCCGACGTCTTTCTGCCGTCAGGGCCCCTGAACTTCCCATCCTTCCCTAATCCTTCCATAATTCCCGCCGCGCTCCCCTTTTATCTCCCCGTCACTTGTGCTATGATGAACCCCATACCGGGACAGCGGCATTTCTCAAGGGTGTTCCTGCCCTGTCCCGACGGCATCTGGAGCTGATTATGCTGAATGGTTATGACGTGATAGGTGACATACACGGATGTGCGGACAGGCTGGAAGCCCTTCTCTCCCGTCTCGGATATGAGAAAAACGGAGGCGTGTGGCGGCATCCGGACAGGATGGTCATCTTTCTCGGCGACTACATCGACCGGGGGCCGCAGATCCTGGAAACGCTGAACATCGTCCGCAACATGAGGGAAGCCGGTTCCGCGGAATGTCTCATGGGCAATCATGAGTTCAACGCCGTATGCTGGAGCACACCCGATCCCGACAAGCCCGGCGAATATCTCCGCTCCCACGACGAAAAGCATACGGCCCAGCACGCCGCCACGCTGGAGCAGCTTGCAGGCTGCTATCAGCCCTGGATACGCTGGATGCGCACTCTTCC
>CAJJMX010000218.1 GCA_905192935.1 uncultured Mailhella sp.
GGCGTGACGGGTCAGGCCCTCGAGACGCAGGGAAATGTCGATGAGCTTTCTGACTTCCGGCTTCGTCTTGTACTCGTCCGCGAGTTCGGGCACGGTGTCGAGAGCTTTCTTGAGCGTCATCTTGAGATCGGCGGGGATCATCTTGGCGATGCGCGTCGTCTCATTGAAGGGTATGCCCATGGCGCGGCCCACGTCCTTCACCACGGCCTTGGCCTTCATCTTTCCGAAGGCCGCGATCTGCGACACCTTGTCCTTGCCGTACTTTCTGGTGACGTACTCGAGCACTTCGAGGCGTCTGTCTTCGCAGAAGTCCACGTCGATATCGGGCATGCTGACGCGCTCGACGTTGAGGAAGCGTTCAAAGAAGAGCTTGTTCGGCAGGGGGTCGATGGAGGTGATGCGAAGCGCCCACGCCGCCACGGAACCTGCGGCGGAACCTCGGCCGGGACCCACGGGAATGCCGTTGTTCTTGGCCCAGTTGATGTAGTCCTGCACGATGAGGAAATAGCCGGGGAAGCCCATGTCGCAGATGACCTTGAGCTCCATTTCCAGACGGTCGCGGTACTCCTGCGGATTGATGGTATCCTTGTGCGGATGCTTCTCGAGACGCTTTTCCAGACCTTCCCTGGCCATGCGGCAGAATTCGTCCGCAAGCGTCACGCCTTCGGGCAGATCGTAGACGGGAAAATGGTAGGGCGGCGCATGAAGCTGTATCTCAAGATGAGAGCACTGATCCGCGATCTTGAGCGTGTTTTCCATGGCCTCGCGGGGAATGCCCTCGAGACCTGCGCGCATTTCCTCTTCCGACTTGTAGTAGAGGTCGCGGGCCTCGAAGCGGAAGCGCTTGGGATCGTCCACCTTGGCCTGCGTCTGGATGCAGAGCAGGATGTCGTGGGCCTCCACGTCGTCGGCGTTGAGATAGTGGCAGTCGTTTGTGGCGACGAGCGGCAGTTTCGTGGCTTCGGCAAGCTTCAGTATGCCCTCGTTGACCCGGGCCTGTTCGGGGAGGCTGTTGGCCTGCACTTCCAGATAGAAGCGGTCCGGAAAGAGCGCGGCGTATTCCCTGGCTATGGCCACGGCGTCGTCGAAGGTTCCGCCGCCAGTGATGAGCTTGTTGTTGCCGAGCAGCGTGCGGGGGATTTCGCCCGCCACGCAGGCGGAGAGCGCCACGAGACCGTCGGTGCAGCCGGCAAGCATCTTCTTGTCGATGCGCGGCTTGTAGTGGAAGCCGTCGAGCCAGCTGCGGCTGACGAGATGCATGAGATTCCTGTAGCCTGTGGGATTCTGCGCGAGAAGAATGAGGTGATGGCGCACCCTTGCGAAGTCGGAGGTCTTGTCGGTATGATCGCGCGTGACATAGACCTCGCAGCCGATGATGGGGGGAATGCCCACGTCCTTGCAGGCGGAATAGAAGTAGGCCGTGCCGAAAAGGCTGCCGTGGTCCGTGATGGCTGCCGCGGGCATGCCGAGAGCCTTGGCCTTCTGCGCCAGATCAGCGACGCGGATGGCGCCGTCAAGGAGACTGAACTCCGTATGACAGTGAAGATGTACAAAATCCGACATGGTGTCTCCGATGATAAATCCGTGCCAAGTACGTAGCACAGGGGCCGTTCTCCGTAAAGCTCGGGGCCCGTCCGCCGAAGGGCCGACGGCTCTTGCCTTGCGATGGTTCAGCGGCTACTATCGGGCAAATTCTGCGAAGGAGACGTTTTTTGTCCGACATTCTCGAAAGTCTTTTCACCGGCACGTTCAGCGGCGTGATCATCATGGTGCTGGTTTCGGCAGCCATCATTTTTTTTCTGCGTGCTCTTTACGGCCCGAAGGGCTTTTTGCGCGATCCCCGATGGGACGAGAGCAACAAAAGGATCCGGCAGCAGGAGGCCGAGGACAGAGAGCGCCGTCTGAAGGAATGGCAGAAGAGAGGAGAGCAGGATGAACGTTGATCTTTCCCTGCACCGCAGGCGCTTTCTCGACTATGTCGACGGCTTTCGCGACGTGCCGGATGCGGCGCCCCTGCGCCTCAAGGTGGAGCATACCTTCCGGGTCGTGGAACATGCCGAAGCCGTTGTCGATTCCCTTGCCGGGGACGCACGGGAACACGCCTGGGCCCGGCAGGACGATGTCTGCCGCGCTGCGGTGATCGCGGCGCTCTATCATGACTGCGGCCGCTTTCCTCAGTTCAGAGAGTACCGCACGTTTCTGGATGCCAGGTCGGTCAACCATGCCGTCCTCAGTTTCCGCACCATGCGCGACGAGGGCTTCGTGAGGGATGAAAAGCCGCAGGTCGGACATCTGGCCCTTTGCGCCGTGCTGCTGCACAACCGCTATGCGCTTTCTCCCATGCTTGCGCCTGAAGCCCGTTTCGTGACCGACGTGGTGCGGGACAGCGACAAGCTGGACATCTTCCGGGTCATGGTCGGCTATCTCGACAACGCGCTCCCGGAAAGGGACGCCGTTCTTCTTCATGTCAAGGACGATCCCGGCAGCTGGACGCCGAAGGTGGCCGAGGACGTGCTTGCCGGGCGCGTCGCCCGATATACGGATCTTCGCTTCGTCAACGACTTCCGCCTGCTGCTCGGCACGTGGATGCATGAACTGCGCTTTGCCGCCACAAGACGCGCCCTCGCATCCAGCGGGCTCATGGAAAAGGTGCTTGAAGGCCTGCCCGATGAGCCGCAGCTTCGTCCCGCACGGGAGAAACTTCATGCGATGCTTGAAGATTGCCGCAGCGGCCGGGGAGTGCGGGACTGATGCGCATCCTTTTTCTCGGAGATGTGGTGGGCAAGGCGGGCAGACTGGCCGTAAGGCAGTATCTGCCGGAACTGTCCGAAGAGCTGTCCCTTGATGTGGTCATTGCCAACGGGGAGAACATTGCCGGAGGCATGGGCATGACATCGGACACGCTGGACGAGCTTTTTGCCGCGGGCGTGGATCTCGTGACCGCGGGCAATCACGTGTGGCGGCACAGGGAGATTTTTTCCCGTCTGGACAGAGACCGGCGCATCATCCGGCCTTTCAACTATCCGGAAGGCGCACCGGGCCGGGGATACGTGGTGCACACGCTCCCGGACGGACGCAGGCTGGCCGTGATCAATCTGCTCGGCACCGTGTTCATGGATCCGCTTCCCTGTCCGTTCCGCACCATGCTGAACTTTCTGGACGAGGCCGTTTCCCCTTCATCCGACGCCGGGGCGGACGTTTTCGCTTTGCATAGCGGCGACAAAGATGCTACGACTGCACAAAGAACGCACGACGGTTCCCGTGAACTTGACGGCGTTGCCGTGCGGATCGTGGATTTTCATGCCGAGACCACCGGCGAAACGAAGACCATGGGCTGGGCTCTGGACGGAA
>CAJJMX010000219.1 GCA_905192935.1 uncultured Mailhella sp.
ACCTCATCAACCCCGTGGAAGCGCGCGAGGCCTCCCTCGATGCCGTGGACACCCTGCGCGTCGAATGCGACCATCCCGCGAGCGTGAGTACCGTGGAAGGCTTCACCGCCATGGACGAAGCCGGACTTTCCGCCCTGCTCGACTCCCTCGGTCTGGCCATGGATCTCGACGATCTCAAGTTCCTTCAGGCCCATTTCCGCGACGAGGAAAAGCGCGATCCCACCATCACCGAAGTGCGCGTGGTGGATACCTACTGGTCCGATCACTGCCGTCATACCACCTTTTCCACGCACATCGACCATGTGGAGATCCTGGACGAAAAGACCCTTGATGCCTACAGACGCTACCTTGCCGCCCGCGTGGAGGTGTACGGCGAAGAAAAGGCCGCCGCGCGTCCGCAGACCCTCATGGACATGGCCACCATCGCGACCAAGGTGCTCAAAAAGCGCGGAATGCTCGGCAACATGGATCAGAGCGAGGAAATCAATGCCTGCTCCATCCATGTGACCGCCACCGTGGACGGCGAGAAGCAGGACTGGCTGCTCATGTTCAAGAACGAGACCCACAACCATCCCACGGAAATCGAGCCCTTCGGCGGCGCGGCCACCTGCATCGGCGGCTGCATCCGCGATCCGCTCTCCGGCCGCGCCTACGTCTATCAGGCCATGCGCGTCACCGGCTGCGGAGATCCCCGCACGCCCGTGTCCGAAACCATTCCCGGCAAGCTCCCCCAGCGCAAGCTGGCCCAGACCGCCGCGGCAGGCTATTCCTCCTACGGCAACCAGATAGGCCTTGCCACGGGCATGGTCTCCGAAGTCTATCACCAGGGCTACGTGGCCAAGCATCTGGAAGTGGGCGCCGTGGTGGCCGCCGCTCCCGCCCAAAACGTGGTGCGCGAGCGCCCCGCTCCCGGAGACGTGGTCATCCTTCTCGGCGGACGCACCGGCCGCGACGGCATAGGCGGAGCCACCGGCTCCTCCAAGAGCCACAACCGCAAGTCCCTCGTCACCATGGCCTCGGAAGTCCAGAAGGGCAACGCCCCCGAAGAACGCAAGATCCAGCGCCTGTTCCGCAACGGCGACGTGACCCGCCTCGTCAAGCGCTGCAACGACTTCGGCGCAGGCGGCGTGTCCGTGGCCATCGGCGAACTCGCCCCCGGCCTCAAAATCAGTCTCGACGCCGTGCGCAAGAAGTACGAAGGCCTCGACGGCACGGAACTCGCCATTTCCGAATCCCAGGAACGCATGGCCTGCGTGGTGGCCGCCGAAAACGCCCCCGCCTTCATCGCCGCCGCGGAAAAGGAAAATCTGGAAGCCTATCAGGTCGCCGTGGTCACCGAAAGCCCGCGCATGGTCATGAACTGGCAGGGCCATACCATCGTCGACCTTTCCCGCGCCTTCCTCGATACCAACGGCGCGTCCAAGCATACCCGCGTGCGCGTGGAAAAAAAGGACCGCTCCGCCATGGACGCCCCGGCCGCAACCAGCCTGCGGGATACCGCAAAAAGCCTGAAATGCGCCTCGCGCCGCGGCCTTGCCGAGCGCTTCGACTCCACCATAGGCGCAGGCTCCGTGCTCATGCCCTTCGGCGGCCTCCGTCAGCGCACGCCCGCGCAGGCCATGGCCGCGCTTCTGCCCGTGCTCCCCGGTCATGAGACCAGAGACTGCTCCGTCATGGCCTGGGGCTTCGACGCCGACCAGATGAGCGTGGATCCCTACGAAGGCGCCTACCGCTCCGTCGTCACCTCCGTGGCCCGTCTCGCGGCCGCCGGCTGCGATTACAAAAAGGCCTATCTCTCCCTTCAGGAATACTTTGAAAAGCTCCGCGACGAGCCTGAACGCTGGGGCAAGCCCTTCTCCGCCCTGCTCGGCGCGCTGGACGCCCAGCTCGGTCTCGAGGTCGCGGCCATAGGCGGCAAGGACTCCATGTCCGGCTCCTTCCTCGACATGGACGTGCCCCCAACCCTCATTTCCTTCGCCATAGCTCCGGCCAGGACCGACGATATCCTCTCGCCCGAATTCAAGGAAGCCGGACACCCCGTGTGCCTCTTCGCCCCGAAGGATGAAAGCGCCGCCGCCCTCAAGGCCTGCTGGGACAAGTTCGCCGCCCTGCACGCCGAGGGAAAGGTGAAGGCCGCCTGGGCCGTGGAAAACAGCCTCGCCGAAGCCCTCATGAACATGTCCTTCGGCAACGGCATCGGCTTCGCCTCCTGCGCCGACGCCGCCTGGTATGTCCCCATGCCCGGAGCCATCGTGGCCGAACTCACCGAAGAGGCGGGAACCCTCCTCGGCACGACCACAAAGGAGGAAACCGTGACCCTCGGCGCGGACTCCGCCTCCATTGCCGAACTTCTCGCCCTGAACGAGGCCGTGCTCGAAGACATCTACCCGAACCGCACGAAAAAGGACGAGTCCCCCGTGCCGCTCATAAGCTCGGACAAGGCGCCCGTCGCCGTGCCCCGCACAGGCGCGGCAAAGCCCCGCGTGGTCATCCCCGTGTTCCCGGGCACCAACTGCGAATACGACAGCGCCCGCGCCGTCACGCGCGCAGGCCTCGAACCCGAGATCATCGTGCTGAGAAACCAGTCCGCCGCCGAAGTCTCGGAATCGGCCGCACGCTTCGCAAAGGCCGTGCGCGAAAGCCAGATCATCTTCGTGCCCGGAGGCTTCTCCGGCGGCGACGAGCCCGAAGGCTCCGGCAAGTTCATCACCGCCTTCTTCCGCAACCCCGAAGTCGCCGACGCCACCATGGACCTGCTCAAACAGCGCGACGGCCTCATGCTCGGCATCTGCAACGGCTTCCAGGCCCTCATCAAGCTCGGCCTCGTCCCCTACGGCGAAATCATCGACACCGACGATTCCTGCCCCACCCTTACCTTCAACGTCATTGGCCGCCACCAGTCGAAGATCGTGCGTACGCGCATCTCTTCAAGACTCTCCCCCTGGCTGAAAAACGCCGCCGTGGGCGATATCGTCTCCGTGCCCGTCTCCCACGGCGAGGGCCGCTTCCTCTGCAGCGACGAACTCCTCAAAAAACTCGCCGCAAACGGCCAGATCGCTACCCAGTACGTCGACCTCTCCGGCAACCCCACCATGGACGTCGACTTCAACCCCAACGGCTCCGCCTGGTCCATAGAGGGCATCACCTCCCCCGACGGCCGCGTGCTCGGTAAAATGGGACACTCGGAACGTACCGGAAAAGACCTCTACAAGAACGTCCCCGGCAACTACGACCTCCACCTCTTCGAATCCGCCAGAGACTACTTCTCCCTGTAGAAGAAGGAAAAGGCGGGAAACGCAGAAAAGACAGGAAAGACAGGAAAGGCATGCGGGGGGAATAATTCCCCCCGCG
>CAJJMX010000220.1 GCA_905192935.1 uncultured Mailhella sp.
CGCCCGACGTGTTTTCCCAGTGTCTCATGGCCATTCCCATGCTGCTGCTCTATGAAGTCAGCATCTACGTGTCGGCCATGGCCTACAGGAAGAAGGAAGACAAGCCGGAAAACAAGGACGACAAGGAGGACGCCTGATGACTTCAAATGACGTCATCCGCAGCGCAACGATATCGCGCGCCACGGGAGAAACTTCCGTAAGACTGGAACTGACTCTGGACGGCACCGGACAGACCACCGTGTCCACCGGTTTCGGCATGCTCGACCACATGATCACGCTTCTGGCCTTCTGGGCCAGATTCGACCTGTGCCTCACCTGCTCCGGCGACATGCACGTCGATGCGCATCACACCACCGAAGACGTGGCTCTTTGTCTCGGCAAGGCGCTGCGCGACGCTCTCGGAGACAGAAAGGGCATCACCCGCGCAGGCTGGGCCAGAGTACCCATGGACGAGGCTCTCGCCGACGTGACCGTGGATCTTTCGGGCCGTCCGTGGCTGGAATTCCGCGGCGACGAGCTGCTTCCCCCGGTCATGGCCGGCGAGGAAAAGGACGTGTGGCGGGAATTCTACAAGGCGCTGGCCTCCGCGGCCCAGTGCAACCTTCACATCTCGTTCCAGTACGGCAAGAACGGACATCACCTGCTGGAATCCGCCGCCAAGGGACTGGGCCTTGCGCTGGCGCAGGCTGTACGACGCAGCGACGACCGCATGCCCAGCACCAAGGGGAGCCTCGACTGATGCATTTCCGCCATTTTCTTCTTGCCCTGCTTTGTCTCTGCCTGCTCGGAGGCTGTCAGAAGGCCGACGAACAGCAGCGTCTCATCATGCCCGACCTTGTCGTGGCCGTTGCACCCTTCACGCAGCCCACGCAGACCACCGAGCTTCTTTCCGGCTTCATTCCGGAAGACCAGAAAAAAATTTCCGCGCAGACCCTGAGCGAGCTTGACGCCCTGCTTCGCGAAAAACTGCATCCCGGCCTTCACCGCTACGTCTTTCTGACCGACGCCGACATTCAGGGCGACATGGCCAGAGATTCGCGCGGACGCCGCAATGCCCTCGTCACCTGGGCCGAGCGCGCCCGGGCCGCAGGTGCGGACATGATCGTCGTGCCGCATATCATCACCATGCAGGAGCGCGTGGGCGGCAAGGCGGGCGTCGTTTCCGCCGCCGCCGTCAACGAGGACTTCTATCTCATCGACGCCCGCGAGCCCGTCAGTCTCGTCATGCGCTGTCACTTTGCCGAGGAGCAGAAGCCTCTTGCCAGCGACATCACCCAAATCGGCACCTTCTTCAAGCGCGGCGGCAGCTGGGTCACGGCAAAGGAACTGGCCGCCGAAGGCATGGACAAGGCCGTCAAGGAGTTCGGCTTATGATCATCTTCCCCGCTGTCGATCTTCAGAACGGCAAGGCCGTGCGTCTGAAACAGGGAAAAGCCGACGAATCCACCGTGTTCAGCGACGATCCCGTGGCCGCGGCTCTGCACTGGCAGAAACAGGGCGCCGAATGGCTGCACCTCATCGATCTTGACGGAGCCTTTCAGGGCAGAAGCGTGAATGCCGAGCTCGTCTCGCGCATCAGCGCAAGTCTCGACATTCCCATCGAACTCGGCGGCGGCGTGCGCGATGAAGACGCCGCGCGCATGTGGTTCGACGCCGGCGTCACGCGTCTCATCATCGGCACCATGGCTCTGGAAAAGCCGCAGGAATACGCAAGGCTCTGCTCGCTGTTCCCCGGAAAGATAGGCGTCTCGCTCGATGCCGTGGACGGACGGCTCAAGACCCGGGGCTGGGTGACCGACGCAGGCCTTACCGTGGATGAGGTCATGCCCCGCCTCGTGGGCGACGGCACAGCCTTCATCATCTATACCGACATCGCCCGCGACGGCATGCAGAGCGGCGTGAACATGCCCATGCTCTCCCACCTCGCCGAAACGAGTCCCGTTCCCGTCGTTGCCGCCGGAGGCGTGGCCACGCTCGAAGACATCAAGGCACTCTATCCCCTCAGCGTGAACGCCAATCTTCAGGGAGCCATTTCCGGTCGAGCCATCTACGAGGGCACACTGAACCTGCCCGAGGCCATGGCCTGGATCAAGGCGCAGAAGGCCTGAGCCTCCGGTCCCGCAGGCTGTTCGGCCCGCGTCCTTTTCGGACGCGGGCTTTTTTTGTGTTCTCCTCATGTTTCCCGGAAAAACAGATTTTCCCGCTTTCCGACAGCGCCTGCGCCGGACATGCCTCCCGCGCTGTCGCGCAGACGGACGGCACCAGGTGACTCACAGCGGCAAGTGGCAGTCGGCACTTGACAAATCAAGTTTTTTCAGGCTATTTGGCCGCATCGAAACCATCTTCGCAAGGGAGTTTCCATGTCGTCCGACAGTCACAGTAGCTTTTGCCCCATCTTCAACAGACTGAGCTGACGACCTTGCGCCCCTCTCCTCCCGCAGGCCGTTCAGCCTGACGAGGAGGTCCTCATGCTTTCCCTTCTTCTCTTCCGTCTTTGTCTGCGGCGCTCCCCTGAGCTGCCGCATCTTCCGACGCGCCTCGTTATCCCTCCCTCGCTCTGACCGCTTTTTCTCCGAACAGCTTCGGACGCCTCTTCATGCGCGTCCTCGTTGTCGAGGAA
This sequence comes from uncultured Mailhella sp., assembly GCA_905192935.1. Classification (GTDB taxonomy): domain Bacteria; phylum Desulfobacterota; class Desulfovibrionia; order Desulfovibrionales; family Desulfovibrionaceae; genus Mailhella. Next base: position 2,621 of record CAJJMX010000220.1, read on the forward strand.
GACACTCAGGTTGCGCCCGTCACCGGACGAGCGCTTCTCATACCTGTTCTCCGGGGACTCTGGTCTCCGGTCCTTCTCATCCCCCTTACCCAAAGGAGCCTTTCCATGGACAGCCACAGTACCTTCCGCAAACCTTCGACGTTCAGTGTTTCTTCTCCCGCAACCTCAGAGATCAAAGAGGACAACAGTCATGACCCATAACGATATCCTGCACTCCGCCGATGAACTCCGCCAGGCCCGTCATGCCCGCGACTTTGCGGAATTCGCTCTGAAGACTCACCCCTCCGACGTGGCGGACGAGCTCTCCTCTTTTTCCGTTCCGGCCGCTCTCGCCCTTCTTGCCCGACTGGACGCCGAAACCTCCGCCGCCGTGTTCGGCTACTTTTCCGAGGAACGGCAAAAGGAACTTTTCCATGCCATGGATTCCGCCGGCGCCGCCACGCTGTTTGAACATCTGCCTGCGGATGACCGCGCCGACCTCTATGCGCTGCTTGCCCCGGACTCCCGGCAAAAGCTTCTCTCCCTGCTCTCTCCCGATGTACGGAACGACATTCTTCAGCTTGCCGCGTTTCCGGAAGAAAGCACAGGGGCCGCCACCACCTCCGAATACCTCTCCGTTCTGCCGGAAACCCGCGTTTCGGCCGCACTGAAAACCGTGCGGGCCGCAGCAAGAAGCAGCGAAACCGTCTATATCGTCTATGTGCTCGACAAGAACCGGCATCTGCT
>CAJJMX010000221.1 GCA_905192935.1 uncultured Mailhella sp.
CCTGCGCGTACAGGGGAGTGACGCGGTTGATGATCTCCACGGTGTTCTTGTTGGCTCCCACGGTGCCGTCGGAGCCGAGTCCCCAGAACTTGCCGCTCATGAGGATGTTTTCGCCTTCCGTGTCCAGAGGTTCGCCGCAGGGCAGGGAAAGATGCGTCACGTCGTCCGTGATGCCGATGGAAAAGCGGTTCAGAGGCTCGGCGCGGCGCAGATTGTCGAACACGTCGCGGATCTGCGAGGGGTCGACATCCTTGGAGGATAGACCGCAGCGGCCGCCCACCACGAGAACGGATCGGCCGGAGCCCATGAGCGCCGTGCAGACATCTTCATGGAGCGGTTCGCCTTCCGAACCCATTTCTGCGCAGCGGTCGAGCACGGCCATGCGGCGCACGCTTTCGGGCAGGGCCGCCAGAAAATGCCGGGCGGAAAAAGGCCGGAAAAGCCGCACCTGAAGAAAGCCGACCTTGCGGCCGCAGGCACGCAGCGCGTCCACGGTTTCCTGCGCGGTGCCGCTCACGGAGCCCATGGCCACGACGACTTCTTCGGCGTCCGGTGCTCCGTAGTACTGGAAGATATGATAGCTGCGTCCGGTAAGGGCGCTTATTTTGCCCATGCAGGCTTCCACCTCGTCCGGCAGAGCGTCGTAGAAGCGGCGCGAGGCTTCCCGTATCTGAAAGAACACGTCGCCGTTCTGCACGGTTCCGCGCATTTTCGGATGCTCGGGATTCAGCGCCTGGGCGCGGAAGGCGGCAAGCGCGTCGCGGTCCACGAGGGCGGCAAGCTCGTCGAGGTCTGGTTCCTCCACCTTGCACAGTTCGTGCGAGGTGCGAAAGCCGTCGAAAAAGTGCAGGAACGGCACCCGGCAGCGGATGGCGCAAAGATGGGCGACGGCCGCAAGATCCAGGACTTCCTGGACGCTTGCCGTGGAGAGCATGGCAAAGCCGGTCTGACGGCAGTTCATGACGTCGGAATGATCCCCGAATATGGACATGGCATGCGTGCCCACGGTGCGCGTGGCCACGTGGAGCACGCAGGGGAGCCTTTCTCCGGCAATGCGGTGCATGACCGGGATCATGAGCAGAAGTCCCTGGGAGGACGTGAAGGAGGTGGCGAGAGCCCCGGTCTGCAGAGCGCCGTGCACGGCGGCGACGGCGCCTGCTTCGGACTGCATTTCCACGAGCTGCACGCTCTGACCGAACATGTTCTTCCGGCCCCGGGCGGCCCAGACGTCGGTTTTTTCCGCCATGGGAGAAGAAGGCGTGATGGGATAGATGGCGGCTATTTCCGTGAACGTGTAGGCTATATGGGCGGCGGCCGTGTTGCCGTCCATGGTGACCATGTGTTTCGTGGACATGATGACTCTTTGCGTTATGGGCGGCGGGGACGGCTGCCCGTCGATGCGAAAAACGGTATTGCCCCCGAACTGTGGCCGGAATGGGAGCACACAACCCGGGGCAATGTCAACACTTTTTCTCGGGTAAAAATAAAGCAGGCCGGTTTTCCCGGCCTGCTTTTCATGCGTCGTCGGAGTGTGGCATCACTGACCGTTCTGCAGGTCGATGATGGGCTTGGCGTACTGCACTTCGGAATCCCAGGGGAAAAGTACCCAGGTATCCTGACTGAGCTCGGTGACGAAGCTGTCCACGAGAGGGATGCCTGCGGGCTTGGCGTACAGCGTGGCAAAGTGCGCCCTGGGCAGCATGTCGCGCAGGATCTTCGCCGTATGACCGGTATCCACGAGATCGTCGATGACGAGGGTCTCCTCCGTGTTGAAGGAGGGATCGGCGCTTTTCAGCACGGTCTCCTGATCGCCTTCTTCACGGTAGTTGTAGAGCATGATGCAGGCGGTGTCGATGTGCCGGATGTTGAGCTCGCGCGCAATGATGCCCGCGGGGATGAGTCCGCCCCGGGTCACGGCCACGATCTTCGTGAACTTTCCGCGTTCCAGAAGGCGCCAGGAGAGAGCCTTGGCGTCGCGGTGGAGCTGTTCCCAGGTGACGGGGAATGTCTTGTGATAACGGTCTGCTTTTGCCACGGTGAAACTCCTGGCTAATCCTGAGTGTTGGAAGAGAGGGTCATGCGCTGAAGCCTGTTCTTTCTCATGTTGAGATAGGCGTTGCGCAGGGCAACGTAAGGCTCCAGTGCGGATTCGGTGATCTGATCGTAGGATTTGTACAGGGTGTCGACGCCGTTGAAGGCGAGGAACACGCTGCTTGCCGTGCTGACTTCCCAGTCGAGAGCGTAGTACTGCGGCTTCATGAAGGCGTCGCCGGTTTCGCCCACGGCTCCGCGCACGGTGGAGGGGCCGAGGAAGGGAATGATGAAGTAGGGCCCGTCGGGCACGCCCCACACGCCGAGCGTGTAGTCGAAGTTCTCCGTTTCGGGATGATAGGGATAGAGCGGTTTGCTCTGACTCGCCACGTCGGCAAAGCCGAGGCTCACCATGAAGTTGACGAGAGAGCGGTCGAATTCCACGCCGGCCTGGGCGAATTCGCCCTGGAGCAGGCTGTTGACCATGCGCACGGGGAAGGCCACGTTGTGGGCGAAGTTGCTTATGCCGTTGCGGATGGGCTCGGGCACGATGAAGGCATAGCCCTTGTGCAGAGGCTTGACGAGATATTCGAGGAACCAGTCGTTCACATGGAACCAGAACCGGTTCCAGCCTTCCAGAGGATCGTCCTGCACGGCGAGGTCTTCGGAGGTATAGTCGTCGTAGTCGTCGAGTCCTCCGAAATCCTCGGTTTCGGCGGACTCTGAGGATGCTTCGGCGGCGGACACGGTTTCCGTCGTCTGCGAAGGCGGAGGCGTCTGCTGCTTTGAGGCGCAGCCCGCAGCGCAGGCGAGGGCGAGAGAGAGCATGGCGGCAAGAAGTATCCGGCGCATCACTTGGCTTCCTTGGGTTTGTTTTTCTGTACCTCGGCCTTGGCCTTAGCCCGGTCGATGAGTTCCTGGGGCGAGTTCTTCGCGAGGATGTCGCGGAACTGGTCGCGGTAGTTCTTGATCATGCTTATGCCTTCGATGAGCACGTCGTACACCACCCAGCGGTTGTTCTTCTCCAGCATGCGGAAGGCCACGGGATAGGTCTTCTGGTCGGCAAGAAATTCCATCTGCACTTCCACGCGCTTGCCGTTGCCGCCGGAGATCTCGCCGGTGAAGCGTATCTTCTGACCGTTGTACTCGTCGAGCGTATCTATGTAGGTGTTCCGCAGAAGGTCGGTGAAGGCGTCCTTGAACTGCTGCTTCTGCTCGGGCGTGAACTGCCGCCAGCTGGGGCCCACGGTACGGGTGGAGAACTCCTCGAAGTCGAAGAGACTGAGCACTT
>CAJJMX010000222.1 GCA_905192935.1 uncultured Mailhella sp.
CGGCCGAAGAGATCAAGATCCAGATCGCTTCCGCCTATCCCATGGAAGAAGAGAAGGAAATCGAGGTCAAGGGCCGCGATCTTGTGACCGGCATCCCGCAGACCATCATCATCACCTCCGAAGAGGTGCGCAAGGCCATCGCCGAACAGGTGGACGCCATCGTGCAGGCCGTGCGTCAGGCCCTCGAGCAGACCCCGCCCGAACTCGCCGCCGACGTCGTGGAACGCGGCATCGTGCTCACCGGCGGCGGCGCGCTGCTGCGCGGTCTGGATCAGCTTCTGCGCGAGGACACCTCCCTGCCCATCTTCAGCGTGGACGATCCTCTCGCCACCGTGGTCATGGGCACGGGCATCGCCCTCGACAACATGCGCACCATGCGCGAGGTGTGCATAGACTAGCGTTCATCGTCCCCCCTCACGCAGGGGGGACTTCTCTCATGCCGAAACGCAGGAGTCGCCTTGCTGCCCCGACGCATCATTCTTCTCATCATCTGCACCCTGCTGCTTTTCCTGGGCATCTACACCTGGAACCAGCGCACCGGGCAGTGGGACAGGCTTTGCGCCGCCGTGGGACTCGAGTTCACCGGCGGCATCATGCGCGGGCTGGACGGACTTGAAGACACGCTTTCCGGCGTGTGGAACAGCTATGTCGACCTGCGCGACGTGCGCCGCGAAAACGATGAGCTCAAGCAGCGGCTGCGCATCCTTGAACAGCGCCTCGCCGGAACCCGCGAGGAAAGCGCCGAACTCATAAGACTGCGCCGTCTCATGCATCTGGAATATCCGGCCTCGTGGCCCGCCAGAGCCAGCCGCGTTCTCGCCTGGCGCATGGGTCCCAACGCCGCGCTTTCCACCATCATGCTCTCGAGCGGCTACATGAGCGGCGCCGCGCCCGGTACGCCCGTCACCTCCTGGGAAGGCGTGGTCGGTCGCGTGCTCAAGGCCGGTCCCAGCACCTCCGTGGCCCTGCTGCTCACCGACACCGGTTCCCGCGTGGCCGTGCTCACCTCCGAAGGCCGCGTGCAGGGCATTCTTTCCGGCGGCGGCCCCGGCGTCCCCCTCGAACTGCGCTTCGTCAGACAGAACGCCCCCGTGCGCGTGGGCGAACTGCTCGTCACTTCCGGACTCGATTCCTGCTATCCCAAGGGCATACCCGTCGCCCGCGTGACCGCCATCTCCACCGGCGGCGCGTCGCGTTCCGGCGCGTCCGTGCTCGAGATCCAGGCCGAGCCCCTCGTGGACTTCCACAGACTCGAGGAAGTCTTCCTGCTCCAGCGTCCCCTTGACTCCATCACTCCGGAAAGCGACGTGGTCTACACCCGCCGCACTCCCGTGATCGAAAAGCCCGAAGAACCCGCGCCTGAAAACGGGGGAACCCGATGAGCTGGGCCAGTGCCGGATGGTGGCTCTGCTACGCCTTTGCCGCCATAGCCCTTCAGGCGCTCATGCCCGGACTGGATTTCCTCCTGCCCGGATTCATTCTTGCGCTTCAGGAACGCAACTTCCCCCAGCTTCTCGCCGTGGGAGCCGTGTTCGTCCTGCTTCAGGAGGGCATGGGCAGCATGGCCTTCGGCGGTACCCTCCTGTGGTACGCCCTGGCCGCCATCTTCTTCTATGTCGGCTGCGGACTTCTGCAGGGCACGGGCTTTCTGTTCGTCACGCTGTTCGGCATCCTGCTTTCCTGCGTGCATTATTTCATATTCGCCACGCTCGCCACGCTTCAGGATATTCCGTGGAATTCCTCCCTGCTCTTCGACGAGTGTCTGTTTCAGGCCCTTTTCACTCCCTGGGTGTGGTGGGTGGCCTCGGCCCTGCGCCGAAAGGTGATCCATGAAGATAGAAACCGGCAACGATGAATATCAGCCGCCGAAAAGCGGTCTTCTTCTCCTTCAGTGCTGCATAGTCCTGCTCTTTGCGCTGTTCTGCGCCAGGTTCTGGTATCTCCAGATCCACCGCGGCGCGGATTACGTGCGCATGGCTCAGGAAAACCGCCTGCGCGATGAACGCATCTTCGCCCCGCGCGGCGAGATCTACGACGCCTCCGGCGTGCTGGTCGCGGAAAACCGCACTGCCTACGGCCTCGCCCTCGTGCGCGAATACTGCCCCGACATCTCCGCCGCCCTCGCTCAGGTGAGCGCCTGGACCGGCGTCCCCCTGGACCGCCTCCACGCCCGCTACGAGCAGGACCGCAGCAAGGGCCGCAGCTTCGACCCCATCCTCCTGCTCACCGACATGCCCTTCGAACAGGTCGCTCCCATCGAGGCCGAGCTCTACAAATGGCCCGGCCTGCGCGTGGTCACCCATTCGCGCCGCTACTATCCCGAAGGCGAGGCCTTCTCCCACATCCTCGGCTACGTGGCCGAGGCCAGCGAAAAGGAACTCGCCGAAGATCCGGACCTCTCCCTCGGCGACATGGTGGGCCGTCAGGGCCTCGAAAGCGTGCTGGAACGCCGTCTGCGCGGTCAGAAGGGCCTGTACCGCCTCGAGGTCGACGTGCTCGGCAGACCCCTGAGCCGTACCCTCATGGAATCCCCCCACATGGGCCAGAACGTCACCCTCTCCATCGACTCGCGCCTTCAGCACGCCGTCATGGAGGCCATGGGCGATTACTCCGGCAGCGTCGTCGTCATGGATCCCGACTCCGGCAAGCTCCTCGCCCTCGTCACCCGTCCCGCCTACGACAACAATATCTTCATAGGCGGCCTCTCCGCCAGAGACTGGAACGCCCTGCGCAACGATCCGCGCTTCCCGCTCCAGAACCGCGCCATCCAGAGCGCCTATCCCGCAGGCTCCGTGTGGAAGCTCATGATGGTCGGCATGCTCCTCGAACACGGCATCTCCCCTCAGGAAAAAGTGTTCTGCCCCGGTCAGTTCACCCTCGGCAACCATACCTTCCGCTGCTGGCGGCGCGGCGGTCACGGCGCCGTGGACATGGAACACGCCCTCATCTACTCCTGCGACGTCTACTTCTACAGCATGGCCGTGAAAATGGGCATCAACAACATGGAAGCCTTCGCCCGCGCCTGCGGCTACGGCCGCGAAACCGGCATCGACCTCCCCTACGAGACCACAGGCCTCGTCCCCTCCCGGGAGTGGAAAAAACGCCGCTTCGGCGAAGCCTGGCAGCAGGGCGATACCGTCAACGCTTCCATAGGTCAGGGGCACGTCCTCGTCACCCCGCTCCAGACCGCCGTCTTCCTCTCCGCCATCGTCAACGGCGGCTACCTGCTCAAACCCCAGCTCATCGCCGACGCTCCCCGCGAAGTCACAGGAAAGGTCCCCGCTACCGAGGCACACCTGAAATGGATCAA
>CAJJMX010000223.1 GCA_905192935.1 uncultured Mailhella sp.
CCCTTCTTCTCCCGCATTCTTTCGGATAGCTCCATGGCGGCCCTCCAGGACTCTCCGTCCAGAAGCAGCTCCTCCTCATTGCCGCCCAGCATTCTCCTGATGGAATACCTTGCCGAAACGTCCTCCCTTCTGCGCAGCGCTCGCACGACATTCATGCCGCTGCTCAAAGGCCAGGTTCTCTCCTTCTGCCCGGAGTTGTTGAGATAGACGTCCCACGTCGTGAGTTCCCCTTCTTCGTTCATGCCCGCAATGAAACCGGCAAGCACGGCCGGAGCAGTGCGGTACGCCTCGGACGGACTCTCGTATCCCTCGAGAAACTCCATGACGGATGAAGAGGGAACCTGCTGCCAGAGCCAGCCATTCCACACTCTTCTTGTCATGCTGTTCTGCTGCTCTCTGGAAGGCCCCGTCTCCGGAGTGCCAAGACCTGAAATGAACGATCCAAGGTGCTCGAGATTGCGCTGTCTGACCTTCTCGTCCGTCAGGAAGGTGACGGTCTCCGGCATGGTTCCGCTGAAGGTAACCTGAATGTCGTGGGCAGACTGCATTTTCATGGGGGAAGTCACAAGGAGCGTGGGGTGCGTTCTGACCTTCATGCCGTAGTCCTTCGGGGTTCCTCCGGTAGCTGCCATGAGATCGAATTCAGCTCTTAACTCCACTGTTGCCTCCGTCACATGCCTGTAGGCATCGCACAGGTCCTCCGTCGTATACAGGCGGCACAGGTCCGCATAGCCATGGCGATAACCGAACCAGCGTCCCATCTGCATGAGCGAGTCGTACATGCGCGACGACCTGAGAAAGTAGCTGACGGAAAGCCCCTCAAGCGTGAGTCCGCGGGAAAGCTTGTCCCCGCCGACGGCTATCACCTTCAGACCAGTATCTTTGTGGCTCTCGTAGTCCAGAGTGTCCCTCGCCATGCCGTTGATGCACCTGAGCCGGATGTCCTGAACGACGTCGTCAAGCACCGGAAGAATCTCCTCCCAGGACACGATCCTGCCCGCGTCTTCGGCATGATGCCCGGCAAACCATTTCATGACGGGAAGAAAGTCCGTCTGCCAGAGGTCGTGCAGGGAATCAAGAATCTCTTCGCTTCCCACGTTTCTGTGCAGCCTGCGCTGGATATCCCTGAGACACTCCCTGATCTGATCATGCACTCTTTTCTGCACGGGTGTAAGGCGCGTCACGTGAACAAGCATTGAGCAGTGTCTGGTGCCGTCTCCCCTGCACTGCCTCACGGCACAGCACAAAATAAAGGAATGCAGTGCCTGCCGGAGGCTGTCGGGAATGTCGTTTCTGCCATGAAAAAGCGGAACATGATCCATCTGGTGAGGATGAGGCATCCATTCCCGGCTGTCCGTCACATGACGGATTATGGCCCTTCCATACTCCTCGTCGGCAAACACCCTGACCGGTCCCGTGTAGTCCGAGGGGGCTCCGAGATTGATGATGAACGAGGAAGGATACAGGTCGTCCCCCTCCGATGCAGTGTGGGCCTGATCATGAATGAAGATGTTGGCAAACGGGGTGGCCGTGTATCCCACATAGGCCTTCTTCTCGAATATGCCCAGTATCCGCCTTATCAGTCTGTTGATCTGCCTCGGGTCGTGGGCCTCGTTCGCACGGCCGTCAAGCACGGCATTCTTGGCCGTGTCCACGCTGGCATTGTCCGCCTCATCATCGATGAGGAGGAGCGGGAGATCGGGTATGATTCTTCTGTCCGTTTCCGGATCCCTCGCCGTGGCCACGACGCCCTCAAGCCACCGGACAAGATTGGTAAGCACGCTTTTGTTTTTCTTCACGATGAACATCCACGGGCGTATTTCTGGAGACACGTTGAACCCTTGAACATTCTTTCTGCTGAAGTCTCCATTCTCCCTGCGATAGGTTCCGCAGTTGGGAATAAGCGACGGGTCGTCGTTGAACAGTCCTGCTCCAATCGGGGCATGCCAGTCGTTGTCGTCCGTGGAGAAGCCGAGAAAGTCCTCCTCCAGTCGTTTCTGCGTCTGCGCGCGAAGACTGTTGTGCACGCCAGCGAGAACAATGATGATCCTGTAGCCGGCATCGGCTGCCTTGCATATCAGCGCAGCATAGTTTCCGGTCTTCCCCGACTGCACGTCACCGACAACCAGTCCTCGCCTGTCCCAGCGTCCCGGTCTGCCTGGGTCCTCCAGAAGACCGAGTATCTCGTCCGTTCTCTCGTCGAGGTCGTCAATGACCGAAACGGGCCGTCCCCGGAACTCAAGCCAATTCCGATGACAGGGCCAGTAGTGCCAGTCCTTTTTACGCTCCGCGGTCAACCAAGAAACATGGTCCCTGTTGTCCTGCAGCGTGGCCGACATTCCCGTCCACACGCTGAACTGCCGGAGGAGCTCGTCACGGCACTTCTCCATGTCCACTCCTTCCGTCGTCTCCGGAAAGCGCCTCATGATGTCCTCGAGAGCCTCCCGTATCGTGTCCGGGTATATCCTCTCTCCCCTTCCCTGCCTCTGCAGAAGCCGGAGGCGGGTCATCCGGACGATCATGTCCTCGTCCGCATATCCCTCATTCATTTCCCCTCTCCTCAAGATTCTCCACAAAGTGTCTCCATCTGCCGAACTTTTCCATGTGCAGCATCACGTTGCGCGCCTGAGCGACAGACATTCCCTGTTCGACGTACATATCAAGAACGGTCTGCATGAGTTCCTTCATCTCTGCAGAAGGCTCTCCGCAAGAAGCGTCCTCCCGGATATTCGTCTTCTCCCGAAGAGCCTCGACCTCCGGGGAATCCGGTACCATCTGTCCTATCACTCCAAGAAGTTTCCGAAACTTTTTCCCCAGCGGCTCTCCCGCCTCGGCAAGCAGCTCGCGTATCCACGGATGCTCCATGTTGATGCCCCGGACAATGCCGCGGGCCGTCCGTTCCATTATCCACAGCTGGAAGATGTCGAAGTCGTCACGGGACGGGCGGGAGCTGCGATGACCTAGAGCTATTCTTCTGGCTCTCGATCGTACGTTCTGCGCTATCCGGACAAGCTCGTCACGCAGGGGGGCAGGCGGTCTTGCCGAAGCCTTCCGGATATCCGTCTTCCATTCCGAGTCAAGGGAACAGGGGATGTCCAGACGAATTCTGGCCTGATTGCAGAATGGATCCCGGCTCAGCCCTGGAAGTCCGAGCCAGCTGCCGGCAAGAATAAGACGTCGGTTTCTGTAGATGTAGAATCCCTGCCTGGCCGTCCAGCCCCCGGGACGTCCGGCGGCCTCGTATTCCTCATCTCCCAGCCTGTC
>CAJJMX010000224.1 GCA_905192935.1 uncultured Mailhella sp.
GTTATCAGTACGACAAGAGATACACTGAGCAGCAACGACTTGATCTTCATAAACACTTCTCCTTTTGCTTCTACTGCTGTCATCCATGAAGCAAAAGTCGTGCCAGAGAGCGCGGTCATTGATTTCAAGACGTTGTATGGTGCTGCCGGGCAAGGACAATCCGTAATTGTTTCAAGAGGAAAAACTTTTGAGACAAAACCGGGAAGAGAAAGCCTGCATGAGGCCTTCAACGACAAGGCCTCGGGGCTTTTCCGGCCTTTCGGCAGAATACGGCGCGCCCGGAAAAAACATTCCGTTTTTCCCGGACGCGCCGCGCTCTTCCCGGCTTCTTTCCCTGCGCACGCATCGCCCCATCCCGCCGCCGAAGCGGTTCGTCATCCTTTTCAGGACGGGAACGGCCCGAGCTTAAAAAACAGGCCGCCCGCAAAATGCGGGCGGCCTGTTCCACAGACGCCTTGCGCGCTGTTACTTGATAGCATCCTTAAGAGCCTTGCCGGGAAGGAACTTCACAACGGAGCAGGCGGGGATTTCAATCTTCTCGTTGGTACGAGGGTTACGGCCGGTACGAGGCGCACGCTTGACAACCTTGAAGCTGCCAAAGCCCATCAAAGTGATGGAATCGCCAGAAGCAAGACATTCAGAGATGGCAGAAATCACAGCGTCAAGAGCTGCTTCCGATTTTACTTTCGTCTCAAGTCCGCTTTTGGCGTAGATCTTCTCGACCAGTTCAGCTTTCGTCATGGTTTCACTCTCCCAAAAATTTTTTGACTCTTTCACTGAGTCACTTTTCAGTAGAATGAGAATCCCCGTATGTCAAGTTCAGTTCAGCTAACCAGAGAAAATTTTTATGAAAAAGCCTCTGGGAGGTTTTTGGGGGAATTTTTGCCGAATCGCCGAGAACCCAAGCGCCCCAAGAGTTGCCCCCGTTCAGCCCCTTTTCCGCCATTCTCCGAGGTTCACCCACGTCAGCTCATGCTTGTTGCAGGAAAGATGCATGACCCGGGACCCCGGAATCTCCCTGAAGGCCTGCACGACGGCATGATCGGTGCTGCCCTGAAGCTTGAGCGTGCACACGAAATTTTCCGCGGCATCCGCCTTCAGCCACTCCTCCACGGCGCCGAGAAGCCGGGCGGGATAGCAGGCCATGTCCGAAAAGAGCCAGTCCACGTGTCCCGCCGTCTGCGGCTCCAGTCCGAAACCGCTGCCGAGGCAGTGGTCGACGCCGGGCATGGCCGCCACCTTCGGATCGATGGGCGACTTGTCTATGCTGAACACGCGCGCGCCCATGCCTGCGATGACCCATGTCCATCCGCCGGGAGCGGAGCCGAGATCGAGGCACAGCTCACCCGGGCGCGGCCCCCGCCCGAGCAGCGTAAAGGTCTCCCAGAGCTTGAGATAGGCGCGACTCGGCGGATTCACCTTGTCTTCCTCGAAACGCACCTCGCCGTCGGGAAAGGCGGACGAGCACGCGGCGGACACAAGAAGCGTATCATGATCCCAGAGCGTCCACGAGCCGAGCGGAGAAGCGGGGGCCGTCTCTCCGAAGCGCAACGGCCGCGCCTTCACCGGCGGCAGCTGCTGCTCTATGAGCGCGGCACGGCGATGGAAGTCCACGGCATGGAGCTTCCAGTTCCTCTGTATGGACTTGAGCGTGCGCACCGCGTTTCCCACGGACGTGATGGGCTGAAAAAAAGGCTCGAGCCAGATATTCTGTGCCCACGCGGAGTAAAACAGCCCCTCGGCCAGAACGAGCCGCTCCTTCACCTCGAGAACGCGCACGCCGTGAAGCCGAAGCTCGTCCACGAGGTCCGATTCAAAGCCGCGCGCCGCGAGATAGACGATGAGAGGCTTACTTGACATTGGGGAACAGCTCCGCCGCCATTTCGCGCAGCTTGAATTTCTGCACCTTGCCGTTGGCCGTCTTGGGGAAATCATCCACCACGGCGACGTAACGCGGAATCTTGTGCCAGGCCACGCGGCCGCGGCAGAAATCGCGCACGTCTTCCGGCTTCACCGTCCTGCCCTCGCGGGGAATGAGGAAGGCCGCCACGTCCTCGCCGTAGCGCCGGGAAGGAATACCGAGCACCTGCACGTCGCGCACGGAATCCATTTCCAGAAGAAACTCCTCTATTTCCCGGGGATAAATGTTTTCGCCGCCGCGCACTATCATGTCCTTGATGCGCCCCGTGATGCGCAGATAGCCTTCTTCGTCCATGACGCCGAGATCACCGGTATGCAGCCAGCCTTCGGCGTCTATGGTCTCCGCCGTGGCTTCGGGCATGTTGAAATAGCCCTTCATCACGTTGTATCCGCGGCAGCAGATTTCCCCCTGCACGCCGCAGGCGACCGTTTCATGGGTCACCGGATCGCGAAGCTTCACCTCCACGCCTTCCAGCACGCTGCCCACGGAACGGCAGCGGTGCTCGTCGCTCTCCTCTATGCCGGTCATGGTGATGACCGGAGAACATTCGGTCAGCCCGTAGGGGATCACGATGGCCTCAAGGCCCATGGCCTCCATGACCTGCCGGATGAGCGGTTCAGGACACACGGACCCGGACATGAGGCCGAAGCGCAGGCTGGAAAAATCGTACTGGCTGAAACGGCGATGCCCCAGCATGGAGATGTACGTGGAAGGCACGCCGTACACGCCGGTGCATTTTTCATCCTGTATGGCGGCCATGACGCGCTCCGGCGAGAAGGTTTCCGTGATGACCATGGTCGCACCGTGACTCACGCAGGCCAGAACGCCCACCACGCAGCCGAGGCAGTGGAAGAGCGGCAGCGGGATGATGACGCGGTCCTCTTCCGTAAGACGCTCGCGCTCACCCACGCTGAAGCCGTTGTTGCCTATGCCCACATGGGTGAGCATGACGCCCTTGGGAAAACCCGTGGTCCCCGAGGTGTACTGCATGTTGACCACGTCATAGGGGCCCACCATGGCCTTGCGCGCCTCGTATTCCGCCTCGGACACGTCCCCGGCCTTCTCCAGAATGGCGGAGATGGGCAGCACCCCGGGATGGGGGATATCCTTCAGACTCATGACGCGGCGAAGATGCGGGAACTTCTCGCAGTGCAGCTCGCCCTCGTGCTGATCCTTCAGATTGGGAATGACGCGGTAGAGCGCTGAAACATAGTCGTAGTCGAGAAAGCCGTCGATGCAGAAAAAGTTTTCGCACTCCGACTGACGGATGAGATATTCAAGCTCGCTGTCGCGGTAGTTGGTGTTCACCGCAAGAAGCGTG
>CAJJMX010000225.1 GCA_905192935.1 uncultured Mailhella sp.
TTGAACTTGCGTACATCTTCGAGGACTTCGACACGTCCGCCGTTCACGGCCGTTCCGGCTCGTCCTTCGACAACGACTGGCGCGCCGCGCTGCACTTCCGCTACAGCTTCTAGTCTTCCCTCGTGAGTCTTACGCGCGGGGCCGCATGGCGCGGTCCCGCGTCTTTGCGTCGTTTCCCCCGTCCGTTTTCCCGTCCGTTCCCCCGGAAAAACGATCCCGGAACCGTTGCGTCCTTGAGAGGAACATTCTATACCACCTGTGGCGCGCGCTCCCGGGAGGGACGGCCGTTTGCAGGCGGTGCGCCCATGATTTCCCGTTCCTGCGGAAAAAAAGGATGCAGAATATGACCAGGGTACTCAATTCCGTTAAACTTGTTCCTGTGCTGTTCGTGCTCGACGTGGCCGTGATGTACGCGTCGATGACCATAGGCGGTCTTTCCCTGAACGCGCAGAACCTGCTCTTTCCCTTCACCTACTATCTGCCGGTGTTCATGGGACTGAGCATCCTCTACTTTGCGGTGCGCAACTTCTACACCGAGCTCAACTATTTCTTCTTCGTCAACGTGTTCCACTTCGTGGTGCTGAGCAAGGAACTGCCGAGCCTGCTCACTCTCATCACCGTGTAGCGCTGCGGCACTGTCTGCGCAAAAGGCGCGGGACCGGTTCGAAGGAAGCTTTTCCCGGACCGCTCCCGCGTTTTTTTATCCGGCCGTCCGAAGCGCCTTCCCCGGGATGGCTGAATCCGGACCCCGGCGGCGCTTAAAAGAAGAGGCCCGTTTCTCTGCAGGGGGAGGGATGGAGAAACGGGCCGTTTCCGGCAGAGCCGGGGCGTCGCTATCGGTCCTGCTGTCTCTTGTGCAGGAGGAGGCTGAAGACAAAGGGCCGCGCGGCGATGAGGGCTTCAAAGGTGGGTATCATGGAGACCACGGAGGCCACGAGCATGACGGCGATGCCGACCCACATGTTCCACGGGATGCTTTCCCCGAGAACGATCATGGCCAGTATGGGAGCGAGAACGGGCTTGAAGAAGAACACGAGCGAGCCCTGCATGGCGGAGGTGGCTTCCATGCCCATGAAGTAGCAGGCGTAGCCGCCCGCAGTGACGAACACGCAGATGTACAGCACGTTGAGGATGTTGCCCGAAGTGTAGCCCGTGAAGAAGGGCATGTTGGCGAACATGCCCATGCCGGCCGCCTCAAGGGCGGACGCGACGGGACCGATGTGGCTTATGAGCATGAGCACGATCATTTCCGCACTGGCGGCAAGACAGCTGAAGCAGGTGACGGCCACGCCGGAATACTGCGCGCACTGCTTTTTGCCGAGCACGGCGTACAGGGCAAACGTGGCCGCGGAAAGCAGCACGAGCACGATGCCCACCGGATCGACGCTGATGTGCAGCGGATCAATGATGATGACGGCCGCCACGACTTCCAAGACCAGAGCCGCGACGTGCTGAGGACGGATGTCGGCATGCAGGATGAGATAGGCAAAGCCCAGAACCAGCACGGGATTGCAGCTGAAAAGCACGCTCACCACCGACGCCGGAGCGTACAGGATGGAGACCTGATAGAGCATCATGCTCACCACGAGACCCACGAAGCCGAGCCATGCGAAGCCCTTCCAGGAGCCGAGCGTGACTCTCGCGCCGTGCTGCCTCACCCCGCGCAGCGCAAACGGAATGAGCAGAAGACCGCCTATGAGAAAGCGGGTGCAGGTGAGCTGCATGGGATTGAAGTCGTTTGCCACGGTCTTGAGCGCGACTTCCATGGAGCTGAAAAAGATGGTGGCCAGAAAAATGAATATATATCCGCGATTCATGATGTAGGGTTCCTGCCTGAAGGCATTTTCGGAGCGCGCGTTGACATCCCTGCGTGTCCCGGATTCCTCTTGCCTATAGCAGGGGGGAGTGATACGGTAAAATGCTCATTTGATATGGCAGTCATATTAAAAAAATATGACAGGAGATGCGCGTGGAGCTGAACTGGGAACTTTGCCGGGTGTTTTATCACGTGGCGCGCTGCCGGAATTTCAGTCGTGCGGCGGCCATGCTGTTCACGAGTCAGCCTGCGGTGTCGCGATCCATGGCGGCGCTGGAGCGGGAACTCGGATGCCGTCTTTTCATACGCAACCGGCGGGGCGTGGAGCTCACGCCCGAAGGAAGGATGTTCTACGCGCATGTGGAAGCGGGCTGCGAACAGTTCCGGCGGGGACGCGAGGAACTCGAGCAGGCCGTGGGCCTCCAGTCGGGCAGCATTGCCGTGGGAGCCAGCGAAACGGCCCTGCGCGTCTGGGTGATGCCGAGACTCGAGCGCTTCCACGCCCTCTACCCCGGCGTGAAGATGCGCCTCTACGGCGGAACCTCGCGCCAGGCCGTGGAAGAACTCAAGTCCGGAGCCATAGATTTCGCCGTGGCCGCCGTGTCGGGCGAAGACTTCCACGCCCTCAAGGAAACGCGCCTGTGCGCCTTCAGCGACGTGTTCATAGCTTCCCCGGCCTTCGAGGAACTCAGAAACGTCCCCCTCTCCCTCGCCGATGTCATGAGCCGCCCCGTCATCTGCCATAAGCGCGGCTCCCTCACCTTCGACTTCCTCGAAAACCTCTGCAAAAAAAACGGCCTCGAATTCGACCCCGCCATGGAACCCGATACCTCCGAACTCGTCCTTGAACTCGTCAGGCACGGCTTCGGCATAGGCTTCCTCCCTGAACTCGCCGCCCAAAAAGCCCTCGCCGCCGGCGAAGTCTTCGCCCTCAACATTTCCGACCCCATCCCGGAACGCTCCATAAGCCTCCTCGAATACGACGGCCATACCCTCAGCCTCGCCGCCCGCAGACTCCGCGATATCCTTACCGCAGACGTTGAGTAAAGGCAGGAAAGGCAGAAAAGGCAGAAAAGGCAGAAAAGGCAGCGGGGGGAATGATTCCCCCCGCGCCCCCTCGTTTCTTTCAGCTTTTTATCAGCGCTCGGGGGCCCCGGGCGACGTGAGGAGCCCGGCCGACGACCGCAAGCAGCCGGAATTCACTTCCGGCGTGAAGCGCAGCGGGCGTCGTGCAAGTCCTGCGTCCGTACAGCGTATCTGGAGCTGACGGGAGTGTGCGGTACGCCGGCGGCGGAAAATGTCATGATTCCCCCCGCGCCCCCTCGTTTCTTTCAGCTTCTTATCGAAGATGGGGGAAACGCGGAGCGCGGAGCGTTGAACGGGAAGGGCTGGGGAGCAGCACAAAGGCCGGAAGTC
>CAJJMX010000226.1 GCA_905192935.1 uncultured Mailhella sp.
ATAAGGTGGAGCAGGTCACCATGTACCCCTGGGTGCAGTACTACCTGCGCGGCATCACGCGTGACGAGGTGAATCTGCGTCGTCTTGCGCGCTGGGTGGACAGCGGCAATGCCGACTATCTTCTTACCATCACCATGCCGGGCTTCCGTGTGCGTTCCGCCGTGTCCAACTATGTGGACAACACGCTTCTCAGCGACACCGTCGTGCAGATAGAACTCGTGGTGCGAAGCGGCAAGACCGGAGCCGTGGTATGGCGTTCCGGCGTCATATCCTACAGCGACAAGTTTGAAACCGTGGACGAGTCCAGCGCCATTCGTGACGGTCTGAAGGAAGCGCTGCGTCGGGCTCTTGACCGCATGCAGCAGAATTTCTGATGTCGGGCGATTCTGGGGAACGACATGGACAGTCCGGGGTTCTTTTTCTGCATTTGTCCTGATGCCGCTCTGTTGCGCGACTACGTGGAGAGGGAGCTTGTGGCTCCTCTTTGTGGTGATGCGGGCACGGTCCGGCCGGATATTCAGACTTTCTGGGCGGATGAGGGACTGGACCGGCGTTTCTGGGACGCGCTGACCCTGCTCGGCATGGACGGTCGCAGCCGCGTGCTCATAGTGCGCGGCGCGCATCAGCTTCCGGCGGATGTGTGGAAAAGGCTTTCCTCCCTGCTCGGTACGCCGAGACCGGGCGTGCTTCCCGTATTGTGTCTGGAATGCCCCTGGGAGAAGGGACAGCCGAAGCTCCCCGCCCATGTGGCGAAGCTCAAGTGTCTTGCCTTTGCCGAGAGCCGCAAATGGGTATGGCGCTCTGCCGGCATAGACGTGCGCTCGATGCGGCAGTACGTGCAGAAGCAGGCCTCTGCCCTCGGACTGCGTCTGAAGCCCGACGCCCTCAATGCCCTTTCGGAAATGCTCATTCCCGATGCGTCCGCCATCCGCGGCGTTCTGGAACAGCTGTATCTCGCCTCTTCCGACGGCTCGGCGGATGTGGAGCTCGTGCATCAGATGACGGAGTTCACGCCCGACGCCGTCATATTCGATCTCATCCGTCAGCTGGAAAACGGCCATGCCCGCGCCGTGTGGAAAACGCTTCTTCGTGAGGGCGACGGCGGCGAATCGCTGCTGTTTCCTCTTCTCACGCTCATGGCCAGAGAGGCGCGCATACTCTGGCAGATGAATGCCGGAGAGCGGGTGTTCGTTCCGCAGTTTGTGGAAAATGAGAAGAGAAAACTCGCCGCCCGTCTTGGCTTTGAAGGGCTCTGCCGTATTTTTGCCGCGCTTGAGGAGGCCGAACTTTCCGTGAAGAGCGGAGCGAGACAGCCCCTTCAGGCCATGGAAGAGCTCGTGGCTTCCCTTTCTCTCATATTTTCCTCTCCCCGCGGAGAAAAGGACTCGGTTCACTGAACGCATGAAGGACGGCACGACCATTTCCGACGCTGATCTTCGAGCCGGTCACAGAAAGCGTCTTCGGGAGCGCTTTCTTTCCGACCCTTCGGCTCTTCCCGATTATGAACTTCTCGAACTGGCCCTCGGCTGCGTGTACATGCGCCGGGACAACAAGATGCTTGCCAAGCGTCTTCTTGCCAGGTTCGGCAGCTTCGACGCGCTTCTCTCCGCCACTTCGGAAGAGCTGGCCGGCGTGGAAGGCTGCGGACCGGCCGTTGATAGTTTTCTTGTGCTCCTCCGGGAAATCATTGCCCGTGCATCGCAAAGCAACGTACAACAAAAGCAGGCCATTACGCTGCCCGATATTGTGGAGATGGGCAGGATGCGGCTGAAGCACTGTGCCGAAGAAGAAGTATGGGCTGCGCTTCTGGACAAACAGAACAGACTGCTTATGTTTAAAAAGATTCGTCATGGCTCGACGGATCATGTGTCTCTGGAACCCATCGAGGTCGTGGAGCTCATGATAAAGAGCCGTGCAAGCAGCCTTGTTCTCATGCACAACCATCCTGGCGGTACATACATGCCGTCGCAGGAGGACAGGGCGCTGACAGGACGCATAGCCCTGACGCTCCGGCAGCTGGGCCTGTTCCTGCACGATCATGTGATCATCACTTCCGACGCCGCGTTCAGCATGACGCGCGACTGCCGTCTGAAGTGACGAAAAGGAATGTACGGGATCTGCCCGAATGAGGATAGCATGAGCAATACGCAAAAGACGCCTTCCGCGATGCCGGAAGAAGACAAGAAAGACCTGCTGGAACAGGATACGGAACTTTCCGCGCCTGTGGAAGTCCGGGCCGAAGCTTCCAACGATGCCGGAAACGACTCCGGGGAAGGGCAGGAAAAACAGGAAGGAGACTTCGGGGATGCCCCCGACGGCGAAAGCGACGAGCTCGCTCCCGCCATTCCTTCTGTTTTGCCGGTGCTTCCTCTGCGTGACAGCGTGGTGTTCAACTCCATGATAGTCCCCCTGTTCGAGAATCGCGAAAAGGCCATGGAGACCGTGGAATTCGCGCTTAACGGCAACCGGTATCTGCTGCTTTGCGCCCAGCGCGACGCCTCGGCCGAGGAGCCCTCGCCCGAGGATTTGTACGATGTCGGTTCCGTGGTCATGATACTGCGCATGATCAAGATGAACGACGGACAGGTGAAGCTGCTCGTCCAGGGACTGACGCGCGCCCATGTCGAGGAGTTCGACAGCGACGGTCCTGTTCTGCTTGCGCGCATACAGGTGCTGGAAGAAAAGCGCGGGGAAGTTTCCGACGTCGAGCTTGAGGCCATGATGCGTTCCGCCAGGGAACAGAGCGACAAGATCCTGCATCTTCGCGGACTCCCTTCCGGGGAGATCATGAACGTGCTCAACTCCGTCAATGATCCCGGAAGACTTGCCGACATCATCGCGGCCAACATGCGTCTGCGTGTGGATGAGGCTCAGGCCCTGCTTGAATGTCTCGATCCCGTGGAACGCCTGCGGCTGGTCAATCAGCATCTCATCCGGGAGGTGGAAGTGGCCGCCATGCAGGCGCGTATCCAGAGCATGGCCCGTGAAGGCATGGACAAGGCGCAGAAGGATTATTTCCTTCGTGAGCAGCTCAAGGCCATTCACAAGGAACTCGGAGACGGAGCGGACGCGGACGACGAGAACGAGAATCTCAGGAAGGCTCTCGAAAAGGCCTCCCTGCCTCCCGAAGCGAGGCGCGAGGCCGACAAGCAGCTGCGTCGTCTGGCCTCCATGCACGGCGACTCTGCCGAAGCCAACGTGGTCCGCACGTATCTTGACCTGCTTGCCGAA
>CAJJMX010000227.1 GCA_905192935.1 uncultured Mailhella sp.
CAGGATCGCCCTTGGCGGGATCGTATTCGTAACCGCAGACGTTGCAGATGTACTTTTCCATTGTGTTTCTCCTTGGGAGCGGCTCAGCGCCAGTTTTCCATGTTGCAGTGCTTGACTCTGTCGTGTTCTTCCGCCTTCTTGCCGTCGTTGAAGCGGTCGAGCGTGCCCACCAGATAGCCGGTGATGCGGCGTATGCGCTCGAATTTCACTCCGGTACCGAGCATGGTCTGCCCGGCGCAGTCGGCGACGGAAGTCTTGCAATGAACCATGATGTGTCTCTTTGCTCTTTAGGCGAGCTTCTTGAACATTTTCTTGCTTGCGCCGCAGACGGGGCAGTGCCAGTCGTCGGGCAGGTCTTCAAAGGGAGTGCCGGCAGGAATCTTGCCCTTGCGGTCGCCCTTTTCGGGACGGTAGATGTAGCCGCAGTTGCCCACCTGGCACTGCCACATGGACATGTCCTTCTCTCCCTTTTCAGCCTTGGGCTCTTCGCCTTCCACGGCTTCGAAGTCGTCCTTGGAAGCGCCGCAGACGGGGCAGACCCAGTCTTCGGGGATGTCTTCGAAGGCGGTGCCGGGAGCGATGCCGGAATCAGGATCGCCCTTGGCGGGATCGTATTCGTAACCGCAGACGTTGCAGATGTACTTCTTCATGATCAGCCCTGGAATTCGGCCTTCCACAGACCGTGCTTGTTGCAGAATTCGCGGGCGGTGACCTTGTCGGCCTTCACGCAGAATTCGGCTTCGGGAGCGTCGCCGGGATTCAGGAAGGCGATGTGGGAAACGCCGTCGGCCAGAAGTTCGATCCATTCGATGTAATGGTCTTCGGCCATGGGATGGGCGGCGGAACCGACCTTCACCTTGTAGCCGTTTTCGGTCTTTTCAATGACGGGAACATGCTTTTCGCTGGCGCCGTCGGTGGAGCCTTCGCGCAGAAGCTTCATGGGTTCGCCGCAGCAGATGAGGGGGGCAGCGCCGCCGTGCAGCACTTCAACGATATTTCCACAATGTTTGCACTGGTATACTTCATATCTTGCAGGCATGATACATTCTCCTGGTAGAAGATGGCTGACATAGGCGAAGGAGGTCTTCGCGTAAGCAAATAAACAATAATAATTCTCGATAAGAAGTCAAGTCCAAATTTTGCGTCTTCGGGAGGGCGGGATGCGCGCGCCGTGCCCGAAGGAAAGCGCAAAGCGGGGTGTTGCCGCTCCTTTTCGGGAAAAGCCCCATTAATGGACTGGAAAAGGAAAAAGGTTTGTGATACAAGATTTCCCGCAAAAAATTTCCGTCCGAAATTCTCTTGGCGACCGCCAGGAAATACGGTACACAGTCCCGAGCTGCCATGAAAGTATATCGCGATTATTATTTCCTTAAGGCCAAAGAGGAAAACTATCCTGCCCGCTCCGTCTACAAGCTCAAGGAGATGGACAGGGCGTTCCGGCTCTTCAGGCCCGGAATGAAGGTGCTGGACCTCGGGGCCGCCCCGGGCTCGTGGTCCCTGTACGCCGCGGAGCGCGTGGGGCTGAAGGGACTGGTGCTTTCCTGCGATCTGCAGAGCACCGACACGACCTTTCCGCCGAATGTGACGTTCCTGCAGGAAAACGTGTTCGAGCGCACTCCGGAGTTCGAGGCGCTCCTCGAAGAGAAGGGCCCCTTCGACATGGTCATCAGCGACATGGCGCCGCGCACCACGGGAACGAAGTTCACCGATCAGGCGCGTTCTCTGGAACTGTGCATGGAAGCCGTGGAAGTGGCCGACCGGTATCTGAAGCCGGGAGGCGGCTTCATCGCCAAGATATTCATGGGACCGGACTTTCAGGATCTGGCAAAGGCGCTGCGTGCGCGTTTCGCCACGGTAAAAACATTCAAACCCAAGAGCTCCCGGGCCGAGAGCAAGGAAATTTTCGAGGTCGGCATGGGATTCAAGGGCCCTGTTCAGGGGTAAACACTTTTTGTTTCGGAGGCATACATGTCGGGACATAACAAATGGGCAAACATCAGACTTCGCAAGGGTGCTCAGGACGCCAAGCGAGGCAAGGCATTCACCAAGGCCGCCAAGGAAATCATCATCGCCGCCAAGAGCGGTGGGGACCCTGCCGGCAATGCCCGTCTGCGTTCCGCCATCGCTGCCGCCAAGGCCGTGAACCTGCCCAAGGACAAGATTGAGGCCGCCATCCGCAAGGGTACCGGTCAGGACGCCGGCGGCGACATCACGGAAATCACCTACGAAGGTTACGGCACCGGCGGCGTCGCCATCATCGTGGAAACCGCCACCGACAACAAGAACCGTACCGTGGCCGAAGTTCGTCACGTGTTCACCAAGTACGGCGGCACCATGGGCGAAAGCGGCTCCGTGGCCTTCCAGTTCGACCGCATGGGCGTCATCACCCTCGACAAGGAAAAGTACGCCGATGAGGACGCCGTCATGACCATGGCTCTCGAAGCCGGCGCCGACGACGTGCAGGACAACGACGATACCTGGGAAGTGCGCACCTCCATGGCCGACTTCAACACGGTTCGCGAAACGCTGGAAGGTCAGGGCGTGGAAATGATGGAAGCTCAGCTTGCCATGGTTCCCCGCATCCTGGTGCCCATCGATGCCGATACCGCGCAGAAGCTCATGCGCATCACCGATGCTCTGGAAGAACTCGACGACGTGCAGAACGTCTACACCAACGCCGACTTCCCCGAAGACTTCGATCCCGAAGCGTAAGCTGAACGACGATGTTTCACGGGCGTGAAGCCCGAAGCCCTTCTTTCCTCAGGGAAAGGAGGGCTTTTTGGTATGGCCTTTAGGCAGTTGAGGGAGCGGAAGCGACCGAAACAGAAAACCACCCGTTTTACGGGTGGTCCTGACTAAAAGCCCTCCAGCTAGGCTGTGGGCCGGCAACTTGCAGTTATGCGTATGTCATGCGCCCCCCTTTTGATTTGCTGAGGGATGGGGGCGGCTGTTTCGCTGAAGGATGTTTCATCCCGTGCCGGTGCGTAAGTGCCGCTTGCGTCTGGCTGCCCGCAGGAAAAGAGAGGCGGCGGACAGGGCCGGAGCGAGGCTGTGCTGGTCGGGGAAAAAAGGACGGCATCATGAAGGGGCAGGTTCCTTCTGTCGCAGCCGGAGAAAAAAGGATTCTTCTTTGAGGGAAAGGCAGGGGTGGCTGCCTGTTTCCTCCGGGGAACCTGCAGCAGGTTTTCCCCCGGAATGATTTTGGCAGCGGCAGGGTCCGGCAAAACGC
>CAJJMX010000228.1 GCA_905192935.1 uncultured Mailhella sp.
GAACGCCGCAACATCACCATAAGCCACGCCATAGACAACGACTGGTACGTCACGGACGGCCTCAAGCTCGGCGAGGAAATCATACTCAACGGCGTCCACAACGCCCGCGGCGGACAGCCCGTGCAGGTGGTCTCCGAAGAAGAAATGAAGGCTGATGAGGCCGCCGGAGGCAGCAAATAATGCTTTCCCGCTTTTTCATCCATCACCCCATATTCGCATGGGTGCTGGCCATCGTCACCATGCTGTTCGGCGTGCTGGCCATATTCACCATGCCCATATCGCAGTACCCGGAAGTGGCCTCGCCTTCCATACTCATCAACACGCGTTACTCGGGCGCTTCCCCCACCACCGTGGACCAGACCGTGACGCAGGTCATCGAACAGAACATGACCGGCATCGACAACCTGATCTACATGCAGTCGACGTCCGACTCCTCCGGCATGTCCACCATCACCCTCACCTT
The DNA here is from genome assembly GCA_905192935.1 of uncultured Mailhella sp. Classification (GTDB taxonomy): domain Bacteria; phylum Desulfobacterota; class Desulfovibrionia; order Desulfovibrionales; family Desulfovibrionaceae; genus Mailhella. Next base: position 464 of record CAJJMX010000228.1, read on the forward strand.
CGAGGTGGGCACCGATCCCGACGTGGCCCACATGCAGGTGCAGAACAAGGTGCAGCAGGTGCAGTCGCAGCTGCCTTCCGCCGTGCAGAGCTACGGCGTGTCGGTGTCCAAGGGCAACGACAACATGTTCATGGTCATCACCCTGTACTCGCCGGACAACAGTCAGGAAAACATCGACCTTGCCGACTACATCAGCACCAACATCAAGGATGAAATCAGCCGCACGCAGGGCGTGGGCACGGTGGAGGTGTTCGGCGGCAAGTACGTCATGCGCATCTGGCTCGACCCCGACAAGCTCACCAAGTACGAGCTCACGCCTTCCGACGTGCGCAGCGCCATCACCGCCCAGAACATGGAAGTCACCGCCGGTCAGCTCGGCGCCAACATCATCGGCGGCAAGAACGATCAGGCCCTCAACGTCATCATCAAGGCACAGAGCCTTCTGCGCAACACCACCGAATTCGAAAACGTGCTGCTCAAGGTGACGGAGGACGGCCAGAGAGTGTTCATCCGCGACGTGGCCCGCGTGGCCATGGGCACGGAACTTGACGGCATCACCACCTACTACAACGGACACCCCGCCTCGGGCATAGGCGTCACCCTCGCCCCCGGCGCCAACGGCCTGGAAACCGCCAACCTCGTGAAGGCCAAGATTGAGGAGCTCTCCCACTACTTCCCCGACGGCATGGCCTACGAGCTGGCCTTCGATACCACGCCTCCTGTGCTCGCCTCCATTCACGAAGTGGTGAAAACCCTGGTGGAAGCCATCATTCTGGTGTTCCTCGTCATGTGGCTCTTCCTGCAGAGCTTCCGTGCCACCATCATTCCCACCATCGCCGTGCCCGTCGTTCTGCTCGGCACCATGGGCGTGCTGCTCGCCTTCGGCTACAGCATCAACACCCTTACGCTGTTCGCCATGGTGCTCGCCATCGGTCTGCTCGTGGACGACGCCATCGTGGTTGTGGAAAACGTGGAACGCGTGATTCAGGAAGAACACCTCGATCCCGTGGAAGCCACGGAAAAATCCATGGATCAGATCAGCTCCTCGCTGATCGGCATCGGCGTGGTGCTCTCCGCCGTGTTCCTGCCCATGGCCTTCATGAGCGGCTCCACGGGCGTGATCTACCGGCAGTTCTCCGTGACCATCGTGTCCGCCATGACGCTGTCGGTGCTCGTGGCCCTTATTCTGACGCCCTCGCTCTGCGCAAGCCTCCTCAAGCCTCACTCTCAGGGCGCCCAGCACGGCATCTTCGGCTGGTTCAACCGCATGTTCACCAAAAACCAGCATCGCTATTCCGGCGGGGTTCACGCCATCGTGCAGCGCGGCGGCAGAATCATGATCATCTACGCCGTCCTCGTCTGCGGTCTCGGCTTTGTGTACAAGCAGCTGCCCACCTCCTTCCTTCCCTCGGAAGACCAGGGCGCCATCATGACCATGCTGCAGATGCCCCCCAACGCCACACTGGAGCAGACAAAGCAACAATTCCAGAAAGTTTCGGACTACATTCTCAATGAAGAAAAGGACAACGTCGTTTCCTACATGTTCGTGGCCGGCTACGGCATGGGCGGCGTGGCCGAAAACACCGGCATGGGCTTCGTGCAGCTCAAGGACTACGCCGAACGCACCAAGCCCGGACAGGACGCCGCCTCCGTGGCCGCCCGCATGCGTCAGCGCTTCGCCGGCATTCTCGACGGTCAGTTCATCGCCGCCATTCCTCCGGCCATCATCTCCCTCGGCATGACCAACGGCTTCACCATGGAACTGCAGGACAGAGGCGGCGTGGGCCACGAAAAGCTGGTGGAGGCCGGCAAGAAGCTCATGGGCGCGGCCTTCGCCAACCCGCAGATCGCCTACATCCGCCCCACCGGCATGGACGACATCACGCAGTTCAACATCCATCTGGACAACGCCAAGGCCACCAGCATGGGCCTCTCGCTCTCCAGCGTGAACTCCGACGTGTCCACCATGCTCGGCGGCACCTACGTCAACGACTTCGTGCACAACGAACGCGTGAAGAAGGTGTACGTGCAGGGCGACGCCGAAGTGCGCAAGAATCCCGAAAACCTCAACCGCATCCACTTCCGCAATGCGGCAGGACAGATGGTGCCCTTCAACGCCGTGTACTCCACGGACTGGACCTTCGGCCCCGCCGTGCTGCAGCGCTACAATGCCATGCCCGCCCTTGAATATCAGGGCGAACCCATTCCCGGCGTGGCTTCCGGCATTGCCATGAACATCATGGAAGAGGAAGTGAAGAAGCTCGGCAAGGACTTCGGCATGGAATGGACGGGCCTCTCCTATCAGGAAAAGATGGCCGGTTCCCAGACCACCATGCTGTACGCGCTCTCCGTGCTCGTCGTGTTCCTTGCCCTGGCTGCCCTGTACGAAAGCTGGTCCATCCCGTTTGCCGTGCTGCTCGTCATACCGCTCGGCATCCTGGGCGCCGTGCTCGGCACCTACTTCAAGGATCTGACCAACGACGTGTACTTCCAGGTTGGTATTCTGGCCGTCATGGGTCTCTCGTCGAAAAACGCCATTCTGATCGTGGAATTCGCACGAAACCTTCAGGCGGAAGGCAGAACCCTCATCGACGCCACCGTGGAAGCCTGCCGCATCCGTCTGCGCCCCATTCTCATGACCTCTCTGGCCTTCGGTCTGGGCGTGCTGCCCATGATGTCGGCCTCGGGCGCAGGCGGCGCCAGCCAGCACGCCGTGGGCACGGCCGTGTTCTGGGGCACCGTGTGCGCCACGTCGCTCGGTATCT
>CAJJMX010000229.1 GCA_905192935.1 uncultured Mailhella sp.
GAGCAGTTGACTCTTAATCAATTGGTTCGGAGTTCGAGTCTCCGGTGACCCACCAGTGACAAAATTGCCCCTTGCACGTCTGCAAGGGGTTTTTTTGTATCGACCGTCCGGCGCGCGCCTGCCCGCCTGTCGTGCCCTCTTCGGGCCGGGGAGCTGCGGTTTCGGCCGTCGCGCGGCCGGGGCTTCTTTCGGCCGTCTGCGGCATGCCCCGGCTCTCGTTTGCAGCACTTGCGGCCCGGTTGCATCGTCATGCCTCCGGGGTCGGACGCGTTGTCGGCGGGACGGCGTGAAGCGCAGCGGCACGGCAGGAGCTTCCGCAGGGCCTTTCTTTTCGGACTGTCCTGCCGGGCTTTCGGCAGAGGAGCGCCCGAGGGCGCGTCTTTCCGGCAAGGGAAAGCATTACGAGAGGTTTTCATGCAAAGTCAGGTTTTCTTGAATCAGGTGCGGGAGTTCCTGCCCTGGTCGCAGACGCATACCGGGGCGGCGGCAAGGATTTTTTCCGTCGATGCCGGTCCCTTTGAACCCCGCGCGTTTGCCGTCGTCGACATCACTTCCCCCGAGGAGCTCGAAAAGCTCCTTGCCTGTGCCGCCTCCTGCGGCGTATCCCTCACGTTCCGGGGCTCGGGAACGTCTCTCAGCGGCCAGAGCGTGGCCGAAAACGTGGCCGTGCGCTTCCGCGGCCCGGCCTGGCACGGCATCGGCGTGCTTGAGGACGGCCGTCTCGTCCGGGCGCGCTGCGGCGTGACGGGCGGAGAAATCAACGCCGCCCTTGCGCCTTACGGGCGCTTCATCTCCTCCGATCCCTCCTCCATAGCCTCCGCCACCATAGGCGGCATGACCGCGAACAATGCCGCAGGTCTCGGCTGCACCGTGGCGAACAACATCTGGCATTCCCTTGAAGCCATGGAGTTCGTCCTCGCCGACGGCACACGCGTGAACACGGCCGACGAGAAGAGCGTCCGGGACTTCCGCAAAACTCATGCCGCGCTTCTTGACGGGCTCTCATCCCTGCGCGAAAGGCTGCTGGCCTCGCCCGAAAGCGCGGACAAGGTGCGGCGCAAGTTCAGGATACGCAATACCTGCGGCTATTCGCTGAACGCCTTCACGGATTTTGCGGATCCCCTCGACATGCTCACGCATCTTCTCGTGGGCTCGGAAGGCACGCTCGGCTTCATTTATTCGGTCACGCTGCGGACCATGCCCGCGCTGCCCTGCCGGGGCACGGCCATGCTGCTTTTCTCCTCCATGGACGACGCCATGGCCGCCGTGCTCGACATCCGCGCCTGCCGCGGACTGTATGCCGGCGAGTTTCTGGACGACATTTCTCTTCGCGGTCTGGCGGAGCTTCCCGGATTTCCCCAAAAATTCCGGCCCTCAGGCGAAAGTTCGGACAACTGCGCGCAGCGTGTGGAAACAAGAGCCGCCGACGAAGCCTCCCTGGCCGCGGACATGGCGGAACTTGACGCTCTGCTTGAAGCACATCATCCCCTCGCGAAGCTCGGCTTCGTGACTTCCCCTGCGGAGTGCGAAAGCCTCTGGAACATACGCCGCGCTCTTTTTCCCGCCATGGCGGGCACGCGTCTGCCCTCCGAATACGCCTATGTGGAAGACTACTGCGTGCCCATCGAGCGTCTGCCGGAAGCGAGTCACGGGCTCGTGGCCATACTTCAGGACCTGGGCTTCCACCGCTGCGGCGTGAACGGTCACGCCCTGCACGGCAATCTTCACTGCACCGTGCCGCTCAGGCTCGCCGAGCCTGCGGAGGTGGAGAGGCTCGGCCGCTTCATCGAGCGCGCGGCATCTCTCATGCTTTCCCTCGACGGTTCGCTCAAGGCCGAACACGGCACGGGCCGCGCCGTGGCCTCCTTCGTGCGCAGAGAGTGGGGCGACGAGCTCTACGGCATGATGCGCGAGGTGAAAAGGCTCCTCGATCCGGCGGACATCCTGAACCGCGGCTGTCTTCTGAACGACAGTGAGCGCTGTCATCTCGAAGGCCTCAAGTTCGTGGGCGCCGTGGGGCAGGGCATAGATCTCTGCGTGGACTGCGGCTTCTGCGAGGCCGTGTGTCCGTCGGCCCGCACGGGTTTCAGTCCGAGACAGCGCATCTACGCCCTGCGCGCCATCGCCGCCTTCGAGCAGGCGGGCGAGACGGAACGCGCCGCCGAGTGGAAGGAATTCTTCCGCACCATGGGCCTTGCGCTCTGCGCCACGGACGGGCTCTGTTCCACGCGCTGCCCCCTCGGCATAGACGTGGCCAGCTTCATGCGTCACCTGAGGCACGAGCAGCTCTCGGAGCGGGAGAAAAAGGCCGCCTCCTTCGTGGCCGGGCACATCGCTCCCGTGTCCCGCGTCCTGTCCCTCGGTCTGGACGCCGCCCACACGACGCACAGGCTCCTCGGGCACTCCCTCGCGGAAAAGACCGGAGTCCTGGCGAAGAAGCTTACGGGCATGACCCTGCCCGATCTTGTGGAAGTCGGACTTTCCGGCTCCTCATCCGTGCCTTCCCCCCGGGTGAAGAGCGCGGACAAGGTGGTGTACTTTCCCTCCTGCGCCGTGCGCAGCATGGGCTATGCCGGTGATTCCGGCCGCCGCGTGGAACCCCTCATGGACGTGGCCCTCCGCCTTCTGGAAAAGGCCGGGTACGAGGTCGTCATCCCCCGCGACGTGGAAAAGCTCTGCTGCGGCAAGGCCTTTGAGACCAAGGGCATGAAGGAGCAGGCCGACGAGTGCGCCGCCGCCCTCGACGCCGCGCTTCTGGAAGCCTCGGAAAACGGACGCCGCCTCGTCATGTGCGATACGAGCCCCTGTCTTGCGCGCATGAGAAAGACGCTGGACTCCCGGCTCTCCCTGTATGAGCCCGTGGAATTCACCCTGCGCTTTCTCGCGGACAGACTCGAGTTCCGGCAGAAGTACGGCCGCATTGCCGTGCACGCCACATGCTCCACGCGGAGCATGGGCCTTACGGACTCCCTTCTTGCCGTGGCGCGTCTGTGCGCCCGCGAGGTGGTGCTGCCCGAGGGCATTTTCTGCTGCGGCTTTGCCGGTGACAAGGGCTTTGCCAGACCCGAGCTCAACGCCGCGGCTCTTGCCGGTCTCAGGGATAAGGTGGCCGGCTGCGAGGCGGCCTTCAGCACTTCGCGCACCTGCGAAGTGGGCCTGACTCTGCACGGCGGACTGCCGTACCGCAACATCCTTTATCTTGTCGATGAGTGCAGC
>CAJJMX010000230.1 GCA_905192935.1 uncultured Mailhella sp.
CCATTCCCACAGTGGCGGGCCAGCAGCGTTCTCTTGACTGGATCAAGCCCAACCGTCTCGAATGCCCGTGGACCACGCCCGCCGTCGTCGGCCGCATGATCCTTGAGGTATTCGCCTTCCGGTCGCTGTTCCGCAACACCCGTGCGGAACGCACCACCATCGACGGAACGCCGCGCATCACCTATTTTTCCAACAAGTGGCTGTGGGTGTTCGCCCTGCTGTTCCATTACAGCATGCTCGTGATCATCATCCGCCACGCGCGCTTCTTCCTTGACCCGGTGCCCGTGTGCATTGCCGTCATCGAATTCGTGGACGGCGTGTTCCAGGTGGGCGCTCCCCGCTTCTACCTGACCGACGCCTTCATTCTCGCGGCTCTCGCCTTCCTGCTGCTGCGCCGCGTGTGCAGGGAAAAGCTCCGCTCCATCTCCCTGCCCGCCGACTCCTTCGCGCTGTTCCTGCTCATCGCCATCGCCGGTTCCGGCATCTGCATGCGCTACATCTCCAAGGTGGACATCAACCAGGTGAAGGAAGTCATCATGGGTCTTGCCACGCTGCAGCCCGTGGATCCCTCCGGCATAGGTTCCATCTTCTTCATCCATGTGACGCTCGTGAGCGCGCTTCTCATCTACTTCCCCTTCTCGAAGCTCATGCACATGGGCGGCGTCTTCATGAGCCCCACCCGCAACATGAAGTGCAACACCCGCGAAGAGCGCCACGTGAACCCCTGGAACCCGCCCAAGAACTACCATACCTACGCCGAATATGAAGATGATTTCCGTGAAGCCATGGTTGAGGCCGGCATCCCTGTAGAAAAGCAGCCTGAACCCAAGACGGAAGCCTAAGGAGTTACTGGTCATGGCAAAAATGCCCACACCCGAAGAATTGCTGGCGGCCACGCCCGCTTCCTTCCCCAAAGAGGGATGGATGGACACCAAGCCGGATTTTCATCCCGGCAGCTTCTGCTATCCCGCCAAGACGGAAATACTGAAAGGCCTCGGCTTCGAGAACGCCCATGACTGGGCTCCCGACAACGAGGACTGGGAACTGCCCGAAAACTGGGAGCAGATCCTTCACAACTCCCTGCAGGACGCGCTGAACAAGCATCGTTCCCTCAAGGTGTTCATGGACTGCTGCGTGCGCTGCGGCGCCTGCGCCGACAAGTGCCACTTCTTCCTCGGCACCAACGATCCCAAGAACATGCCCGTGCTGCGCGCCGAACTTCTGCGTTCCGTGTACCGCAAGGACTTCACCACCGCAGGCCGTCTGCTCGGCAAGTTCGCCGGAGCCCGCAAGCTCGACAAGGACGTCATCAAGGAGTGGTTCATCTACTTCTACCAGTGCACCGAGTGCCGCCGCTGCTCCCTGTTCTGCCCCTACGGCATCGACACCGCGGAAATCACGGTCATCGTGCGCCAGATGCTGCTCGACCTCGGTCTCGGCATCCACTGGATCATGAACTCGGTCAACGACTGCAACCGCACCGGCAACCACCTCGGCGTCCAGCCCCACTCCATGCGTGAAATCGTGGAATTCCTCTGCGACGACATCGAGACCATCACCGGCATCCGCGTGGATCCGCCGTGGAACGAAAAGGGTCATGAAGTCATCTTCATCACCCCTTCCGGCGACTACTTCGCCGATCCCGGCATCTACACCTTCATGGGCTACCTCATGCTGTTCCATGAAATCGGTCTCGACTACACGCTGTCCACCTACGCCTCCGAAGGCGGCAACTTCGGTTCCTTCGTCTCCTTCGACGTGGCCAAGAAGCTGAACGCCAAGATGTACGCGGAAGCCGAGCGTCTCGGCGTCAAGTGGATCCTCGGCGGCGAATGCGGCCACATGTGGCGCGTGGTGAACCAGTACATGGCCACCTACAACGGCCCCACCCCGCCCAACATGGAAGTGCCCGTCTCCCCCATCACCGGCACGGTGTTCAAGAACGCCGCCGCCACCAAGATGGTGCACATCGCCGAGTTCACGGCCGACCTCATCAAGCACAACAAGCTGAACCTGCGCCCCGAGCGCAACAACCACATCATCACCACCTGGCACGACTCCTGCAACCCGGCCCGCGCCATGGGCCTTCTGGAAGAGCCCCGCTACATCCTCAGGCACGTCTGCAACAACTTCGTGGAAATGCCCGAGCACACCATCCGTGAAGAAACCTTCTGCTGCGGTTCCGGTTCCGGCCTGAACGCCGAGGAAATCATGGATCAGCGCCTGCGCGGCGGCTTCCCCCGTGCCAACGCCCTGCGTTACGTGCACGACACCAAGGGCGTGAACTGGATGGGCTGCGTGTGCGCCCTCGACCGCGCGGCTCTGCCTCCGCTCGTGGACTACTGGGTTCCCGGCGTCACGGTCAGCGGCCTGCACGAACTTGTGGCCAACGCTCTGGTGATGAAGGGCGAAATTCCCCGCACCATGGACCTGCGTCAGGAAGATCTGCCCTTCCCCGATGAAGACCCCGCCGCCTCGGAGGAAGCATAAATGTATAACGCAAAATTCGTCATACCCGGCATCATCGTATTCGCCGGGCTGTTCACCGCGCCCTTCTGGATCAATATGCTTTCTTCCGGTCACGAAGAGGTCAAGGTGGAGCTCCCCACGGAACCCGTCAAGTTCTTCGGCGAAGAGCGCACCCAGTGCATCGAGCCGAGGGAATGGATGGCCGCCAATCACATGGAACTCCTCCTCGAGTGGCGCGACCAGGCTCTGCGCGAAGGAAAGCGCATCTACGTCGCTTCCGACGGCAAGAAATGGGAAACCAGTCTGCAGAATACCTGCATGGCCTGCCACAGCAACAAGGCCGAATTCTGCGACAAGTGCCACAACGCCAACAGCGTGAACCCGTACTGCTGGGACTGCCACGTCGTACCCCAGGGGAACAATCATGAATTCGAGTAGACGTTATTTTCTCAAGGTCGCAGGCCTGTCCACCTTCGCCCTGGCCGCCGGAGCGGCCCGCGCGGAAGCGGCCGAGGCCTCCTATGAAGCCTATCCCGAAGGCCTGAAGGCCAAGCGCTGGGCCATGGTCATCGACACCCGCCGCATTCAGACGGTGGAAGACATGCGCCCCATCGTCGAGGCCTGCCACAAGGCCCACAACGTACCCACCATTCCCGGCAAGCACGAAGTGAAGTGGATCTGGGACGACACGTTTGAACACGCCTTCGCCAAC
>CAJJMX010000231.1 GCA_905192935.1 uncultured Mailhella sp.
CGAAGTTGTTGAGGCCGGCCACGGTGGAGGGCACCAGCTTGGCGGAGTCCTTGCTGATCTCAAGCTGCCACCATTCGCCTTCGGTGGCCATGTCCTCGACGATGATGGCGAGGATGCCGAGCTTGGCAAGATGGCCGCCGGGCTGGCCGCCGGAGTTGGATTCCTTGATGCCTTCGGTGAGGGGGCTCTTGCAGCCTACGGAAATGCGGTTGGAGTTGGGGCTGTTGGTGGCGCCGAGAAGTCCCGGAGCGAACACCAGCTTGTTGTGCGGTCCGAGCGGGGTGCAGATGGGGTTGACCTCGCGGGCCACGATGGTGGAGGTCAGGGCACGACCGCCGAGACCGGCGTATTCTTCGGGGATGTCCTCAAATACGCAGCTCTTGGTGGCCATGTTGACACGCAGGAAACGAAACATGCCGTGCTCCTTGTTGGTTGTGTGGACTCTCCATAAGGAGAGAATCTTCTTTATACCGACCATAAGACCCCGGTATTTTTTTCGTCAAGAAAAAGGAAAAACAATCACGCTTTTTCTTTTCCGGGGACATTTCGTGACGGTACGGAGCAAGGAGCAGGGCGGCGCTCCGGAGGCCTGGAACGCCTGATCGTCCGGACTACCTGTTCCAGGAGAAGAAGACCGGCGGCTTTCTCGTGCAGGGGGGCACGGCGACCTTCGTGTAGCCCATGCTGATGGTGGACACGAGATGGAAGTTCTCGGGCACGCCGTGGGCCTTCTTGAAGTCTTCGTCGTTGAGGAGGGCCTCGGCAAAGCCGATCCAGCAGCAGCCTATGCCCTCGTTTTCGGCCGCAAGCATGAGATTGCCCGCGACGAGGGAGCAGTCGTAGACGTTCCAGTAGGAGGACGTGTCTCCGTAGATGACGAGCACGGTGCCCGCGCGGTTGAAGATGTGATAGCGCTCGTTTCTGAGCCAGGACTCGTACTGCGAAAGCTGCGGATACCCGTCGAGATCATCCAGGATCTTCTTCTTGATGCGTTCCGAAAGCGTGTCGATTTCCTCGCGGTTCTGCAGGACGACGAATCCCCAGGGTTCCATGCCCGAGCCCGTGGGGGCCTTCACGGCCAGGGAGACGAGTCTTTCGACGACGTCTCTTTCCACGGGACGGTCGGTATAGGCGCGTATGCTGCGGCGCTGTTCGATGGCTTCAATGACGTTCATGGGGCGATCTCGCTTGAAAAAGGGGATGGGAGCGGGCCGGGGCCCGGGGGGCCGGATGCGTGACGGCAGGGACTTGCAAGCGCGGCTTCGGGGTCTTCCTCCGGCAGACGACGAGGGGCGGACGCCGAAAGACATCCGCCCCGCAATGGTTCGTCAACACGGAGAAGGTCCCGTCAGAACAGGACGACGGCGTGCGCTACTTGTTGAGGGAGGCCACGCCTGCCTTGGCGACGTTGGTGTCTTCCTGCACGCTGCCGCCGCTCACGCCGATGGCGCCGACCACGACGCCGTTCTTGTCCTTCAGAAGCTCGCCGCCGCCGAAGATCACAAGGCCGTTGTTGGTGACTTCGATGCCGTAGAGTTCGCCGCCGGGCTGGGCGGCCGCGCCGAGCTCGGCGCTGGACATGTTGAACATGCGGGCCGTCTTGGCCTTCTTCATGGATACGTCGATGCTGCCGAGGAAGGCGCCGTCCATGCGGCAGAAGGCCTTCAGATTGCCGCCCGCATCAATGACGGTGATGTTCATGGGCACGCCCTGTTTCTTGGCGAATTCGAGCGCGCCGTCCACGACCTTCTGCGCCTGTTCGAGCGTGAGGTCACCGGGAAGCTGAAGTTTGCTGACATCGACGGCGGCAGAAGCGGGAACGACCAGAGCGGCCAGAAGGGCGCAGGTAAGAAGAATGCGACGCATATTCTACTCCGTTTTTTGCAAAAGGCAGGCATGGCGAAAGATCGGGCCGTGCGTGCGCTTCCGGTTTTCTTTCTTATACCTCAGCGTCAGGGCCGTTTCAAGAGCCGTCGCCCCTTTTTCCGTAAGAGATGGGAAAATAAGAAGCGGAGGGACGCCTGCCCTCCTGCGGGGAGATGTGCCGGTTTGGGGCCCGTTTCTCTGCGTCGGCGTGCTTCTTTCGCCGTGCTTCTTTTATTTAAAGAGAAGGGCGGACGCCGGGTCCGGGCTTCGAACTGCCCCCCGCCGGAGGAGAGCGGGGACCTCCTGCCGGGATGAGTCGGGAACAGGCGGGACGGAAGGCGGGAATTTTTTTTGAGAAGGCCGCAGGGCCGGGACCTGCCCCCCCGACGGAAGAGGGGAAAAGCTCCTGCCGGGACGGGCGCGGGGACAGACCCGTCGGCTTTTTCTTCGCGACGTTCTTTTCCAGATCGCTTTCAGGGCCGGGCAGGAGAAAACGTGCGGATGAGCTCGACGGAAGAGGGCGGGGCTGATCTTCCGGGAGAGAGCCGTGCCGCTCCGTGGCCCGTTTCTCTGCATCGGCCGTGTTTCTTTCGCCGTGCTTCTTTATCTTTAAAAGAGAAGGGCGGACGCCGGGGCCGGGCTTCGAACTTTCCCCCGACGGAAGAGCGCGGGGACCTCCTGCCGCGGCGAAGCGGGGGAACAGGCGGAACGGAAGTCGGGAACTTTTTTTTGAGAAGGCCGCAGGGCCGGGACCTGCCACCCTCCCGACGGAAGAGGGGGAAAAGCTCCTGCCGGGACGGGCGCGGGGACAGGCCCTTCGGCTTTTTCTTCGCGGCGTTCTTTTTCAGGTCGCTTTCAGGGCCGGGCAGGGGAAAACGTGCGGCTGAGCTCGACGGAAGAGGGCGGGGACAGCCTGCCGGGGGATGTGGGGATACGTCGGCTGCGGGAAGGCGGCGGCCGCCCTCTTTTAAGTAAAAGGACGACCCGGCCGGACAACTTTCGCAGTTTTTTTTCGGGAGCGGAAAAAACTCTCCGGCCCTTGCGCCGCAGACGAAGAGGGGAAAAACGCCGTATGTCCTCAGCACATCCGACGTTCACGACCAGGAACGATTCCTGTTTAAAACGGGCGTCCTCACGTCCCGGTCCCGAAGGGCCCCGCAGGACGGAAAACGGGATCGCAATTTTTATTTTTCTTTATATTCATTGGAGTTATCCTCGCATACGGCCGCGTTTTGCCCGGGCATGTTACATTCCTCCCAGAAGGGCGCAAAGAGGCGGAAAACGGGTAATTTTGAAATGGAATTTTGAAATGGAA
>CAJJMX010000232.1 GCA_905192935.1 uncultured Mailhella sp.
ATAGTATATTCTCCTTGGAGGAATATTTTTTCTTCATATATGTGAAACACTGCGGCACGGCAACCGAAAAATTCCCACCCGGCCCGGCGGGGATTTTTCGGATTCACCTTGCATGCTGCCGATTTCAGAACAACGCTCGGAGCTTCCCGCGAAGTTCCGCAGGCTCTTCATCATCATGACAAAAGAGTAAAACCCCTTCACCATGCAGAAAGACGCGGCTAAAAGAACTTCTGAATGTAGCCCTGCGCAAAGATGAAAAGAAACACGACAGGCAGAATCCACGTAAGATAGAAGCGCAGGAACTTCGGAAACTTCATGCCCGTGCCGGTATCGGCCTCGGCAATGAATCCGTCCCAGCCCCAGCCGTAGCGATGACAGCAGAACAGCATGAAAAGGAAGGAACCGAGCGGCAGAATGTTGTTGCTGATGATGAAGTCCTCAAGATCGAGCACGGCACTGCCCGGTCCGAAGGGCTGGAAGTCCGACCAGACGTTGAATCCGAGGATGCACGGAAGGGTGAGCAGAGTAAGCACGACGAAGTTTATCGTCACGGCCTTCTTTCTGGACCAGCCGTAGCCGTCCATGAAAAAGGCGATGATGTTCTCAAGCACGGCAATGACCGTGGTCAGCGCAGCCGCGCTCATGAACACGAAGAAGAGAAAGCCCCAGAAGCGTCCGCCGGTCATGTTGTTGAAGATGTTCGGCAGGGTGATGAAAATGAGTCCGGGCCCGGCATCGGGCGTGACGCCGAAGGCAAAGCAGGCGGGAAAGATGATGAGTCCTGCCGTAAGCGCCACAAAGGTATCCAGGACCACGATGAGCACGGATTCCTGCGTGAGTGAGCGTTCCTTTTTGAGATAGCTGCCGAAGATGCACATGCTGCCCATGCCCACGCTCAGCGTAAAGAAGGCCTGATTCATGGCATCGTTGACAAGAGACATGATGCCCGCATCCATGGCGCGCTGAAAGTCAGGCACGAGATAGAAGGACAAGCCCTTCGATCCACCCTCAAGAAAACAGGAGTGCAGAGCAAGACCCAGCATGATGACAAGAAGTCCCAGCATCATGATCTTGACCACGCGCTCCACACCCCTTTGAAGTCCCTGCCCGCAGACCGCAAAGCAGGATGCGGAAACGACCACCGTCCAGAACAGAAGAAGCCAGGGATTGCCCAGCATGCTCCCGAACACGGCAGGCACCTGTTCCGAAGGAACCTGAAGCTCTCCTGTGAGCATGAACCAGCAGTAGCAGAGCATCCAGCCTGCAATGGGAATATAGAACATCATGAGAATATAGTTGCCTATGGGACACATGATGCCGAACTTGTGCCACCAGGTTCCCTTCGGCTCCAGCATCTTCAGGGCATGGGCCATGTTGCGCTGCGTGGCGCGTCCCACGGAAAACTCCATGATGAGAACGGGAAGGCCCACGAAAACAAGAAAAAGAAGATACACACCAAGGAATACAGCGCCGCCATACTTTCCGGTGATATAGGGAAAACGCCACACATTGCCGAGTCCTATGGCACAGCCGGCGGAAAGAAGCAGAAAACCGAGTCTGCTGGCAAGCTGTTCACGCTGTTTCATGATCCTTCTCCTGAAGATGATTTCTTCTAGCTATAGGCCAAAACTCATGGCTCCGGCAACCGAAAAAGCCGCCCTTTACCCTTTTATGCATCCTTGCGTTGCCGCCGGGCATGTACTAGAGCTTGTTGCGCGCCTCCGGCACGCCGTTGTTGCTCAACGGAAACAGGAACATGAAACATACTTCGCCGACGAACCGGTGACCGTCGCGCGGAAACGGCGTCCCTGCCATCAGAACCTTCCCAAAACAGGACCGCTCATGAATCTTCACCGTCACAAACGCTGGACCCAGACAATCAACTATGCGCTGCTCGCGCTGGAAGGCATGCTCATAGGCCTCACCTGCGCCTGCGTCATATGCTGCTTCCGCCTTGCCAGAGACCATGCCGCCCCGGTCATCCTCGATGTTCTTTCAGGCTGGAAGGAACACTGGTGGATTATGCCTCTCTGGCTGGTTGTTCTCGTTGCCGCAGCCCGTTTTCTGGGCTGGCTGGTAAAAAAGACGCCCCTCATTTCCGGCAGCGGCATACCGCAGACGGAACTCATCGTCCGGGGAAGGCTGCACGTCTCCCGCCGCGACTGGCTCAGGGTACTGCCGGCAAAGTTCATCGGATGCCTTGTTTCCACGCTGGGAGGACTCTCCCTCGGCCGGGAAGGTCCCTGCATACAGATGGGGGCGGCCACGGCTTCCCTTTTGACGGGACTATGGGAAAAGTTCACCTTCGCCGGCCACATCCATATCGCAGCCGGCGCCGCCGCAGGCATGACGGCGGCCTTCGGCTCTCCCGTGGCCGGTATTCTCTTCGTGTTTGAGGAAATGAAGAGCCGCTTCACCCGAGGCGGACTCATAGCCGTAGGATTCGCCGCAGCTGCGGCCGCCCTGGCCACACGATACCTTTTCGGCTTCGGACTCATCTTTCCTTTTAAAGACATCCGTTCCCTGCCGCTCGCCTCGCTCTGGCTCATTCCCCTCATGGGAGTGCTCATGGGAGTCGCCGGCGTGCTCTACAACAAGGCTCTTCTCGGAACCAAGAACGCCGAAGCCATACATACGCCTCTTTCCCAGAACTGGCGTATCCTGCCGCCCATGCTCGCCGCCTTCGTTCTGGCCTTTGCCTGTCCTGCCGTGCTCGGCGGCGGCGAAGACCTCGCCGGAAGCCTGATCCGTCTGACCGCCGAACCGTCCTCTGTCCTTCCCGTCCTTGTTCTTCTCGCAGCCCTGAAAATATCCTTTTCCCTGTTCAGCTACACGGGCAACGTCCCGGGCGGCATTCTCATGCCCATGCTCTGCATAGGCGCCCTGCTCGGAGCCCTGTGCGGCCAGAGTGCCTCGGCGCTCGGACTCATACCGCCCGAAAGCTGGAACACCTTCCTCATCTACGGCATGGTCGGCTTCTTCGTGTCCATGGTGCGCGTGCCCATGACCGGCACGGCCCTCGTCATGGAAATGTCCGGCGCCATCTCCTGCCTGCCCGGAGCCCTCATCGTGGCCTTCATCGCCTCCTGGACCGCCGACGCCCTCCGCTGCCCACCCGTCTACGACTCCCTGCGTGCCGCTATTGTGGT
>CAJJMX010000233.1 GCA_905192935.1 uncultured Mailhella sp.
GAGCCTCTGCTCGTCGCCGATGAAGGCGTAGACCCTGTTCCAGAAGGGCAGCGTGGAGCCGCTTTCCACGGGCACGGGGAGCCCTGCCAGCGTCATGAGCGTGATGAGGCCGAGAGTCTTCAGAGCCACGGTCTTGCCGCCGGCGTTGCCGCCGCTTATGACGAGCACTCTGTCGCCTTCGCGCAGCGTGAGGTCGGTGTGCTCTATGCGGCGCGGGCCGTTGTAGTTTTTGTCCGAGGCGTGACGGGCGGCCTCAAGCACGAGCAGAGGATGCCGCGCGCCGGGAAGATGCAGCAGCGCGCCCTTTTCCAGCGGAACGCAGCGGCCGGAAAGCGCGGCGCCGAGGGCGCATTTCGCCTGGCCGAGATCTATTTCCACAAGGAGCTTCCACGCGGATTCGACCTGCGGCATTTCCTGAAGCAGAAGGTCCACGATCATGCGCATGACCTTGCGCTCTTCCTCGCGTTCCTGCTGCTTGAGTTCCTGCAGGCGGTTGTTCTGCTCCACGAGGAACATGGGCTCGAAGTAGAGCGTTTCGCCAGTATTGGAATAGTCGTGAATGATGCCCTGGATGCGTCCCTTGAAATTCGCCTTGAGCGGCAGCACGTAGCGGTCGGACGAAAGCGTCATGTAGTCGTCCTGAAGGTAGCGGCCGATGTTGTACTTTTCGGCAAACTCCTTGACGCGGCGCAGACAGTTCTGATGGATGCCGCGCAGCTCGCTTCTCACGAGCAGAAGCCCGGGAGAGCTCTCATCCTTAAGATAGCCGTCGTCGCCCACGCAGCGGAAGAGCGCCGAAAGCGAAAGCTCGGGCAGGGGAAGGGAGCAGGCGAGAGCGTCGAGCAGAGGACGCCTCACAGCTCCGGCATGAATGCTTTCCGCCGCACGGCGGGCAAGACCGAGCGTTTCCTTGAGCGCCCACAGGCCGTCCATGTCGAGCATGGGGTCTGCGTGGCCGCGCACATGGTCGAGAAGACCGGAAATATCGGGAAAGGAAATGGGGGAAAAATCGCCTTCGGCCAGCCAGGAACGCATTTCGTCGTAAAGGTGCTGACTGCGGCGCACGGCCTCCTCGTCGTCCATGGGGCGCAGGAGAAGAGCGGCTTCCTTTCCCGCCTCGGAAAGACAGAAGTCGGAAAGCCGTTCAAGGACGCGGGGAAATTCGAGAGCGTGAAGAGTCCTTCCGTCCATACGATCAGCGGGCCTGCTGGAGACGGGCCTTCACCGCGGCGCTTACGGCCTTGCCGTCCACGCGGCCCTTGTATTCGGCCATGATGGCGCTGATGGCGCGGCCCATGTTCTTCATGCCGCCGTCAAGCAGGGGAGCCACGGTCTTTTCCACCACTTCGGCAAGTTCCTCCTCGGAAAGCTGGGCGGGCAGATAGCCCTGAAGCACGGCGGCTTCGGCGGCTTCCTTTTCGGCCAGATCGGGACGATGGGCGGCGTTGTACTGCTCGATGGAGTCCTGACGCTGCTTGACCTCGCGCAGGATCACGTCCATGTAGTCGTCGTCCTCAAGAGGACGCATGAGCTCCACCTGACGGTTCTTGGCCGCGGTCTTCAGAAGGCGCAGCGTGCCGAGCTTAACCTGATCCTTGGCCTTGTAGGCCTGGATGTAGTCCTTGTCTATCTGTTCAGCGATACTCATAGCAGACTTCTTCTTCCGTCGCTAAGGGCGGGCTCTTTCGCGTAGGCAAAGGAGAGACGCCGCCTTGCGGCCGGTCGTCTTCCGGACGCGTCATGAAATGGCAAAAGAGCCGGAAATCAGCCTGGTAAAAGGTCCAATTTCCGGCTCCGTAACCGGTTTGCACACGGTTCAGAACCCATGCGAACCGTTGTCGTCGAAGATTAACCCATGTTCACCTTGCGCATCTTCTTCATGAGGCGCTTGCGGGCAGCGGCCTTCTTCTTCTTGCGCATGACGCTGGGCTTTTCATAATGCTGACGCTTCTTCATTTCAGAAAGAACGCCGGCCTTTTCCACCTGCTTCTTGAAGCGACGCAGGGCAATGTCGAAATTGTAATCGTCTTCGTTGAGAAAAACTCCGGGCACAGAAATCACCCCCTTTTCAGCGAATCTCTTGTTCCGTCCGATCCGCCAGTTCTCAGGGTGTGTGAACCGAAGGGAAAAAACGGAAAATGTGTCCCCTGTCCTTGAAGCCCGTTTCCATGAAGAGCGGAATATCGGGTCTTTTACGCAGGGAGAGAGAGACACTAAAACAGTTTTTGACAGAAAGCAAGTCCCCGGGGTGCCTCACTCCGGGGAAACCTGCAAAAAAAAGTGAAAAATCAGCGCTGCGGCAGCCGGTGAACCTCGGTCCGGCGGAGCAGTCCGCCGCTCCTGCTCTCCGAAAGCCGCAGGATATCGTCGTGCCGTCGGCACGGCTGAGGCGAAAAGCGCTTCGGAAGACCGAACCCGAGCCGGGGACGAAGGTGCGGAAAAAGCGTGTCCCGGAAGAGACGTGCCTTTTCCGCGCGGCTTGCTGCGTCCGTGCGGGCGCAGCACAGGAGCCGGGGCTCATTCCCCGGACGGAACCGGCGGACGCAGAGAGGTCGGACCGTTCCTGTGCGGGAGGCGCGTCCGATGTTCCCGAGACCGGCGGCAGCGTGACGGCGCTTATCAGTGTCCCTTGTGCTCGCCGTTTCTGGCATCCTTGATGGCGCGGGCAAAGGCCAGCGTGATGCCGATGGCGAGAATGAGGATTACCGAGTAGAGAACGCCGAAGAAAATGGCGTAGTCGGGCTGCCACAGAGGCAGATCCCAGGGGAAGGGGCCATGTCCGTTTTCACCATGAATAAGCATGAAGACTCCTTGAACGGCTGGCGGCCGTGTATCCCGACGGCCGGGATACGGACCGTCCGACTACTGTATCTGCTTTTTCAGATTAATGCCAGCCCTGAATTTTACGACCTTGCCGGCCGGAATGGTGATGGTTTCGCCGGTGCGGGGATTGTGGCCCTTGCGTTCCTTGCGTTCTTCCACCACGAGCGAGCCGAAGCCCGGAAGGGAAAGCTTGCCGTCGGAAGCCAGCGCTTCCTGGATGGCTTCGAGCAGGGCGTTCAGGGACTGCTCGGCGCTGCTCTTACTGATGGAGGCCTGTTCGGCTATCCTGGCGATGAGTTCGGCCTTGGTCCTGAATGTGCTCCTT
>CAJJMX010000234.1 GCA_905192935.1 uncultured Mailhella sp.
CTGTCCCGCAATCCGCTCAAGTTCATCCTGTTCATCGACGATCTGAGCTTCAGCAGCAACGACAACGACTTTGCCGCCCTTAAAGCGATACTTGAAGGAAGCGTGAACGGCCACAGCGAAAACTTCGTGGTCTACGCCACGAGCAACCGCCGTCACCTCATCAAGGAAAGCTGGGACGACCGCTCGGGCAGCGATCTGCACGAAGGCGACACGAGGCAGGAACTCATGTCCCTGTCCGCGCGCTTCGGCCTCACCGTCACCTTCTTCCGTCCCGACAAGGAGCGCTATCTCAGCATCGTGCACAAGCTTGCCGAACAGTACGGCGTGGACATGCCGCAGGAACAGCTCGACATCCGCGCCGAGGCCCACGCCACGCGCAGCGGCGGCCGCAGCCCCCGCGTGGCCAAGCAGTTCATCGAACTGACCAAGGCAGGCATCAAGTAGGAAGCAGGATCCTTTTCCGAAACGAAGGCCGGGGTTCTCCCCGGCCCATCCCGCCCGCGCTTTCCGCCCGGCGGCAACTTCCGTCCACGGCACTCCGGATTCTTCCGCAGCGCCGCTTTTTTTCAGCAACGTCAGCCCCCGCGCCTGCGGGACCGACGCGGAGAGCACGACCATGAAACAGTACGCCTCCCTCCTCTGCCTGACCGCCCTTCTGCTCGGCGCATGCAGCACCAGCACCACCACGAGCGTCGTCACCTACGACGCCAGCGGACGGGAAGTCTCCAGCCAGACCACGAGCGAAAGCACCAACGACACGGCCGACAAGGCAAGAGAGATCGGCCGCGACGTGAAGGACGGCGTGGGGTCCGGCTATGAATGGACGAGAGACAAGACCATCGAAGGCTACGAGTGGGTCAAGGAAAAATCCGTGAAGGCCTACGACTCCATGAAGAAAAAATAGGACGCCGCCGAAAGGCTTCGCGCCTTCCGCCCCGTCCGGAAAAGACGGTCTCGGACATGTAGCCCCGGGCCTTTCCCCCGTCTGAAAAGACACTCCCCGGGCCTGTTTGAAGCCCCATGTCGTCCGGATGCCCGCGCCCCGGAAACATCCTGCCGGATGAACTTGCGGACGCGCCCTGCGCCCCGCCCGGGCCCTGTCTCAGACTGGAAGCGTCCCGGATCTCTTCTCCTCCCTTCAAAAGGAAGCCAGGCGAAGTTCAGCTCCCGGCCGCAGGCGTGCGGCCTCCGCCCTCCGCGGCGTGCTCCCGGGAACGTGCGCGGCGGGGACTTCATCTTTTCCGAAGGCGCGCCCTCCGTGGCCTGAGCCCGGGGACGGGCGGCCATGTCCGGCCGGGCCACGCGGAACCCTGCCGCCGGGACCTCCGGCAGACCGCTGCGCGTACTCTGCCGACAAAAAAAGCCGTCATGTGCTCTTCCGTCGCTCCGGACGCGGCACGGGCTCTGCCGGGGACAAGCCGAAACAAAGCCCGGGCCTTCCCGTCTCTTCGGACATGCGGGAGAGCGGCGCAAGAGAAGAGACGCGGCTACGGGAAAGGCGCGACTATCGTCACGGGTGAAGGTCGGCCGCAAGGGCGGGGACGCGGCTTTGCCTCGGCCGTCATGCCCCGCGCCTCTCTGCCGCGCGCATGTCATGAGTGCTGCGGCAGGGCCAGGGCCTTTTCAAGATCCGCGGCAAGGCGCAGCGTTTCTTCGGTCCGCGACTCCACGCCCCGACGCATCTTCCGAAGCACGTCGAGATAGGAGCGCATGGCCGAGGTCTCTTCGGCCAGCACGGCGAGCGCCGGCACGAAGCCCTCGCTCACGGCCCTGCCGTAGGCCGAGGTCAGATCGTCGAGATTTCTGGTGAGCAGCTCTTCCAGCCTCCCGCGCTGACTCTCCACCCAGCGGCGCACGGCCTCTTCCTTGCGTTCCATGAAGATGCGGCGGCAGCGCGACGGACTGCCGAGCTTCATGAGCGTCCACACCACGCTTCCCACCACGGCCACGGGCAGCACGGCCCACCAGCCCATGTTGCCGAGCACGATGCCGAGGCCCACGCCGCCGCCCCTGCGCAGGGCAAGGCCCACGGCCACAAGCCCCACCTTCTTCATGACGGAGTTCGCGTTCACCAGCCAGCGTTCCCGGCCGAAGGGCACGTCGCCCATGGAGCGCAGTTCCTCGTCATCCACGGAAACGGCATCGAGACAGAGCACGGATATCTCCCGCATCCTCTCCCCGAACTGGCGCAGCTTCTCGCTCCAGTCCTTCTGCACGTCGCGGCGCCCGGCAAGCAGCTCCTCCAGGGACTCGCGCGCGATGCGCGGCACCTCCTCCTCGTCGAACTTCTTCCAGTTCTTCTGACGGAACATGCCGGTATAGCCCAAAGAATCGGCATGCCTGTTCGCCGCGTCCATGATGCGCAGCACGATGTTTTCCTGCCAGGCGTCGAGCGCCCGTTCCTGTTCCTTGCGCCAGGCATCCATATCCACGGAAGCGGCGTTCACCACGGACCAGGCCTGCGAGGAACAGTTGTTCATGGCCTCTTCCAGTCTTGCGACGTGCGAGCCCAGGATCCTTTCGTGACGCTCGTCGGGCAGGCGGGACAGTTCCCGTTCCCGGAAGGCCGCGGCCCCGCGCCGCACGGCCTCGACAAGCTGCGCGCCGCGGCCGAGCAGACGCTCCTTCTGTTCCTCCGATGCCGCGTTCTTTTCCGAGGCGGCCCGCTCCACGAGGGCGCAGAGCTTCTGAAAGTCCTCGCCGCCGTTTCTGCGCGGCGAGGCGCAGCGCTGCTGCATGGCCTCGCGGGCGTTCACTTCCAGAAGGCCGAGCACCTTCATGCCGCAGGAAGCGGCCGTATCCATGAGGATACGCGCCCTTGCCAGGGCGCTTTTGCGGCTTTTCTGCTCGTTCAGCCTGTCCGAACCCGTCACCACGCCGATGACGGCCGCCGCTCTGCCGGAACGCGCGAGCTGCCTTAAAAGCTCCTGCTCCGACGACGATTCCGGACGACGCGCATCCATGACGAACAAAAGGCAGTCCGCGGCCAGACATTCCTCAAAGGCCAGATAATTCTGCACGGGATCGGTGGCGTTGAGCCCGGGGGTGTCCACCAGCACAAGGCCGTGCTTGAGCACATCCGAAGGAAGCTCCGCCTCCACGCGGGAAGCGAACATGCTGCCCCTTTCATGGGCG
>CAJJMX010000235.1 GCA_905192935.1 uncultured Mailhella sp.
TGACCATGCCTTCGCGTATGATCAGCCCTTCCGGCAGGCCACGGTATTCCACGCGCAGTTCCACCTGCGTCTCCACATGGTCGCGGCCCACGACGAGATACCACAGTCCCGTCGCGATGACGAGGGAGAGCAGCACGGAAAGAACGGTCTGCAAACGACTGTTACTGATTGAGGACATTGGCCAGTATCCGTTCCAGGCGTTCTTGGTTCAGGGGGTTGGAGAGGTGGCCGTCCTGGGCTAGGGTCACTTCTCCGCGTTCTTCCGACACCACGATGGAAATGGCGTCGCTCACCTCGGTGATGCCTATGGCCGCTCTGTGGCGGGTGCCGAAGTGCTGCCTGGCCACGTTGGCGAGCGGCAGCACGCAGCCGGCCGCCGTGATGCGGTCGTTGTGTCCTATGATGACGGCGCCGTCATGCAGCGCCGTGTTGGGAAAGAATATGGTGGCCAGAAGATCCTGGGACACCACGGCGTCGATGGTCACGCCCTTTTCCGTCATGTCGCCGAGGGCCACGTTGCGCTCGATGACGATGATGGCACCTATGCGGCGGGCGGCAAGCGCGCAGGCCGTGCGGCTCACGGTGCTTATCATTTCCGTGCGCACGTTGCCCTTGCGCCGGAAAAGATGCCGGAAGTTCATGTTGGAAAGAGCCTGACGGATATCCTGATGGAACAGGATGACTACCACGAGGAACAGTGAACTGAAGACGTTCTGGAGCAGCCACACCAGCGTGAACAGGCCGAGGAACTGTGCGGCCGCGAACAGAGCAAGCAGCAGGAGCAGGCCGTTCAGAGCGGCCATGGCGCGCGTGCCCCGCACGAAGCGGATGCCGTAATAGCACAGAATGGCCACTATGAGTATGTCCAGCAGGTCCCGCCAGCCGAATGTCAACTGTCCCAGTGCGAACATGTCAGTCTTTCCAGGGGGTGAAGTGTTCTGCGAGCGTGAGGGCGCGTCTTGCGGAAGCCACATCGTGCACGCGATGATGATGCACGCCGCGTGCGGCCATAAGGGCCGTGCACACGCTGGTGGCTTCTATGCGCCTCGTGACGTCAAGACCGAGAAGCTCGCCGAAAAGGCTCTTGTTGGACACGCCGAGCAGCACGGGACGCCCCAGGGAAAGCAGTCTTTCCATGGAGGAGAGAAGCGCGCAGTTGTGCTCCGCCGTCTTGCCGAAGCCGATGCCCGGGTCGAGCAGAATGTTTTCTTCGGGCAGGCCGGCCTTCACGAGAGCCGTCATGCGCGCTTCAAGAAAGGCGATCACCTCGTCCACCACATTGCCGTAATGGGGATCCTTCTGCATGGTGCCGGGACGCATGCCCGGACGGCAGTGCATGAGAACGTACCCCGGGCGATACTGGGCGAGCACGTCGGTCATGGCCGGTTCCCACAGACAGGCCGAAATGTCGTTGATGATGTCCGCCCCGGCTTCGAGCACGGCCGAGGCCACGTCGGTCCGCCAGGTGTCCACGGAGAGCAGCGTATCCGGCGGTATGCGTCGTCCGCGCCCCTCGGAAAGGGCCCGCACGAGCGGCAGCACGCGCCGCATCTCATCGTCGGTGGGAACATCCTGAGCTCCGGGACGCGAGGAAGCCCCGCCGAGATCGAGCACTCTGGCTCCGTCTGCGGCGAGGCGTCTCGCGTGGGAAAACGCACTTTCAAAGGAAGGGTGCCTGCCTCCGTCGAAAAAGGAGTCGGGCGTTACGTTCACCACGCCCCACAAGGTGAAGCGTGACGGCGTACCGCCCTGTTTTTCGGAGGAAACAGGGCTGAATGCCCCTTGGCGAAGCATCCAGACCGTATTGTCCATTACTTGTCTCCCCTGTCGGTTCCTTCGCCCGTGGAGGCGGAATCTCCGGTCACGGTTTTTTCCGTATCCCTGGCGGCAGAGGTCGGCGCAGAGGGCGTCTGGCCGTCGGCACCTCCGGTCTCGCCGGTACGGGTCTCGTGATCCTTTTCGTTCCCGGCTCCGGCGTGGCCGGCTTCGGAGCCGGAGGCGTCGGAATGGTCTTCCTCGAGGTGAAACTCGCCCGCGTTCTGCCCGTCGAGCTGAAAGGGAGGCAGCTTTTCGCCCCTCATGAGGATGTCGATGTCTTCGCCGGAAATGGTTTCCCTCTCCAGCAGGGCATGGGCGATGGCGTGCAGCATGTCGATGTGTTCGGTGAGCAGGGTGCGGCAGCGCTCGCGGGCCTCGTCGATGAGGGCCTTGACTTCGCTGTCCACAAGACGGGCCATGTCGTCGCTCACGGAGCGGGTATGGCCCCATTCGCGGCCGAGGAAGACTTCCTCTTCATGTTCGCCCACGGTCTGCGGGCCGATCTTGTCGCTCATGCCCCATTCGCACACCATCTTGCGGGCCATTTTGGAGGCGCGCTCGATGTCGTTGCCCGCGCCGGTGGTGATGTCGCCCATGATGATCTCTTCGGCCACGCGGCCGCCGAGAAGCACCACGAGATTGTTGCGCAGGAAGTTGCGGGAGTAGCCGTGACGGTCTTCATCAGGCAGCTGCATGGTCACGCCCATGGCGCGGCCGCGGGGAATGATGGACACCTTGTGCACGGGGTCGGTGCCGGGCAGCAGCTTGGCCGCAAGAGCGTGTCCGCCTTCGTGATAGGCGGTGATCTTCTTTTCTTCGTCGCTCAGGATGAGGCTGCGGCGTTCCTTGCCCATGAGCACCTTGTCCTTGGCGTACTCGAAGTCGGACATGTTCAGGCGGTCCTTGTTGAGCTTGGCGGCCTGAAGCGCGGCTTCGTTGACGAGGTTCTCAAGGTCGGCGCCGGAGAAGCCGGGCGTGCCCTTGGCGATCACGGTAAGATCGACGTCCCTGGCCAGAGGCGTGCGGCGGGTGTGCACTTCCAGAATCTGTTCTCTGCCGCGCACGTCGGGGGTGGAAACCACCACCTGACGGTCGAAGCGGCCGGGACGCAGGAGCGCGGGGTCGAGCACGTCGGGCCGGTTGGTGGCCGCAATGAGAATGACGCCTTCATTGGATTCAAAGCCGTCCATTTCCACGAGCAGCTGGTTCAGGGTCTGCTCGCGCTCGTCATGGCCGCCGCCGAGACCTGCGCCGCGCTGACGGCCCACGGCGTCGATTTCGTCGATGAAGATGAGACAGGGGGCGTTCTTCTTGC
>CAJJMX010000236.1 GCA_905192935.1 uncultured Mailhella sp.
CCCATGCCACGGCGCAGGCCGATATTCTGCGCGGGATCATGAACGCGGGCGCCGATCCTTCCCCGGAAGCGGTCTTCCGGAGCGTAGGCGCGCTCATGCAGAGAGCTTCCGAGGATCTCAACGGCTTCATCAAGACCCTCGGCGACGTCGACTTCGGCGCGGACGACAAGGCCGCCGAACTCGACCGCATCTCCTTCATGTCTCTGGCCATGCTCGAGAACGGAACTCCCGCCGTGGACAGGCAGGCCATGCAGCAGCTTCAGGCCCGGCTGAACTCTCCCGAGCAGCTGCGCTTCATGGGCCAGATCTTTCAGGTCGGTCACCGCTCCGGGGACGAGGCGCTGGCGGATGCCGGGGACTTCGGCGTGATGAGCTCGACGATCCTGCTCATGCAGCGCAACGCCGTCAATGCCGCGAGAGTGGCGGGCGCCGAGCTCAAGGAAGTGCCCTCCTTCACGGGCGAGCTGTCGCTGATACCGCAGTCCTCCCGCGAGGCCCTGCGCGAGGTGGCCCCGCAGACCGCCGCCGTTCTCGACCGGACGCATCCGGGCTATCCGCCCTTCCCCGCCGCGGCCGTGCCGACATCCATGCCCGCAGACGGCGCGCAGAGAAGAAACTTTCTCATCGCCAATCTCGACACCTACATGAACCATGAACGGACCTTCGAGCGCGGCACCTCGGTGCACGGACGCGGCCATATCGCCCGCGCGTTCATCTTCGCCTCGACCATGTGCTCCATACTGGAAGAACAGGGCGTGCCCATGGACCGCAACGCCGTTCTGTGCGGCATCACGGGGCACGACCTCGGCAGACAGGGCGGCGGCACCGACCGCTGGGAGGACAGAAGCGCCAACATGACCGTGGACGCCATGAAGACCGCCTTCGGCGACGCGACCCTCGGCGCGGACTACGAGCAGGCCGTGAGGGACAGCATAGACGCCCACCGCGGGCAGACGCTGGAAGCCATGCTGCTCAACGCCGCGGACTCTCTGGACATAGGCCGCACGCAGGAATTCGATCCCGGGCGTTTCGCCTTCCTGCACGGCAAGGCGGGCGAGAAGCCCACGCAAAGCGCAGAGGACATACGAAGAGAACTTGCCCTGGAGGCCGACAGGCTCCAGCGACTCACCAATCCGCTCTGCATGTCCCGCAACGTGTTGGACAAGCTCGTGCAGACGGCGGCCACGGCACCCGCGCCTCTGGCCGAAAGATGCATGCAGGACAGGCGGGATATGCTCGACGCCATACGGGAAGATTTCGCCAGGGAATGGAACAAGGATGCGGACACCTTCATGCGCGGCATCGAAAAGGTGATAGCCGACCATGCCGACATCTTCCCGCTGCTTTCCAAGTACTACAGACCGTAACGCATGACCGGGGAAAGGACGGGCTCCTTTCCCCCTGAGAACAGTCCCGGAATCAACGCATGAGCCCACGCTCATCAAGGAGTTTTGCCATGGAATGGAACCGCGCGCTCGAGAGCTTCGGCAGCTCTCTGGGCATTGATGATCTTGCCCCCGACGCCGACGGCAGCTGCTCGCTGCTTTTCGACGGGGAAAACGAAGTCACCTTCACGCACGACGAAGAAGACCGCGCGCTCTTCATGTACGCTGAAATAGGCGACGCCTCCGCGCTTTCGAAGGAGGCCTGCCTTGCGCTGCTCGAAGCCTCGCTTCTCGGCGCAAAAACCGGCGGCGCGGCGCTCTCCGTGCACGGGGCGCTCGGCCGCGTCGTGCTCTGGAAAAGGTTCGACGACTGCGCCCTTACCCCCGACGCCCTGAGCCTTGCCGTGAACGAGTTTCTTGCGCAGGTCGCGGTCTGGAAAAAGAAGCTGGCCGAACTCTGCGCCGCGCCCGGCACGGAAAACGAGCCGACGGAAGGCGCTTCTCTCGACACCATGAACAACTTCGGCATGTTCGTCTGAGCGCCGGAAGATTGAAAGACAAGGGCCGGAGCTGCGCGAAGCAGTCCGGCCCTTGTCCTTTAAAAGAACGCGCGTCTACACCGCCGCGTTGATGAGCAGGTTGTCCCTGTGGATGACTTCGGGATAGTGGGCGTCGCCGAGAGCGGCGGCCACTTCCACGCGGCGCAGGCCCTTGATGCGCTCAAGCTCCTCGGAAGAGTAGTTGGTGAGTCCCACGCCTATGTGATGCTCTCCGCACACGACGCGCACGAGGGCCCCGGGCTCGAAGGTGCCTTCCACGGCCGTCACGCCGCCGGGAAGCAGGCTTCCGCCCTTCTCCTCCAGCGCGCGGGCCGCGCCTTCGTCCACCACCACGGTGCCCTGCGGATCGGACTGATAGGCCATCCAGTACTTGCGCCGGGACACGGCCTGTTCCGCCGGGCATACCCATGTGCCCACATGCTCGCCGGCAAAGGCCCGGTCGAGGATGTCGGGACGACGCCCGGGCAGGATGAGCGTGGGAACGCCGAGCTGCGACGCGCGACGGGCGGCCATGAGCTTGGAACGCATGCCTCCCGTGCCCACGCTGGTCTTGGCGCCGCAAAGCGACTCGATGTCCAGGGAGGCTATGTCCTCTATGCTGTCGAGGCAGGGCACGACGGCGCCGGGAGCCGCCTTTTCGGGATTCACCGCCAGAACGCCGTCCGCGCTCGTGAGATTGATGTAGAGATCCCCTTCCACGAGATTGAGCAGGAGACTTGCCAGCTGATCGTTGTCGCCGAACTTGAGTTCCTGCACGGCCACGGTGTCGTTCTCGTTGACGATGGGCACCACGCCCCAGTCGAGCAGGTTCATGAAGGTGTTGCGGGCGTTGAGGAAACGGGTGCGGCTGCGCAGATCGTCTCTCGTGAGCAGCACCTGGGCGCAGAGAAGGCCCTGGGCGGCAAAGGCGTGTTCATACTCGCGCATGAGACAGCCCTGACCTATGGCGGCCAGCGCCTGCTTGCCGGAAAGGCCCACCACGCTGCGGCCGCGGTCGGGAAGGGCCGTTCTTCCGGCCGCCACGGCGCCGGAGCTGACCAGACAGATGCGTCTGCCCTGACGGGCCAGACGGGCCAGCTGTTCCACGAGATTGTACATCACGGAAAGGTGCAGACCGTCGGCCGTGGTGAGCACGGAGCTTCCCGCCGTCACCACAAGGGTATGCGCCGTGTCCATCGTC
>CAJJMX010000237.1 GCA_905192935.1 uncultured Mailhella sp.
TACCTTGCCGAACTGGAAGAATACCTGAAGTCCGGTGACCTCGAAGAGGATTTCAAGTGGTCGGTGGAGGAGCGCCGCGGAGAGATCCTGGAGTTTCTGGAAAAGCTCATGGATCTCGGAGAACTGGCGGATGAGACCGCCACGCACATCATTTTCAAGGGACAGCTCGGCGCGCTCATGGGCATGCCCGGAGAAAAGGCGGAGCCTGAGGCGCCGACGCCCGCCGTGGAGCAGGGCGCATCCATGGAACTGCCGCGCCGCTAGGCCTTCACGGCGTTCTCGTGAGTCCCGGAGTGTCCGGGAACGTTTTCCCCGGGGTACGGCCTGCGGGGCGGAAATAACGCTTCCGAGGAAGATGCGGAAACTCTTCGGGGCGTCTTTTGTCGTGCCCGAAAGCCCCGCGGCTGCCGAAAGCGTCCGATGCGGCGTCGCTTTTCAGGCATGCGGCCTGTGCAGGGAAGGCGCTCCCCATTCCGGAGACCGGAGAGCTGCGCGGAGGGGGGAAAGCGGAAACGGCGGCTCGGCGGGAAAGTCCCGCGCTTCGTTTCCGGCCTTGAAACGCGTGCCGGGGCCGTCGCCATGGCAACGAGAGCGACAAGGATGAAGAGCGGAATAGGCGGGGAAAATCCCCTTTGATGTGTCTTTGAAACGCCGCGGATCTGCGGAGATGTTCGGACACCGTGCAGGACAGGATGGCGGAACGGCGATGCCGCTTCCGTACACGACGCACGGCGCGGCAACTTCTGCTGCGAGCTTGCGGCGTTATGCGTGTTTTCGGATTGCCCGAAGGCGCCGTCCGCGGGCGGAAATGCGGGAAAGGCAGGAGCGGCGCTTTCCGGAAGAGAACGGGAGAGAAGAGGCCCGGGAAGTTCAGCAGGGCAGATTTCGCACGAGCATGCCGCAGAACGCTCCGCCGAGCACGGTATGCCGGGAGAGGATCGAAAAGCGTTTCTGCTCTTCGTAGAAGAAACCTTCCATGCCGCCCTGCCTTTCCAGAAGGCCGGAGGAAACGCAGCGTCTGAGCGGAGAGAAAAACAGCACGGACGGCCATTCCAGATTGCGTTCCGGCGTCTTGAAGTCGAAGAAGAACGTGTGCCCGGATTCGGCGCTGAGGCGGACGAAGAGCGCCTGCCTCTCCGACCCGCCAAGAAGGCTCAGGCCAAAGCAGCAGACCCCGAGAACCGCGTCCCTGTCAGCAGGAAGGGGCCCTCCTTCGCCCCTCTGCCGCCCGGGCACGTCCTGCCCGGAGGGCAGAGGCACGGGGCCGAAGCTGCGGACTTCCCGGACGCCGAGGGTGCGGGCCGCGTTTTTCACCGCCGGTCTGGCGCATCCGGCAAGACGCGCGAGCAGCACGCCTGCGGGAAGGAGCGGCATCAGTCGTCGACTTCCTGATAGGTGGCGGACTGAAGGGGAGTTTCACCCACGGTCATGCTGTACATGCGTACCGGCATGGCGGCGAGGCGTTCCTTCATCCTGCCGTACAGATGACGGGCGAGATTTTCCGAAGAGGGGTTGATCACGTCGAAGGGCGGCAGTTCGTTGAGATACTTGTGGTCGATGGAGGCAAGCTCCGCCCGGAGTTCCTTTTTCCGGGCGGAGAAGTCCGCCACAAGTTCGGTGTCGGGAGTGAGGGTCTCGCCTTCCACGACCATTTCCACAAGATAGTTGTGACCGTGCAGATCTTCGCATTTGCCCTGATAGTGGCGCAGGGCGTGGGCGGCGGCAAAGTCGCCGCGGATGGTGAGTCTCCACAGGGATTTCTTCATGAGGTCTCCTGTCTTTTCGCGGGACCGACGAGCGCCGTGCCCGGGCAGGAGCATCGCATCCTGCGGGCGGCGGCAGGAGCCGGGCCGCGGCCTGATGTTTTATTCCCCGACAGAGGCTTTCCGAGAGCGTTCCGGGCCGGCGCATGCGTTTATCCGCGCTCCGGTCCTCTTGGGGAAAAAGAAGTCCGGTCTCATGGGCCTTGCAGGGATGAGCCGTTGTTTTCTACTGCTGCCTGAGTGCCAGTCTGGCCTTGGCCCAGGCGTCCATATCCTTGTTGAGCTGCGGGCTTGCCTGCACTCTCCAGCGGGGGCCGAGTTCCATGATGCAGTTGCGGTTGTTGAGCTCGAACTGGATCTGCACGGAGGACGATCCTCTGTGCTTTTCCAGAATGGCCTTGAACTCCGCAATATCCGCATCTCCCATGCAGGTGACGGGATAGGGAAAAAGCACGGGGTGATCGCTGTTCATGCACGCTTCGAGCAGCGGTCTTGCCGAATCGCACAGCAGCTTGATTTCCTTGACGGTGTTTTCCTCTTCGCCGTCATCGTCGTAATCGTCGTCATCCTTGGCGTCCACGGTGCCCACCAGCTCTATGAGCGGTCGTTCCGCGTGCAGCGTTTCCTTGATGGCCGCGTAGGTCTTGGGGAAAATGGTGACTTCGGCATGTCCCGTGAGATCCTCCACCTGCACGAAGGCCATCTTGTCGCCTTTTCTGGTGATGAACTCCTTGACGGACGTGACGAGAACGCCGGTCTTCACGGAGCCCTTGCCGAGTTCGCTTATTTCCTCAAGGGTGAGAAGGCCGAGTCTCTGCATGTCGCGCCGGAAGGGCTGGAGCGGATGGCTCGTCAGATAGAAGCCCAGAGAATCCTTTTCAAAGGTCAGCTTCTGATCGTCGTCCCATTCCGGGGTGTCCTGCTCCTCGCAGGGGAAGCCTATGCCGGGCATGGGGGCCGCCTCCACGGAGGGCGAGAAGGCCAGCAGGGAGATCTGGGCGGAGTTCTTTTCCTTCTGCTTCTTCTGCGCTCTGGCCACCACGTTGTCGAGACTCGCCAGCATGCCCGCACGGCTCACGCCGAAGCAGTCGCAGGCGCCGCCCTTGATGAGACTTTCCAGCACACGCTTGGTCACCTTGCGCAGATTCACGCGCATGCACAGATCGAGCAGCGACTTGTAGGGACCTTCCTCTTCTCTTGAGCGGACGATCTCGTTGATGGCTTCGTCGCCCACGTTCTTCACGCCGCCGAGACCGTAGACGATGGAATCCTTGCTGGGGGTGAAGGACCGCAGGCTTATCTGCACGTTGGGCGGCAGAACGTCGATGTTCATGTCGCGGCAGGCGGCGATGTAGCT
>CAJJMX010000238.1 GCA_905192935.1 uncultured Mailhella sp.
GCGGAAAAAAGGGGCCGCGGGAGAGAGGATAAGGGGCAGGGAGGCAGAGGGAAAGGGAGAGTCCGGGGGAAGACCGCAGGAGCTTTTTCGTGCGGGGGAAGCGGACGAGAAGAACGGACTGGCGATGAACGCGGCAGGGAAGAAGGCGCGGGAGCGGCGCAACGCTCCTGTTCCGT
The DNA here is from genome assembly GCA_905192935.1 of uncultured Mailhella sp. GTDB lineage: Bacteria > Desulfobacterota > Desulfovibrionia > Desulfovibrionales > Desulfovibrionaceae > Mailhella. Next base: position 177 of record CAJJMX010000238.1, read on the forward strand.
AAGCACAGCGGCACAGGTCCGTGCCGCAACACGCGGTAAGGAGTCGTCTTTGCCGCCCGGCAGGGGCGCGGGGACTTGAAGTCGGCCGGGGGAGGCGCGGGACGCGCAGGGGAAGAGGGCACGGGCGTAGGACTCAGTCCGCGTGCCCTGTTCCGGGCGGACAATGCGCGCGGGGAAGAGAGGCCGAAGGATGGCAGCGGACGAATCGTCATGAGGGCGGGCGGTGTACGCGGGAGAACCGGACGAGAAGAACGGGCGGGCGATGTGCGGGCGGAATCGGGGAAAAAGTCACGGGAAGGAGAGGACAGGAAGAGAAGCTGGGAAAGAAGAGCGTGCGCAGGCAGGAGGCGTCGTTCCGCGCGCCGTCTCCGGGAGGTGTGGGGGGCGGGCCTCCCATGGGTTACTCACAGGACGAAACGTAAGCTGCCGTTTCCGGGGCGCGTGGGGGAGGCGCGGCGTGGAGAGTCGAAGCGCGGGGAGAGGACGAGGAGAGAAAACGCCTGCGGCAGCGGAAAAGATCGGGAGGCGCCGGGCTTCCGGCAGGGCAGGGGAGCCGGGTCCGGAGGGTCGCGATCACGACGGATCAGGCCGCACCGCACGGGACGGCGGAGAAAAGTTCAAGGAACGCTTGAAGATTTCCGGAGGTCGGGGGACTTCCGCGCGGAGAAGATTTCCGGAAGCGGACGGCTTTCGGAGGTCGGGCACGTTTCTCCGCGCTCCTGCCTTTCGGGGACTCTTCATCGGGCGTTCTTTACCGGGTGCTCTTTGCCGGGCCTTCTGCCCTGTAGGGAAAACAAAGCCCGGCGCGCAGAGTCGTGGGGTCTGCTCTGCGCGTCGGGCTTCGCGGTTTCAGGCGTTCAGGATTTCCGGCTGCTTCCGGGGAGCTTTGGCGGCAGTTCCTTCCTTTCTCGTCTTCTTCATGGCCGTTTCCTTTCCTCCGGTCGGAGTTCCGTCAGACGCCGTATCGGCCGCAGTTCCGTGCCGTACCGCATGCTCCTGGGGAAGCTCGTCCTTCGGCGTGGCGTCGGCTCCGGCGTCGTTCTGAGGAGAGGCGTGTTCTCCGACGTGGACCGCCGTGGGCATGGCCTCGTCGTCCCCGGCGGCTGCTTTGAGCGCTGCACTCTCCGTGTCTTTAGAGCTTGCCGCTTTCCCCGCAAGGGGCCCCGCCTCTGAGCTCTTCGCCGCCGCTGTGCCCGCCGCCTCCAGACTGCGCTTTGCCTGTCTTGCGATTTCCTCGAGCGTCACCCTTGCGCGCGGCGCGCCGTCCCGGCTGTCGGCCGACGCGCGGGGCAGGGCGCGCTTTTCGGCGTCGTCCCCTTCCTCGTCGTTCTCCGGCAGTCCCGGAAAAAGGTCGGGCGCGTACAGACGGCAGAACAGCATGAGCGCCCGGCGGCGCAGCGCAAGTTCAGCCTTCTCCCTGCTTCCCGTGCGCTCTTCCTTCCTCCCGGAAAGGCTCACCGGCCCGGCTTCGAGCGTGCGGCCCGTGGCCTTCTCCGTGGCGCGCATCACGCAGCAGAGACGGCCTGCGGCTTCGGATGCCTTCTCCGGGCCTTTCCCGGCCTTTTCCCCCGGCGTCTTGTCGGGGGATTCTTCGAAGGCTTCGCGGGACGCTTCCCGCGTGCCTCCCCCCGGCGTTCTCCCGGGCCTGTTTTCAGCCTCTTCCGCAGCGGCTTCCCGGAGCGCCGCCGTCTGGGCTTTGTCCGGCGCTTCATCGCCGTCAGTCCCGTGGGGGAAGGCCGTCGCCTCCGCTCCGTCCGTTTCCCCGGCGTCGTCCGTCGTCTCGCGGACAAGCTCGAACTGCGGCGCGTCGAAGCGGCCGCAGCGCTCAAGCGCCGTCAGCATGAGGCAGTCCGTCCACTTCGGTCCCCTGTCCGTCACGCGCAGGCCGTGCATCACCGAAAACGGATCGAGATTCAGCCGTCGCGCCGCGCACAGCGCCATCATGCAGTTTGCCTGCGCCGCCGGATTCTTCACCATGCGGCCCGCGTCCCGGATTTCGGCGCGGTAATCCTCCGGCACCAGTCCGGAATTCGTCAGCACGTCCGCCATGCGCGCCATGAGCGCAAAGCCTTCGGCGCTCACAAAGTCCGCTTCCGCGCCGACGCGCGGTCCGTGTCTGAGTTCGGAAAGCGTCATCGAGCTCATGTTACCTCCTGAACCGGCAGCTCCCATAGGCCGGACAATATTTCTGATGGCACAGCGTGGATCGCGGATTGCCGAAAAAGATCCCGGAACGCAGCATGGCCGCCGCCGCTTCCAGCAGACCCGGCGCGCCGTCACGCCCCGCAAGCAGCTCCCGCGCTCCGGTCACGCTCCCCGTTCCCGCTCGGCGTCCCGCCTCCGTCTTCGCCGTCTGAAGGCCGATGATCACCGCCGGCGCGTCCATCGGCCGACCCGTGGCCTCCTCCGCCAGAAGCTCATACACCGCAACCTGCGCCGCGTGTCCCGCCGTCCGTACCGTGCCGTCCACGCCGACCGCGCTCTTCCCCGTCTTGATGTCCGCTATCCCGAACCTCCCCAGCTCGTCCCGATACACCCGGTCCGTCGTGCCCGTGAGCTCTATCCCGAGCTCCGCTATCTCCAGCCCCCGGCACTCCGCTTCCACGTCCACAAACTCAAAGCCCGGCGCTATCTCCGCGCAGTACTTCCGATGCAGCGCCAGCGCTATCCCTTCCAGCTCCGCAGGACTCGTGTCACCCCAGTCCACCTCCTCGCGCGGATGACGAAGCACGTTCACAACCTCCGTCGCGCAGTCCTCAGCACTCAGCCCCGCTCCCCGTATCCGGCCAAGATCAAACAGCGCCGTGCCCGCATGCACCGCACGCCCCAGCTGCGCCGCCCCCGTGCCCGGCAGCCGCAGCCCCCGGATGTTCTTCGCTTCCCACCTCGCCGGACAGTCGAACAGCTCCGGCAGCCCCGACGCCCGTACCCGTATCAGC
>CAJJMX010000239.1 GCA_905192935.1 uncultured Mailhella sp.
TTCAGGGTCTAGTTCCCGTTCGGGAGTAAGAGTTCGAGTCTCTTCTTCGGCACCAGCAGAAAGCAAAGCCCGTGAGTTCTTCTCACGGGCTTTTTTCGTCGGATCGTCCGCAGCGCCTTCCGTCCGCCCTTCTCCTGCGCCGGAGCCTCCCGGCCGGAAAGACTCCGCAAAGCCCGTCTGCCGCGTCCCGCTCCCGACTCGGCGCGGGCCTCAGGCACCTGACTCCGCCACCGCCGCCCCAGGCTCCCCGAAGACGTCTTTTGGGCAGCGTTGAAATCCGCGTTTCCTTGTGCTAAGCCATTTTCAGAGAACATGACGCGGAGCGTCCGTCTCCCGGATCATGACGGAGCCTGCAAGCCGCAGCGTATGGGCGCACCTTCGAAGATTCCGGCCGGAAGCCTTCGGCATGCGTCAGTTCTCCGGAACAGCGCGCTTCATGAAAGCCCGTCCTTTCATGGGGCCAAGACGGAAAGGACGCCTTTGCCTTTATGGTCAAATTCTGGAACATCTCCATTCCCGAACTCACCGGCCGGGAAAAACGCCGGGCCTATCTCTACCTGCCCACCATGTACCGGGAACAGTCCCGCAGACGCTTTCCCGTGCTCTACATGTTCGACGGACACAACGTTTTCTTCGACTCCCACGCCACCCACGGAAAGAGCTGGGGCCTTGCGGAATACCTCGACTTCTTCGACGTGCCCCTCATCGTTGCCGCCGTGGAGTGCAATCATCATCCCGACAACGGCCGTCTGTCCGAGTACTCGCCCTACGACTTTTCCGATCCCGAATTCGGCTCCGTCACCGGCCGGGGCGACATCACCATGGACTGGCTCATAACCAGATTCAAGGCGTCCATCGACAGGCGCTGGCGCACCGTTCCCTGGCGGGAGAGCACCTTCATCGCCGGCAGTTCCATGGGCGGGCTCATGAGCCTGTACGCGGTGATGAAGTACAACGAGATCTTCTCCCGCGCGGCGGCGCTCTCGCCCCACGTATGGGCGGGCAGAAAGCAGCTGCTCGAACTTGCGCATACCGCGCCTCTCTCTTCCGACACCGTCGTGTACATGGACTGGGGCTCCGAAGAGTTCGGCGGCAACCGGCGCATGGCGAAGGATCTTCGCGTCATGGCCGACGCGCTCTTCGACCGCGGCGTCCATCTGACCGCGCGCGTCGTGCCCGGCGGAGAACACAGCGAGGCGAGCTGGGAAATGCAGGCGCCCTTCTTCATAAACACCCTGATGTACGGCCTCGACGGCTGATACGGAGGCAAAGGACAGTCATGCAGACACGATATTTCAAAACGTACAGTCCCTCTCTGGGGCGCGACATGGAGTGCAAGGTCTACGGACATGCAGGAAGACCCATGCTGTTCATCCCCTGCCAGGACGGCCGCTTCTTTTCCTTCGAGGACTTCCACATGGCCGACACCATGGCCCCGTGGATAGAGGACGGCAGACTCATGGTCATTGCCGTGGACACCATCGATCAGGAAACGTGGTCGAACAAGGGCGGCGATCCGTGGTGGCGCATCCGTCGCCATGAAGCATGGATGAGCTATCTTTTCAATGAAGTCACGCCCTTCGGCCAGCATCTCGCCCGCACGGCCAACGGCTGGGACGGCAATCCCGGCCTCATAGCCTTCGGATGCAGTCTGGGAGCTCTGCACGCGGTCAATCTGTATCTGCGTCGTCCGGACATGTTCAACGGTCTTCTTGCGCTTTCGGGCATCTATACGGCGAGCTACGGATTCGGCAGCTACATGGACGAAGTGGTGTACGAGAACTCGCCCGTGGACTACATGGCCAACTTTCCGACCGATCATCCCTACATTCCCCTGTACAACAGTCAGCGCGCGGTCATATGCGTGGGTCAGGGGCCCTGGGAACTGCCCGAGTCCACGAGACGGCTCAAGGAAATCTTTGAAAGAAAAGGCATTCACCTGTGGGTGGATCTGTGGGGACACGACGTCAACCACGACTGGCCGTGGTGGTACCGGCAGGTGGAATATTTTCTGCCGTGGCTGCTCGGCGAGCGCACGGCCTGACGGGAGCAGGCGGGGGAACATGACCGGAAAGCATCCGGTCCGACACGAAGGAGGCTCCGCAAGGAGGAGGAGAAGGCACCATGAAAAACTTTGTATTCATTTCACCGAATTTTCCCACGAATTACTGGAAGTTCTGCCGCGCACTCAAGGATGACGGCCTGAACGTTCTCGGCATAGGCGAACAGCCCTATGACGATCTGCCGCAGGAGCTGAAAGGAAGCCTGAACGAATACTACAAGGTCGGCAGCCTGGAAAATTACGATGAAGTGTACCGTGCCATGGGCTTTTTCATCCACAAGTACGGACGCATCGACTGGCTGGAATCCAATAATGAATACTGGCTTGAACAGGACGCCGCCCTGCGCACGGACTTCAACATCACAAGCGGCTTCCAGAACCCGGACATTCCCCGCATACGCTTCAAGTCCGGCATGAAGGAATACTACCGCCGCGCAGGCATCGCCACGGCCCGCTATCACCTCGTGGACGACAGGAAGGGCTGCCTCGGCTTCATCCATGAGGTCGGCTGGCCGGTCATCGTGAAGCCCGACAACGGCATGGGCGCGTCCGACACCAGAAAACTGTCCTCCGAGGCCGATCTCGACGCCTTTCTCGCGAGTCGCATGCCCGGCGTGCAGTACATCATGGAAGAGTTCATCCACGCGGAGATCAATTCCTACGACGCCATTTTCGACTCGCACGGCGATCCCATCTTCGAGACCGGCAACATCACGCCCGTGAACCTCATGGACGTGGTGAACGAGTCCGGCAACTCGGCCTATTATCTGCTGAAGGACCTGCCCGACGACACCCGCGCCGCCGGCCGTGCCACGGCCAGGAGCTTCGGCGTGAAAAGCCGCTTCGTGCACTTCGAGTTCTTCCGTCTTACGCAGGATCAGGAAGGCATGGGCAAAAAGGGCGACGTGGTGGCGCTCGAGGTGAACATGCGTCCGTGCGGCGGCTACAGCCCCGACATGATGAATTTCGCCAACAGCACCGACGTGTACAAGGTCTGGGCGGACATGATCGCCTTCGACCGCTCCACCATGCCTGCGGGCGAACACTTCTACT
>CAJJMX010000240.1 GCA_905192935.1 uncultured Mailhella sp.
TTTTAGTTGACAAAATCAATAAAACTGGCAAAAGGGAGTCGTGTTCAGCACAAAAAATCAATGAGACTTTTCAAGGAGCTTCCTATGGCCATGAGTGACGATATCCGCAGCGTGCGTTCCTTTCTTGGTTCTCTGAACGTTGAGACTTTCAGTCCTGCGCTGGTTGCCCTTGCCTGCAGCAATCTCGAGGCGCTGGCCGAACAGGCCGAGGCTCTGGAAAATACGCCTCTTGCCGTGCGCCGTTCTTCCCGCCGCCGGACCGGTTCTCCCGCCGTGCGCCGCATGGAAATGCTTTCACTGCTTCAGTGAAACTGTCCGTGTGCGGAAAGATGTGGTGAAGGCTGCTTGCTTCTGTCTGTGTCCAGCGCCTTTTCAGGGCAGGAATGAAGAGAGCTCTTCATAGATCATGACGTGCCGGTCTTCCGCTTTCGGTCCGGTGGAGTGCACGCTTTCGCTTTTTCTTCTGCCCGAAGCCACGGGCTTCTGCCGGACTTTTGAGATGCTTGTCCGTTGTGCAAAAAAATCCCGCGTTCTGCCGATGACTCGACAGCACGCGGGATGATTTTTAAGCGCAGGCCCGGGACCCTTATACGTTCTTGTTTCGATAGACGAACTGATGAGGGTCTATGCCGTACTTCTTCACCTTGTAGTTCACGATACGGTAGCTGGACTTGAGATCTCGTGCCGCCTTGAGCATGTTGCCCCCGGCCTTGATGAGAGCGTCGACAAGCAGTTCCTTTTCAAAGCGGGTTACCGCGTCGCCGAGGGAGAGTCCTGCCTCGGTGGCGGTGCTTTCGGCCGTCTGGAGAGACGGCGGCAGATCACCGGCACGGATCACGCCGTCTTCGCAGTACTGGGCGGCACGCTGCAGGCAGCTCGTGAGCTCCGAGATGTTGCCGGGCCAGAAGTAGCGGGTGAGCAGTTCCAGCGCGGGATAGGAAATACGCTTGATTTTTTCGGTATGATAGTCGGCATGGCGCAGGAGCAGATGCTCCACCAGAGGCACGATGTCTTCACGGCGCTCGCGCAGGGGAGGAATGTGCAGGGCGCATACATTGAGACGGGCGTAAAGCTCGCCGGAGAAGCGGCCCTGTTCCACAAGAACGTCGAGCTGTGCGCTGGTGGCGGCAATGACCCGCACGTCGACGGGAACGGGAGATTCACCGCCCTGCCGCAGCACGGTGTGTTCCTTGAGCAGACGGAGCAGGCTTTCCTGCGCGGCGGGGGTGAGGGCTTCCACGGCATCAAGGAAGATGGTGCCGGTGTTGGCCTGCTCAAAAAGACCTTTTTGCGTCTGCATGGCCCCGAGGAAGGCTCCTTTCTGATAGCCGCACAGTTCTATCTGCAGGCGTTCCGGCGGCAGCGCGGCGCAATGGCACACGACGAGCGGAATATCGCTCCGGGGGCTGAAGGCGTGGATGCGCATGGCCAGTCTTTCCTTGCCCACGCCGGGTTCTCCGCACAGCAGCACGGGTGCACGGCCCTGCGCGATGTGGGCTGCCTGCTCGAGAATATTGCGCATCACCTTGGACTGGGCGATGAACGCAGAGGAGGATCTGGCGTCCTCAAGGGAAGTCGTTTCTCTTGTGATCTGTCCGGGCAGACGGCGCTGACGACTGAGTTCTTCCTGAAGATAGGCGGCCTCATTGGCGATGAGTGCGGCCACAACTTCCATGAAGACGCGACGTTTTTCAAGGTCTTCGCGGGAGACGAATTCAGTGTCGGCGTTGAGTGTGCCTATGACCTCGCGCGCGGAGAGCGGCCCGTCACCGGCGGGAGCGAGTATGGGCACGGAAATGAAAGACAGTCGTTCCATTTCCTCATCGGAACGCTCGAAGAGAAGGCTGAGGAACAGAGAATCACCCTTGAGCTTTTCCACGATGACGGAACGGCCTGTGGCAAAGACCTGTCCCGTGACGCCTACACCCGGAGCATAGTTGGCATGGTTGGCCTTCGGCTGAGCATCGGCCAGACTGAGACGCAGCATGCCGGTTTCGGGATCGAACAGAACAAGATGCGGACGCAGAAAGCCGTGACGTTCGGAAAGCTTGCGCAGCAGGGATGTCAGGCTGGTCTGAAAGGGGCGTTTGGGGCCCATTTCGCTGGCGATGAGACGGAGGGTCTCAAGCCACGGGCTGACGTCCTGATTTGAAGCATTATTGGAATGATGCAGCATGAAAGCACTCCGACTGTCGGAACGGCGTTATTTCTTGAGAGAGGCGATGCGGGAACGGAAAAACGCGGCGGATTCCTGGTCGGTGGGGGGAAGAGCGGCCACGGCGGCTTCATAGGCGGCAATGGCTCCGGCCTTGTCACCCGCGGCCACGGCGGCTTCCGCCGTCTGCTGATGGATGACGGGGGCCACGTCCGCCGGTGCGGAAGCAGCGAGGGACTTGAATTCGTCACGGGCGGCGGCAAAGTCGCCCTTGTGCATGAGCACCTGCGCGTGGTTGAGGCGGGCGGCAAAGGCCAGGGGAGTGTCGCCGTCCTGTTCGGCCACGGCGGCATAGGCGGCGGCCGCCTTGTTCCAGTCGCCCGTCGCCATGGCGGCGGAGGCAAGTTCCAGATTGGCAGCAATATGGACGGCAGAGGGCGCGTCCTTGAGGAAGCCTTCCAGCGCTGCCACGCGGCGGGCCGGATCCTGCACGGAGATGATGCGGCCAAGCGCCATGCGGGCATCGGAGATCTGCTCTTCACGATACCACTGCCAGCCGGCTACGGAAAGAATGACGACAACCACGACCACGACGCCGGCGGCTATCTTGCGGGCATGAGTCAGCACGAAGTTCCACAGAGGGGCGGCTTCGGGGCTGACTTCGGCCTGCATTTCGGCACTGAAATTGGGAATATTGACGCCGCCCATGACGGGGTCGGCTCCGTTACGGAACGCAGGCTGGGAAAGAGGCGTAGGCTTCTGAATGGTGGGACGCTGAGCCATACAGGAACTCCTTAGAGGGAGAAAAAGGACAAAGAAAAGGACGGATGGTTCCGGACCTGCAAGCACGCTAGTAAAGACTGACATAAATGTCAAATGCAGACGTCGAAGTATCGCGAAGGAACGTACCGGCCGGACACGCTTTACGGCATGCGGGGCATGCACGACGGCG
>CAJJMX010000241.1 GCA_905192935.1 uncultured Mailhella sp.
TTTCAAATCCCATAGAGTGTACCGTACTCAGCAACCGTGATTCACAAGAAGTTACCACCTCAAGATCCACATGCCGCAGCACGGGATGGTCGAAGAAGGACACGGAAAGATCACGCACCAGAAGCACGGGACGGGAAGAAGAAGTCATGACTTATGCCTTTCCCTGCCGCTTTCTGTAGAAGCCGCGCTCAAGGCCTCGCGCGACCGCAAGAAGCAGGCAGGACACGATGAGCAGAAGCGCCGCCGCGCCGAAGCCGCGCAGAAGCTCCTGCTGATCCTGATACTGGGAGGAAATATAATAGATGTCGAAGGAGAGCGCCTCGAACTTGCCGAACAGCCCGGACGGCAGTCCCGCGTTGGCCACGACGCCGGTGAAGAGGATGACGGCCGTATCTTCGGCGGCGCGTCCCACGGCGAGCACCACGCCGCCGAGTATGCCTCTGGCCGCGGCGGGCAGAAAAAGATGGAACAGCGCCTGAGAGCGGGAAAAGCCGCAGGCGGCCGCAGCCAGACGCAGCGAGGAAGGCACGGCGGCCATGGCCTCCCGCGCGGAGGCGGCCAGCACGGGCAGCACGAGAAGCGCAAGACAGCAGGCCGCCAGCAGAAGACAGGTGTTCGCGTCCGGCAGGAAGGTGCGGCGCAGAAGCAGGATGAGCATGAAGCCGAAAAGCCCCATGACTATGGAAGGCATGCCGGCCAGCATGTCCACGGCCGCGCCGAGCAGACGCTTCTGCCGCGGCGTGGCGAGTTCGGCAAGATAGATGCCGCAGCCCACGCCGGGAAAGACCGCAAGGAGCATGGTCAGGATCACGAGCCAGAATGTGCCCACGCACGCGGGCCACAGCCCGTTCCACACGGGCACGCGGCCGAGCACGGCGTCCAGGGGAGCGACGCGGCCGAACAGAAGCTCCGGTCCCATGACCGGAAGCGCGCGCCAGACAAGATAGCCGAGAAGCACGAAGACGAGCGCCGGAACGAGCACGGCGCAGCATCCGGACAGGGCGCGGAACAGAACAAAGGGAACGGAATGTTTCATGCCCTGCCTCCCATGCGGCGGATGACAAGGCTCACCGCGCCGTTGATGACAAGCAGCAGAAGCCCGGCCATGAACAGGGAATCGTAGGCGGCCCCGCCCACCTCGTTGGAGGTGACGAGCGCCATGTGCGCCGTGAGCGTGCGCATGCTCGACAACAGCGAAGACGGCATGACCGGCGCGTTGCCCGCAAGCATGAGCGGCAGCATGGTATCTCCCACGGCGCGGCCGAAGCCGAGCACCGCGGCGGAAAGAAGCGTGCCGCGCGAGGCGGGAAGCACGAGATGCCACAGAAGTTCCATGCGCGACAGTCCCGCAGCCGCACCGGTCAGCGCCACGGCCTCAAGACGCGGCCGAAGTCCCGCCTGAAGCACCAGCACCACGGTGGGCAGGATGAGTACGGAAAGCATGATGACCGCCGTAAGACACGAAAAGCCCGAACCGCCGAGCCCCGTGCGTATGACCGGAGCCAGAAGAAAGACGGCGGCAAAGCCGTAGACCACGGTGGGAACCGCGGTCATGACGCGCACAAGAGCGCCTACAAGAACGCGCCACGGCCCGGGATGCGCGCCGCTCTTCGGCGCAAGGAGCCAGCAGCACAGCCCGACGCCCATGAGCCATCCGGGAAGGACGGCAAGAAAGCCCGCCAGAAGAGAACCCGCCACCATGGGCAGAATGCCGAACTCTCCCCTTCCCGGGGCCCACGACCAGGAAAACGGGCCGCCGCCCCCGCTCTGAACAAAGGCGGGCAGAGCGAAGGCGACGACCATGAGAAACAGCAGCACCATGCCCGCCATGGCCAGCGCCACGGCAAGACGAATCACGACAGGGCCCGCTTCCCCGCTCCGGCCCTCCGGCCGGATGATTCCGCTGCTCCTTCTCATGGACATGCTACTTCCTGTCCAGCGGAATGTAACCGGAAGAAGCCGTGAAGCCCTTGCCGTCCGCGGAATAGATGTAGTCGATGAACAGCGCGGTCAGACCCTGCGGCTTGCCCTTGGTGTTCATGTACAGAAGACGGGTGATCTTGTAGCTGCCGTTGGCGGCGTTCTCCTGAGAAGGAACCATGCCGTCCACCGTGACGCCGCAGATGGAGGAATCAAGATGGCCGATGCCCACATAGCCGATGGCGTTGGGATCCTGAGCAATGGCGGTCTTCATGGCGCCGTTGGAGTTCACCACGTTGGCGCTCTGCACGGACGTGCCCTTGGCGAGCGCGCGCTCTTCAAAGGTCTCGCGCGTGCCGCTGCCGTCCTCGCGCACATACAGGGAAATGGGAGCGTCCTTGCCGCCGAGCTCCTTCCAGTTGGTGATCTTGCCCGCAAAAACGTCCTTCACCTGCTGCTTCGTCAGAGACGTCACCTTGTTGGCAGGATTCACCGCCACAGCCACGCCGTCAATGGCAAAGGGGAAGGTCTCAAGACCGTACTTCGCAACCTCGCTCTCCTTGAGAGCGCGACCCGTGTTGCCTATCTGTACAAGTCCTTCGCCGACCTTCTGAACGCCTACGCCGGAACCGCCGCCCGCAACCGTGATGCGGATGTCGGGATTCGCGCTCATGATGGCTTCCGCAGCCTTCTTCATCACCGGGATGTGGGCCGTGCCGCCGGCTATGTCAAGCGTGCCCTTCTGACCCTTGAAAGAGTCCAGAGGAGCGGCCACGGCCAGAGACGCGCTGAGAAGAACCAGCGCAAATGCAGAAAGAATACGATTCATGCTCACCTCTCACGCGAGGCGGCACCTTCCAGGAAAACAACGTATCACCGCAGAGAACGGCATAAAAAGCCACTCCAACACAAAGCCGGCAAGACACACCTTGTCTCTGCGATATGTGCGTCAGGTGTTCCTGAAATACATGCCGGCCTCTCGCTAGAAAAAAAGTTAAAAGGACGCAACCGCCGCGTCCCCCATGCCCCATTTTCTGCCCCACCACTGACCCAAAGTCAAGCAACCCTCCAGAAACGCAGAAAAGACAGGAAACGCAGGAAAGGCATGCGGGAGGAATAATTCCCCCCGCGCCCCCTTGGTTCGCCTTGCGGCTTCGCCGCGCGGCGG
>CAJJMX010000242.1 GCA_905192935.1 uncultured Mailhella sp.
CGAAGGCCTTGTCCACACCGGCCATGATCTTGAGCAGCGAAGACTTGCCCGCGCCGTTCAGGCCGAGCACGCCGATCTTTGCGCCGTAAAAATAGCCGAGAGAAATGTCCTTGAGCACTTCCCGCTGACCATGGCGCTTGGTCACGCGGTTCATCGAATAAATGACTTTATCCGGCTGATTATCGTTTGCCATAGCAGTTCCATGAAGGTTTTATCGCCCGTCAAGCCGGGCAACAGAATAATAGAACTTTCATTCTCTCAGAAGCCGGACAACTTGTCCAGCAATAAAAACAAAAGCCGGTGCGCCCTCCCGGCAAAGCCGGTACCGCCTTACGCAGCCCGGACGGAAACGCCGTGCCTTTCCCCCAGGCTCCGAGGTTCGGCAGATCCCCGCCCCGCTTCCGACCGCCCGCTCCTCTTTGCCGAAGAGCCGAAAACGGCTCCGGGGATTGACTTCACTTCCCGGCAGGCCTATATTGCAGAGAAAGCATTTCCTGATGCCCCGCTTCTCTGGAAGTGACGACCTCTCTTTCAAGAAGTTGGGCCTCTTTTTTTGCATATCACTTTTGTTTGAAGGTACCTGCCATGAGCACGCCTATTTCCGTACAGGGCTACAAGAAGCTGGAAAAAGAACTCGCAGAGCTCAAGAAAGAGCGTCCCATCGTCATTCAGGCCATCAAGGAAGCCCGTGAAGAAGGTGACCTGAAGGAAAATGCCGGCTATGACGCTGCCCGTGAGCGCCAGGGATTTCTGGAAGCCCGCATCAACTACATCGAGTCCCAGCTTCCTCAGTACACTGTCATCGACCTTGACACGCTGCACAGCGACAAGGTCATTTTCGGCGCTACCGTGCATGTGGTCGACGTGGACACTGACGAGGAACGCCAGTTCACCCTGCTTGGCCCCGACGAAGCCGACTTCGGCAAGGGCTCCATATCCATCAATTCTCCCGTGGGACGTGCGCTCCTCGGCCATGAGGTCGGAGACGAAGTCACCATCGACATTCCCCGCGGCCGCGTGACCTACGAAATCACTGAAATCGAATTCCACGGCGTGCGCGAATAACGCGCCTGCCCGGCATTCCGAAAAGGCCTCCGTCACGGCGGAGGCCTTTTTCTTTTCCTTCGTCCATGTGCAAGGAAGCACGCCTTTCCCCGGTGCCCGCTTCCTCAGGACTCCTGCGTCCTGCCGCAAAGAAACCTTTTTTCCGCCGTTCTCCGGAAAATGCAGGAGCGCCGGTTACCGGAAAACGCGTGTCTTTGTTCCGTGCCGAAAAAAACTCCGCACGCCTCTTTCCTGCGGAAAGAAGCTCTGCGGAGCTTTGTGAGGACCTGTGTCCACGGGCGGTCAGGCCAGCTTCCAGTCCTTGATGCGCACGTCCACGCTGGCCGCGCCGTTGTACATGTCTATGCCGGGACTGTAGGCGAGAAGGATGCGCCTTCCTTCCAGATCGGCGGGAAACTGTTCGGCCTGTCTCCAGGCCTTGGCCTGAAGCGTGACGCCGCAGCTCTCGTCGGTCAGTTCCAGGAGCACGTGATTCTTCTGCGGACCGAAAATCCGGCGTCTTTTCACCAGAAGCGGCGGAGACTGGAACACCGGCTCCGGGTTTCCCACGCCGAAAGGCTGCATCATCTCAAGTTCCTTGAGAAAAATGAAATTCGTCGCGGCCTTGAAATCGAGATTGCCGTCGATCATCTGCACGGCGGGCACAGGCGCGTCACCGAGCTCCTCGCGCACGACACCCACGAAACGGGAGCGGAACGCCTCCAGCTTTTCCGGCAGAACACGCACGCCTGCGGCCATGCGATGGCCTCCGAAAGAAAGCAGTTCGTCCGCACAGCGGGCAAGTCCCGCATGAAGGTCGAAGCCGCTGATGGAACGTCCCGAGCCTTTCAGGCTCTCTCCGTCGGCACACAGGACCAGCGTGGGCTTATGGTATTTTTCCACCAGACGGGAAGCCACGATCCCTATCACCCCCTGATTCCAGTCCCGGCCCGCAATGACGAGCGCAGGTTCATGCAGCGCCGCCTCGGCCTGCACCATGGCTTCTTCGGTAATGCGCTCTTCTTCCTGCCGGCGCTGCGTATTGTAACCGTCCAGCGTGCGGGCAAGCTCCGCCGCGCTGTCGCAGTCCCCGGCGCAAAGGAGCGCCAGCGCCGTCTTTGCCGAGGCCACGCGCCCGGCGGCATTGATGCGCGGCGCAAGGCTGAATATGACCTGTCCCGCACCGAGACTGGCCAGCGGAGCAAAACCGCTCACCGCCTTGAGCTCCGAAATGCCGGGTCTTTTCGCCTCGGCCAGCACGAGCAGACCGTTCTTCACCAGAATACGGTTCTGTCCTTCCAGATCCACAAGGTCCGCCAGTGTGCCGAGTGCCACAAGATCCAGCGTGCGCCGCATGTCCATGCGCGTCGAGCCCGCCTCGGCAAGGCGTGCGTTGAGCTCGGCCATGAGAAAGAACGTGACGCCCACGCCCGCAAGGGAGGCACAGGGACAGTCCGCCAGCTTGGGATTGCACAGCACCGTCGCCTCCGGCAGCGTTTCCGGCGGCAGATGGTGATCGGTGACGACCACGTCCATGCCGAGCTCCCTGGCTCTTGCGATGGCCGACACATCGGAAATGCCGCAGTCCACGGTGAGCAGCATGGAAGCGCCTTCTTCCGCAAGCTTTTCCACGCCCTTCACGTTCATGCCGTAGCCTTCCTCCCGCCTGTCGGGAAGATGCCACAGCGCATCAAAGCCGTGATGATGCAAAACCTCCAGGGCAAGCGCCGTGCTCGTCACGCCGTCGGCATCATAATCTCCCCATATGGCAAGCTTTTTTCCGGCCAGAAGGCCCTCCGACAGCACGGACGCCGCCTGCGCCATGCCCGGCCAGAGAGACGGTCTCGCAAGATGTCTCAGTCCGGGAGAAAGATATTCCGCCAGCTCTTCCGGCCTCTCCAGACCGCGCAGCCAGAGAAGCTCGGCCAGGCGTGGAGAAATGCCGCAGCGTGCGGCCGCGTCGTGAAAGGAATCGGGGACGGCTCTGCCGTCTCTGCGCGTGCGGAATATCCAGTTCTTGCTCATAGGTCGTCCCTATC
>CAJJMX010000243.1 GCA_905192935.1 uncultured Mailhella sp.
TACCCCGAGCCTGAACTGTGGATTCTCGACGGCACGGGTTCCTTCCCCTGCGAATTCATGGGCGGCGGCAAGATGGTGGTCTGCGGCCTCGACACCCCCGAAGGCGTTTCCGTGCTCGGCGAGCGCGCCTGCGTCGGCATGGTGGGCGGCGTGGTCTACTTCCGCGGCAATCCCGGCTCCTATGCCGAAAACGACGTGGCCGTGCAGGATCTCGACGAAGCCGACATCGCCTTCCTTTCCGACGGTCTCAAGGCCTTCCTGGCCGCGGTGAAGCGCGAAGACGCCCTGAAGACTCTCAGCAGCTGGAGCGAATGGCGCAAGCTCGTGCCCGTCAAGGCCGGCGCCAAGAAGACCCGCATGAGCGTTTCGGCCTACCATGCCTCGAACTGGGTGAAGGGCGGCATCTTCAGCGACGTGGTCAAGGACGATTTCCGCGTGAACGGCCTTGTGGAGCGCGGCGACTTCCGTCTGCGCGTGCCCGTCTGGGACAACGCCGCCACGGCCGCTCCCTGCGAATACGCCTGCCCGGCCCACATTCCCACGCAGAAACGCTACAACCTGCTGCGCGAAGGCCGCACGGAAGAGGCGCTGCGCCTCGTGCTCGACTACTCTCCCTTCCCCGGCTCGGTGTGCGGCAGCGTATGCCCCAATCCCTGCATGGACGCCTGCACGCGCGGATGCCGCATCGACTCGCCCATCCAGATAGGCCCCCTCGGCCTTTCCTCCGCCTCCATCACCCTGGAGAAGCCCTCCGCGCGCACCGGAAAGAAGGTGGCCGTCATAGGCTCCGGCGTGGCCGGTCTTTCCGCCGCCTGGCAGCTGGCCAGAAAGGGCCACGACGTCACCGTGTACGAGGCCGACTCCGTGGTGGGCGGCAAGATCGAGCAGGTCATTCCCCGCGAGCGCCTGAACCACGACCTTCTCACCTCGGAAATCGCCCGCATCGAAAAGATGGGCGTCTCCTTCGTGACCTCCTGCCGCGTGGACGGTGAAAAGTTCGCCGCCCTGCGCAGGGACAACGACGCGGTCATCGTGGCCGTGGGCGGCACGAAGGCCAGAATGTTCAACTGGCCCGGCAAGGAACGCATCATAGGCGGCATCGACTACCTGAAGGCCGTGAACAAGGGCGAACATCCCGCCACGGGCAAGAACGTCATCGTCATAGGCTGCGGCAACGCGGGCATGGACGCCGCGGCCGGCGCCTACGCCGAAGGCGCGGAACACGTCACGTGCGTGGACGTGCAGAAGCCTGCGGCCTTTGAAAAGGAGATCGCTCACATCGAATCCCTGGGCGGCAAGCTCGTGTGGCCCTTCATGACCAGCAAGATCACGGAAGAAGGCATCTGGGACGACAAGGGCCGTCTTGTTCCCGGCGACATGGTCATCATCACCATCGGCGACGAGCCGGAAATCGACTTTCTGCCCGAGGGCGTGCGCACCTTCCGCGGCAGCTGGGTGGTGCCGGACGAGGACATGAGCATACTTCCCGGCGTGTTCGCCGCGGGCGACGTGGTGAAGCCCGGCCTTCTGGTCTCGGCCATCGGCTCCGGCGCCCGCGCGGCCGAGGCGGCCCATGCCTACATGACGGGCAGAAGCCTGCGTCCCGCCGACAGCCGCGACAAGGCCTCCTCCCGCCTCAGCCTCGAGTACTTCTCCCGCGTGCACAAGGAAGAGGTTCCCGCCCCGGTCGACGACTACTACCGCTGCGTGAGCTGCGGTTCCTGCCGCGACTGCGGCATGTGCCGGGAATCCTGCCCTGAAAAGGCCATCTCCCGCGTGGAGATCGACGGACATTTCGCCTACGTGTCCGATCCCGAGCTCTGCATAGGCTGCGGCGTGTGCGCGGGCGTGTGCCCCTGCGGCGTGTGGACCATGCAGAAGAACAAGGAAATGACCTTCCCCGTGCCTTCCCTCACGGCCTGAAGTCTTTCGTTTACAACCGTCCGGCCGCGCCGGACAAACTGGAGAACATAATGCGCAGCATCAACAGCGCCTACGCGGGCCTTTCCGGCAGCTACCTGTTCAGCGAAGTCGCGCGCAGGGTCCGCGTATACAAGGAAAACCATCCCGAGGCCGACGTCATCAGCCTCGGCATAGGCGACGTGTCCCAGCCTCTGGTGCCCGCCGTCATCGAAGCTTTGCACAAGGCCGTGGACGAAATGGGCCGCGCCGAGACCTTCCGCGGCTACGGTCCGGAACAGGGATACGCCTTCCTCCGCGAAGCCATACTCAAGCACGACTACCTCTCCCGCGGCGTGTCGCTCGATGCCGACGAGATCTTCATCAGCGACGGCGCGAAGAGCGACGTGGGCAACTTCCAGGAGCTCTTCGGAAGCGACGCCGTCATCGCCCTCACCGACCCCGTCTATCCCGTTTACGAGGATTCCAACGCCATGGCCGGACGCGGCGGCGTCTATGAAAACGGCCGCTGGAGCTCCATCGTGTACCTGCCCTGCACGAAGGAAAACAACTTCCATCCCTCTCTTCCCGAAAAGCGGGTGGACGTGGTGTACCTGTGCAGCCCCAACAACCCCACCGGCACGGTGCTGAACCGCGAGGAGCTGACCAAGTGGGTGAACTACGCCCGCGAAAACGACGCGCTCATCATGTTCGACGCGGCCTACGAGGCCTTCATCCGTGACGAGTCCATCCCCCGCAGCATCTACGAGATCCCCGGCGCGGACGAAGTGGCCGTGGAATTCCGCTCCCTGTCCAAGACCGCGGGCTTCACCGGACTTCGCTGCGGCTATGCCGTGGTTCCCAAGAAGCTCACGGCCAGAGCCGCCGACGGCACCGTGCTGCATCTGCACGACATGTGGCTGCGCCGTCAGTGCACCAAGTACAACGGCTGCCCCTACATCGTGCAGAGAGCCGCCGAAGCCGCGTTCAAGGAACCGGCCAGAACCCAGATGAAGGAAGTTCTCGCCATCTACCAGGGCAACGCGGACATGATGCTTGAAACCTGCGCCAAGATAGGCCTCGAAGCCTTCGGCGGCGTCCATTCTCCCTATGTGTGGCTCAGGACCCCGGGCGGCATGGATTCGTGGTCCTTCTTCGACCTGC
>CAJJMX010000244.1 GCA_905192935.1 uncultured Mailhella sp.
CTCCGGAGGCGCGTTTATGACGGTTCAGTCTCTGCCCAGAGCGACCCGGCAGGCGGCCGGGAAGTCGGTGATGATGCCGCTCGCCCCGTCTTCCACCAGCTTTTTCGCCTCATCCATGTCGTTGACGGTCCACACGTTGACGGCAAAGCCTGCGTCGCGGAGCGCGGCAAGATCGCCGGGCGCGAGAATCAGCCTGTCGGGGTGATAGGCGTTCACGCCGAGGCTGCGGCACAGCTCGACAGGATCTTCGGGACGGGTGTTCTCCACGAGGGCGCCCGTGGCGATTTCGGGGCAGAGGTCGTGACACTCCAGCAGATAGCGGTGCTGGAACGAGGAAATGATGATCTGCTCAACCATGTCGAAGCGGCGGATCATTTCTAGCACATCTTTTGTTACAGTATCATGACCGATGAGGTGAGCGTGGTTTTTTATTTCCACGTTCACGGCCCAGTCGAAGCGCTTCGTGAGTTCGAGTGCCTGTTCCAGCGTGGGAATGCGCAGGCCTTTGAAGGAAGCAAGGGTTTCTGCACTCAGTTCTCCGGCGGCCACGCGGCCGAACTGGTCGCGGCCTTCGTACCAGGAACCGGCGTCCAGCCTGCCGAGCTCCTCCAGCGTGAAGTCGCACACGCGGTAGGAAGGACGGCCGGGATAGACTTCTTCCACGTTTGTGGTGCGCACGAGGGTGTCGTCGTGCACGACCACGAGCTTGTAATCCTTGGTATAGTTGACGTCCAGCTCCCAGAGATCGGCCTTCACTTCGTGGCCGAGAACCGCGGAGGTCAGCGTGTTTTCCGGGGCGTGTCCTCTCGCTCCGCGATGGGCGATGACCAGGGGCATGGGAGCGCGGGAATGCAGTTCAACGTTGTTTTTCATGGCATCTGTCCTAATCCATGTATGGTTTTTCCGCGGCGAAAAGTCGCGGTTTCAGGCGGAACGCCCCCTGTTCTTTCCGGAAGGTGCGTGCGGGGCATTGCCGGAGCCGTACCGCGCGGCGGGCATTCGGAAAGGTGACGCACCAGTGGAAACACACTTCTGATGCGGTATTTATAGTTCCCCTGCGTATCGTAAATCATGTGTTTTATCAAGCCTGTTCTTTCATTCTCATTGATTCTTTTTCTGCAATGTCTGTTTTAAATGATATCGTGAAAAAAAATACATGATGAAAAGGGGCCGACTATGAAAAATCAAAGAAGGAAGTGTTCTTCCCGGTCATGTTGAGAATGCACTGCGCATGGAGGAAGGAACATTTGCGGCGGGCTTTGAGGCCGGGGCCTTCGCTGAAGGGACGCGAGTCTGAGGGAGGCACCGCAGTCAAAGGGAAAACGTGCCGTCGTTGTCCGGTTGACGTTTTCATTTCTCCGGCATGAAGCGGGCAAAGAGGAAGACGGGATGCTTCTGTTCGACTCGACGGAAGCGAGAGAAAAGAAAGGGGGAGACGGAACGGAAAAGGCGGGCAAGCCTGCGGTCGGGATGAACGGCCGGAAGGCCTTCGGAGAGACTGCCGGGGCGGAGGGAATGCCTGGCAGGATGCTTCTCGAAAAGAGCGCATCAAAGACGAATGACGTTTGGGAGAAAAGGATCATCGGGCGGAAACGTCCTGTCACGGCATCGTCTTTTTCCGGGAAGGAGAATCGGGGGCGGAAAGACGGCGTGTTCCGCTGGGAACGGATGAGCCGGGGAGCGCATATTCGTGCACCGGAGAAAGGGAAAAGGCCCGTCGGCACAGCCGTACGGGCCCTTTCCAAGGAGGGAATGCTTTGCAGAGATGTTTTGCTAGGCTGCGTCTCCGATGTTGCGTGCGGCCTGGGACCGCCTGCGCTTCTGGATGCTGCGGACGACGCATGAGAGCGTGAAGTTGATGGCAAAGTAGATGAGCGCCGCGAAGCCGAAGATGACGGCCACCTGCTGTATGCCCACAGTCTGGCCGGTATAGCGCGGCAGAAGGGCAAGAGCGTTGCGGGAGCGGAACATGAGTTCGGCCACGGCCACCATGGAGAGGAACGAAGTGTCCTTGACCACGGTGATCACCTGACTGAGCAGGGTGGGAACGATGTTCTGGAAGCACTGCGGCAGAATGATGTACACAAGGGTCTGCACGAAGTTGAAGCCCTGGGAGGCCGCGGCCTCAAACTGCCCTCTGGGAATGGAGTTCAGGCCTCCGCGGATGATTTCCGCAATGGTGGCCGAGGTGAACAGCACGAAGGCGAAGGAGCAGCGCAGAAACGCCGTGGGCAAGGGCGCGTACACGTAGCAGATGAGCACCCACATGAGATTGGGGGTGTTGCGGAAAATTTCGATGTAGATGCCTGCGAGTTTGCCGAGGATGAACTTGTCGTAGCTGCGCAGGAGCGCCAGAATGAGCCCGAAGAAGATGCTGCAGATCACGATGACGACGGAAAGCTCGATGACGAGCCATGCGCCGCCCAGAAGGTAGGTGAGTATCTCGGGCGTGAAGGTGCGGGTGATGACCTCTATCACGACAGTTCTTCCTCTATTTTTTTCAGTTCCTGTCCGGCACGGCTGTCCTGTCTCTTCAGACGCTCCTCATAGCGGCGTCCCCAGGTGGAGAGAGGGAAGCACAGCAGAAAATACAGAACACCGCACACGAGGAAGGGCGGTCCGTAGATGCTGGCACCGCTGGTGGCCCAGTCGTTGGTCCGGTTCATGAGATCCGTGCCGCCTATGAGGGCGATGACGGAGGTGTTCTTGATGAGGTTCACCATCTGGTTGACCAGCGGGGGCAGGATGATTTTCACCGTCTGGGGCAGAATGACCCAGCGCATGGTCTGCACGTAGGTGAAGCCCTGAGAAGCCGCCGCTTCCGCCTGACCGCGCGGAATGGACTGGATACCCGCGCGCACGACCTCAGCGATGTAGGCGCCGTGATAGATGCCCACGGCGAAGATGCCCACGGAGATCTGGCCCATCATGACCCCGATGTAGGGAAGGGCGAGATAGAACACATAGGCCTGAAGGACCAGCGGCGTATTCTGTATGGCTTCCACATAGGCGCGGGCGATGCTTCTGGGCACGGTGAAATGCGAGGTGGACAT
>CAJJMX010000245.1 GCA_905192935.1 uncultured Mailhella sp.
GTCCGTACCGGACAGATGGTCGTATGCAAGGCCAAGACCGTGCTTGTGGCTTCCGGCGGCGTGAGCCGCTTCACCCTGCCCAATTCCGAATATCTCTACGGCGTGTACGATTATCCCGGCAACACCGGTGACGGTTTCGTCATGGCGCTGCGCGCCGGCGCAGGCGTGACCGGCATGGAATACACCCAGCGCACCATGCTCATCAAGGATACCAACATGCCGCTGCTCGCCATCTGCGTTTCCCGCGGAGGCAGAGTGCTCGACTGTGAAGGCAACATCCTGATGGAAGGCGAAGTCACGAATACCAACGTGATGAACGAAGCCTTCACTAACGGACGCGGACCTGTGCACATTCAGCTCAGTCACCTGCCCGAAGAACGCATCCGCGAGATCGAGCACGTGCTGTTCACCACGGAACGCCCGGTCAACGAGCGCTTCTTTGCCGGTCGGCACATCGACTTCCGCAAGCATGACATCGAACTGTGGCCCACGGAGTACTATCTGTGCGGCGGACACGGCCTTGCGGGCATACGTGTCAACGAGCGTGCGGAAACGGCCGTGCCCGGACTGTATGCGGCCGGCGACGTGGCCAGCGTGGCCAAGCAGCATCTTACCGGCGCCTTCGTGTTCGGTGAAGTCGCTGCGGAGCAGGCCGTAAAGTACATTGCCGAAGCCCCGGATACCGCCGTCAACGAAAACGATGTGGCCGCCGTCAAGGCTGAACTCGATGAACGCTTCACGACCAGAAACCGCGACATCGACGTCCATGACCTGGAACGCAAGGTCCGCCGCATGGTTGCCGACTATCTGGTCTCGCCCAAGAACGCCCACAAGTTTGAACTCTGGAAGTACTGGTCAAAGACCTTCCGCGACGACATCAGGCATGTAGCCGTCAGCAACGGCCACGAGCTCTCCAAGCTCTATGAAGTGGAAAACATCCTGCTCTGCGCGGACTGCTCCGCCCTCGCCGGAGACTTCCGCAAGGAAAGCCGCTGGGGCGAAAGCCACTACCGCAGCGACTATCCTAAGCGCGACGACGCCAACTGGAAGTGTCATGTGGTCATCAAGATGAAGGACGGTCAGCTCAATGCGGAAAAGGTAAGGGTTTCGGAACTGAATGAGGAGGTCTCCCTGTGATGAAGGACAGCAATATCGCTATTGACGTTTCCAAATGCCTGGCCTGCGGCAATTGCGTTGACCGCTGCATCATGGACAACCTCCGTCTGGTGCTCCCTCCCTGCCGTCAGGCTTCTCTCATGGACATCAACTATCAGGGCATAGTCCGGCTTGCCGCCCAGGGAAAGATGAAGGAAGCGGCCCGGGAACTGCGCCGCTGCACGCCTTTCGGCGGCTTTCTTGCCGCGTGGGGCGACGGCCCTGCTGCACGGGCCTGCTCCCGCGGACGCAGCGGCGGAGCTCTGAACTTTGCCGGCATCCTCGCCTATCTTGTGCATGCCCAGGAAGACGTCGTGTACGGTGCAGACGACCATCTTCCCCGCTCCCATAAAAAAGCCGTGGTCGCAGGCGGAGATGCCGCGGCACTTCAGGCCGCTTACGCTCTGCGCATGGGAGGTCACGCCGTGACCGTCCTGAACGCCTCTCCCTGCTTTTCCGTGGACGGCGTCCCCGCCCCCGTCCTGGAAAAGACCATGACCATGCTCAAGGGCATGGGCATAGTGTTTGAAACGGCCGACGCCTCCGACATCGAAGAGCTCTGCAGAAACTTCGATGCCGTGATCGTCACCGGAGCTGCTGCCGAAGGCATGACGGCGGATGAATACGGACTTGTCCGCAACAATCTCTTTGCCGTTATCGCCGGGGACAGGCAGAATCCCCTTCAGGCCATGGCGGCAGCAATCCGCACGGCCCATGCCGCCCGCAATCTTCTGGTAGGCTTCAGCGTGGACTACGAGAGCAACCAGCGCGTTGCCCGCGGTCTGGAACGCTTCCACGGTCTTTCGGAAGAACAGGAAGACGCTCCCGAGGCCGCAGCCGTCGTCTGCTCCGGCGACGGCTTCACGGAAGAGGAAGTCAGAGCCGAAGCTTCGCGCTGCCTTGGCTGCGGACGTCCCGTGGAACGCAACATGACCTGCTGGTACTGTCTGCCCTGCGAGGTCGTCTGCCCCACGCAGGCCCTTCATGTCCGCATTCCGTATCTGATCCGCTGATATCCCGCACTATCTGACGGAACATGCCGGCGCCTCCCAAGGTGCCGGCATTTTTTGTGTTCCCTTCTCTCCTCCGCCTTTCCCGGACACGACATAGTTTCAGCTCAGAAATTTCACAGATAACATACAACAACTATTGACATCAGACATCTAAATAACTACATCTGAATCGTGCACGGAAAAAACATCATTTTTTCCGGAAACCTATTCCATCAGCAGGAGCACGTCATGTCTCATTACAATATGTTTCTTCCCAGTTATTCCATCGGTTCCGACTGCTACAACGAAATAGCTCATGTCACCCGTCATTTCGGAAACACTGCTGTCGTCATCGGCGGCAAGACGGCCATGTCCAAGGCTCGCGAGGCCCTGCTCAAGGCTGTGGAAGGAACGCACGTGACCATTACCGACTTCGTATGGTTCGGTGGCGACTCCACCTACGAAAACGGACACATGCTCATGGAAAACGAGGCTGTCAAAAATGCCGACATGATTTTTGCCGTCGGCGGCGGCCGTGCCTGCGACACCTGCAAGTATGTAGCCAACGAGCTGGACAAGCCTCTGTTCTGCTTCCCCACCGTGGCCAGCAACTGCGCATCCGTCACGGCCATCTGCGTCATCTACAATCCCGACGGCAGTTTCCGTGAATACTATTATCCCAAGCTTGCCAACCATACGTTCATCAATTCCGACATCATTGCCGATTCTCCCTATCAGCTTCTCTGGGCGGGCATAGGCGATGCCCTGTCCAAGGAATGCGAAGCCGTATTCTCCAGCAGAGACGTGGATCTCAGCCATACGCCGCTCATGGGCGTGCAGCTCTCCCATGTGTGCACGAAGCCTCTGATCGACTTCGGCGCCAAGGCTCTGGAAGCCTGCCGGGCC
>CAJJMX010000246.1 GCA_905192935.1 uncultured Mailhella sp.
TGATATGGATGCCGTTGCGGGCGCCGAAGATGTAAGGACGCATCTTGGGGTTCCAGCGACGGGTCTGGTGGCCGAAGTGGACGCCGGTCTCCAGCATCTGCTTCATGGTAACGTAAGCCATGGTAGTTCTCCTTGAGAAAAAAGGGTTTGTCTTCCACATCGACCCCTGGCCCTTCACCCGTTGACGCCTCTCGTCCCCGGGAACCCTGGCCGCTGCCGATGTGTGCATTATGTGTAACTGGTGGTGTCTATCCTATTTTCCGCCGCAAGGCAAGTCTTTGTCCCGCCGAAAATGCGGCTATTTCTTTTCCGTCTTGTTGCCGCGCACGATCATGTCCGCAAAGCTCGTCGCCGTTTCCTTCACCCAGTCCAGATGCGGCTCAGGCTTGTCGTTGCCGAGTATGGAGGTCACCGTCACGAAGAGCACCGTGTCCTTCACCGGCACCACCGCCGTGGCCATCGCCGTCGAAAGCCAGCTCTTCTGCCCGCGCTCCGCCATGTTGAAGTGTATGAGACTCGTGTACAGAAACGCGCTCGACGTGCGCAGAGAATCCACCAGCAGCGGCGTGCCCGTGGACAGCGCGTTCAAAAGCGCCTTTTCCCGGTTCTCCATCTCCTGCGCGGGCGTGTCCGTGCGGCTGCGCGGTATGCGCGAAAAACCGATGAAAAGTCCCTCCGTGGAACGCGCCAGCAGTTCGGCGTCCTTCTGATCGAGCGCGCGGCTCTGACCCTCCAGCGCGCAGATCAGCACCTGCCTCGTCACCGCGTCGCGGCTGCCGTAGCGGTACTGATGCGCTATGTACTGCGGCAGATACATCTTCACGAGCCTGCCGTGCCTCACCGCGTTCTTCTCCGTGTCGAGAAAAAGCTCCGATTCATGATCCGCAAGCTCCGTGAAGCCGTCGGGCGCGGCGAACTTGAGAGACTCCACGCCGTCGTCGAAGCCAAAGGCCCCAAAAGGCGCGAGACAAAGACACAGCGTGAGCGTGAAAAGCGTGATCGGTCGGAACATGTCGACTCCTTGCGGCGCATGAAGGAAATTTCCGCCACACTTGCCCGCCCCGGCTCTTTTGTCAAGACGGCGTCTTTTCATGGCTTGACCATGCGCACGGGTGATATTAAAAGAGAATCTCTGTCACTGTCCCCTCCGGCGTCATGCGCCGGAGAGAACCGGGGAATTCGTTCCCCCATCCCCCAACATCAACGGAGGAATCATGTCTCAGCTGCACATTACCTGGTATGGCCACTCCAACGTCATGCTCAGTGAAAACGGCGTGTCCGTTCTTATCGACCCCTTCTTCGAAGGCAATCCCTTCGCGCCCGACTGGCGTGAGATCCCCCGTCCCGACATCGTCGCCCTGACCCACGATCACGGCGATCACCTCGGCCAGACCGTGGAAATCGTCCGCACCACCGGCGCCACTCTCTACTGCATCGCCGATCTCGTGGGCTACTTCATCGAGCGCGGCGTGCCGGAAGGGCAGATCATCAACTACGGCATGGGCGGCAACGTGGACGGCACCCTCGAGGCCCACGGCGCCAGGCTCACCATGACCCAGGCCTTCCACTCCGCCGCCACGGGCTCCCCCGTGGGCTACGTCATCGAAATGCCCGGCGGTCACACCGTCTACCATGCCGGCGACACCGGCCTGTTCGGCGACATGACCCTCATTGCCGACCGCTTCAAGCTCGATCTCGCGCTTCTGCCCATCGGCGGCGTGTTCACCATGGACGGCGTCCTTGCCGCCAAGGCCGCCGCGCTGCTCGGCGCTCCCGTGGTCATGCCCATGCACTACCGCACCTTCCCCGTGCTCGCCCAGAACGCCGACCTCTTCGTCGAATCCCTGAAGAAGTTCGCCCCGGACTGCATCCCGCTGGTCATGGAACCCAATGAAATGAGAGTGCTCGACTAGCCCTCCTCGGAACGCTTCCCTTTCGCATCGGCCTGCGCCGCCTGCCCTGTCCGCGCGGCGCAGGCCTTTTTCTCCGTATGCCCCGGACAAGGCAAAAAAACGCCGCGGCGCAAGCAGCGCTGAAAGGGGAGTGTCCCGTCGCCGATGCCCCGCGCCGGACGCTCCATGCTTTCCGGGGAAGGGCGGATTTTATCTCTTCATCATTTTTGCAAAACGGGTTATCATGTCTCGTTTCCCGGTGCGGCCCCTGCCGGCCGGTCAAAGACAGACCTTGTGGAGATCCCTATGGCCACGGTTATGCAGCATGAAGAACTGATCCGCCGCGCTCTTGCCTACATCGTGGAGCGCCGCCGCGAATGCCCCGGCATGGATGCGGCCGACCTTCTGGACGGCGCGGGCGCGCGCTTCAATCTTTCCCCCCTCGATCAGGAGGCACTCGCCCGGCTCCTGGAACAGGTCAAGGACGAGGCCCGCGCATGAACCTTCTTCAGCGACGCCTGTTTCTGGAACACGCCAAGATCTTCTTCCTGTCCATGGCGGTTCTTCTTCTGTTCATCCTCATGGGACGCGCCCTTCAGCTGCGCGACATGCTCCTGGGCCTTGAGCTCAATATCTGGGATACCCTGCGCCTGTTCGGCTACCTGAGTCCCTTCTTCCTGCTCATCATCTGCCCCATAGCCTGCATGCTCGCCGTGTTCCTCACCTTCCTGCGCATGAGCACGGACCGCGAACTCGTCGCTCTCAAGGCCGGAGGCGTCAGCCTCTATCAGATGCTGCCCGCGTCCGTGTTCTTCTCCATCCTGTGCGCGCTCTTCGGCTTCTGGATCTCCATTTACTGGCAGGCCTGGGGCATGGGACACTTCCGCTCCGAAGTGCTGGACATCGCAAGCAGCAGCGCCCGCGTGGTCGTTCAGCCCGGCGTGTTCAACAAGGACGTGCCCAACATGGTCATGTTCGCCCGCAAGGTCGATCCCGTGAGCGGCACCATGGCCGGCGTCATGGTCGAGGACAGACGCGCCCAGGGCACCACCATGACCATACTCGCCCCCGACGGCAGCCTCGACGCCGACTACGAAAACGGCGAACTCATCTTTCTGCTCAAGAACGGCC
>CAJJMX010000247.1 GCA_905192935.1 uncultured Mailhella sp.
TATTATTATACGCTATTTCTCGTCAAAATCAACCATTTGTTGTGACAGAGCCTTAAATAATATGAAGTGAGCTTACCCTATCAATTCCGGAGAAGCAATGTTAAAAATTTCGCTTTTTCGCGGAAAAGCAGAGAGAATATGCGGTATTGCGGGATGTTCCGGGCATTTTCGGCCCGTGAAGGAACTGAAAATTTTTTATGAGGATTCCGACAGGACCCTCCGCTCCGCCCTTCGGCGAAGCCTTTCGCAGAGACATGATATCTTGACAGACAGGACGCATTTCACTAGAATGAAAGTCTATTGAATATTTGCTGGTAATAACAGGAAAATGCCGGCGACAAGCCTTGTTGTCATGGTTCCTGTTTTCTGGTGAAATACCGCGCAGGCTGCCTTTTCCCACCGTCGGAAGACATCCGGCAAGGCCGATCCCGCCGCCGGGACCACGGAATGTTTAACCGTTATGGAGTTCTGACATGGCCATCACTCTTTACAAGGCTCCCAACTGTATCCGCTGCCGCATCACCCATGAATTCATGGACGCCCGGGGCATCACCTACGACAGCTACGACCTCGATGCCGACAAGGACATCGTGAACGGCTTCTACCGCGCCAACCGCAAATTTCTCCACCGCAACGAAACGGGCGTGGAGTTCCCCATGTTCCATGACGACGACGGCGACGTGGTGCTTCAGGGCACCGGCGTCATCATCGCCTATCTTCTTTCCGGCAAGGCCCTCGGCGACGCCGGCGCCGTCACCGAAAGCAAGATGCTGCACGGCTGGATCTCCGGTCTGAACGTCTCCAAGGTTCCCGCCGGCGAAGAGGATCACTTCGTCGAACTCGTCACCGCGCTTGCCAAGGGCGGTCTTCAGGTGGTCATCGACACCGACGGACGCAATCCCGATCTTCTGGAACGCCTCATCAAGACGGGCTGCCTGACCCGCGTGCGTCTGAACATCCCCGGTCCGGCCTCCGTGTATCCCGCCGCGGTCGGCGGCGAAGCGCCTTCCAGGGAAGACCTCGGCAAGACCATCGCCCTCGTGCGCGCCTTCCAGGACAACGTCATCCGCCTGTATCTCGAACCCATCAGGCAGGCCGACGGCTCCCTCGCCTGGCTCTCCCCCGCCGACGCCGCTCTCGCCGGAAAGATGGTGGCCGAAGCCTGCGGCGACATGATGCTGCCCTTCGGCATCCAGGCCACGGACGAGGTTGTGAAGGGCGTGGAACCTCTCGCCAATCTGCTGCCCTACCGCTCCAAGGTCCGTTCCGCCCTTCCCAAGACCGACATCATCAAGGGAGAATGATTCCCTTCGCGGAAAAGCGCGACGTCTTCCGCATCCCATGTCCGCACCCCTCTTTGCGGACAGTCCGCCGGAACGGATGAGGCTCTCGTCCGTTCCGGGCACGGGACCGCTTTTCCGGTCCTTCGCGCCGCTTGCGACGCGCACACCTCAAGTCATCAAGGCAGGAAAGCTATCATGGCTCTTCGCATCACTGTCATAGGCGCAGGCCCCGGCGGCTACACGGCCGCCTTCGACGCCGCCAAGCGCGGCGCGGAAGTCACCCTCGTGGAATCCAAATGGCTCGGCGGCACATGCCTCAACTGCGGCTGCATCCCCACCAAAACGCTCAAGTCCTCCGCCGAAGTGCTGGAGAACATCCGCCGCGCCGCGGAATTCGGTGTGAAAAATGAAGGGACGCCTTCCGTAGACATGCCCGCCGTCATCGCGAGAAAGCGCAAGGTCACCGAGACATTGTGCGGCGGTCTGGAAAAAAGCTGCGCGAAGCTCAAGGTCAAGGTCGTCATGGGCCGCGGACAGGTGGTAAGCGCCTCTCTCGTGAAGGTGACCATGCCCGACGGCTCCGTGCAGGACGTGGAAGGCGACAGGGTCATCATCGCCACCGGCTCCAACGTGCTGAACCTTCCCTCCCTGCCCGTGGACGGCAAGTACATCCTTTCCAGCGACGACGCGCTGGAACTCGACCATGTGCCTGGCCGTCTCGTCATCGTGGGCGGCGGCGTGGTCGGCACCGAGCTTGCCTTCATCTTCCGCGCCTTCGGCAGTGAAGTGACCATCGTGGAAGGCCAGAACCGTCTTCTGCCCGTGCCCTCCGTGGATGAGGAAATGAGCAAGCTGCTTCTGCGCGAAGCCAAGAAGAAGGGCATCAAGGTGGAACTCGCCCGCACCGTGAACAGCACGAAGGTGGAAGACGGCAAGGTCTTTGCCGATCTCGGCCCCTCGCCCTTCCTCGCTCCCGAGCTCGTGCCCGCCTCCGCGAAGAAGCCCGCCACGCTGGAAGCCGACTGCATCTTCATGACCATAGGCCGCGTGGCCAACAGCGACGGCCTCGGCCTTGCCGAAGCCGGCATAGCCACCGACAAGCGCGGCTACATCACCGTGAACGACTATCTTGAGACCTCCGTGCCCGGCGTGTACGCCATCGGCGACATCCTCGGCCCGGCGCGCATCATGCTTGCACACATGGCTTCCGCCGAAGCGCACGTGGCCGTGGCCAACATCTTCGGCGCGAGCGAAAAGCCCAACTACGACGTGGTGCCCTCGGGCATCTTCTCCTCGCCGGAAATCGGCGACGTCGGCCTTACCGAAGCGCAGGCCAAAGCCAAGGGCTTCGATGTGGAGACCTCGGAATTCCAGTTCCGCGAACTCGGCAAGGCTCAGGCCATGGGCGAACTGCCCGGCGTGTTCAAGCTCGTGGCCGACAAGGCGAGCGGCAAGCTCCTCGGCGCCCATTTCGCCGGAGCCCACGCCACGGACCTCATCGCCGAATGTGCCCTCGCGCTCCAGCTGGGCGCCACCGTGGCCGACATCGCAGGCACCATCCACGCCCATCCCACGCTGGCCGAAGGCGTCATGGAAGCCGCGGCCAACATGGCGGAATAACGTTCCTCGTCCGTGCCTGGCCCTGCCCGGCACGGACGATCTTCCTTTCCGGTCCTGCCCGCGGCCCGGCCGCGTCACCTACGGGGCAAGCGCCCCCAACTTCAAGGAGAACTCCCAT
>CAJJMX010000248.1 GCA_905192935.1 uncultured Mailhella sp.
CACCGTGATGGACGAAATGCTCCGGCTGCCCGATACCCTGGCCATGTAGGCGGTGTAGGGCGTCCATACGGTGAGGTTGCTGCGCGGACCGAAGGTGGCATTCGGTTTCTTCGTCACGCCCACCACTTCAAAGGGATGCTTGTTGAACAGGATGACCGCGCCTATGGGGTCTTCCCCGTCGGGAAAGAGCTCCTGCACCGTGTTGTCGTCGAGCACGGCCACGGCGCGCGCCTCGTCGATGTCCGCGCGGTTTATGAGTCTGCCCCGCGCAAGTTCGAGGCCCTTCACGTTGAAGTACTGTTCGCCCACGCCGCTCAGCGAGCCGTTGGCCGTGAGATTGCGGTACACGAAACTGCCGCTGGCGCTGGCCGACGGCGTGGCGCTGGCAATGTAGCTCTGTTCGGCCAGCACATCGGAGTCGTCCACGGTGAGCGTGGTGTAGCGGCCGGAATTGCGGTCGCCGAAGCTGCGGCCGGGCATGATGTCTATGGTGTTGGTGCCCATGGCGTTGATGCCCGCAAGGATCTTTTCCTGCGACCCTCGCCCGAGCGCCACCACCGAGACCACCGAGGCTATGCCGATGATGATGCCGAGCATGGTGAGCAGAGAGCGCATCTTGTGCGCAAGTATGGCCTGCACCGACATGCGGAACGCTTCGGAGAGCTGATCGCGCATGTATTTCCACGTCGAGGCCGGAGACACCGCGGCTTTCGCGCCCTCAGGATGCCCTATGGGCTTTTTGCGCTGGTCGCTGATGACTTCGCCGTCCCTGATTTCTATGATGCGGTTGGCGTATTCGGCGATGTGCCGGTCATGCGTGACCAGAATGAGCGTGTGTCCTTCGGCATTGAGCTGCATGAGCAGCGCCATGACGTTTTCGCCGCTCCTCGAGTCCAGCGCGCCCGTGGGTTCGTCGGCAAGGATGATCTCTCCGCCGTTCATCATGGCGCGGGCAATGGATACGCGCTGCTGCTGTCCGCCGGAAAGCTCGTTGGGCTTGTTCTGCGTCTTGCCCTCAAGCCCCAGCTTGATGAGAAGCTCGTGCGCCCGTGCGTTGCGCTCGTGTCCCTCCATGCCCGCATACACGGCGGGAAGAGCCACGTTGTCCTGCGCGCTCAGACTGGCCAGCAGATTGTAGCGCTGAAAGATGAAGCCGAACTTCTCCCCCCGCAGCCTGGCCAGCTCGTCGGGCGTGAGTCCCTCCGTGGGCGTGCCGTCCACGAGATAGGTGCCTTCGGAAGGCGTGTCGAGACAGCCCAGTATGTTCATGAGCGTGGATTTGCCCGAACCGGACTGGCCGATGATGGCGACAAAATCCCCGCGCTCTATGCTCAGACTGACGTTTTTGAGCACCTGCACGCGGCTTTCTCCGCTGCCGTAATGCTTGCCTATGTTGCGTACTTCGAGAGTGACCATGGGCGTATCTCTGCAAATGATGATTCATGGGCGCGGCACGATCCGCGCGTTCCCTGAGAGGCGGGAGCCTGACTCCCCGCTCCTCAGCGGGGAGGCCTGCGGTTGCTGCGCGGATTGGCCAGACTGTCCGCAAGCTCGGCGCTCGACATCTGCGTGGCGATGACCGCTTCCCCTTCCTTGAGACCGGAACGGATCTCCGTCATCACGTTGTTGGTGAGCCCCGTTTCCACCTTGCGCACCTCTACCTTGTTGTCCTTGCCGAGCACCCGCACGGTATAATTGCCCCGTCCGTCGTTTTCCAGCACCAGACTCGGCACCAGAAGCACATCGTCGGCCTTCGCGATCTCAATGACGTTCTGCGTGGTCATGCTGATGCGCAGCACCCCGTCGGGATTGGGTACCCTCGCCTTGGCATAATAGTAGATGGCCGAACTCGACGAGCTGCTCGAAGAACTCGAGGAACTGCTCGTCGACGTGCCGGAACTGGAAGACGTGGCGTCCGAAAGCGTGGTGTCGCCCGGGTCGATGGAGGTGATGGTGGTCGTGTAGACCTTGTCGGGCGCGCCGAGCAGCGTGTACCGTACCTTCTGACCTTCCCTGATGAACGGAATGTCGCCTTCCGATACCTCGATCTTGATCTCCATGTCCGTCAGATCCGCTATCTGCGCGATGGTGGGCGTGGTCTGATTGGCGTTCACCGTCTGACCTTCCTTCACAGGCACGGACACGATCACGCCGTCAAGAGGCGCCACTATCTTCGTGTACCCCAGATTCGTTTCCGCCGTGTTCACCGCGATCTGCTGCTGAAGTATCTGCGACTCCATTTCCGTCACGCTCGCCTTCGCCGCCGCCAGCGTGTTCTCCGCATCCTCCAGATTCGCCCGCGACGTGGAATCCGTCTTCCGCAGCTTCACTTCGCGGTCGTACTGCGTCTGCGCTACCTTCTGCGCTATCTTGCGCGACTGAAGCTGCGCTTCGTAGGTCTTGAGCAGAGCGCGCGCCGTGTCCAGATCGTTCTGACGCGTGGTAGGATCTATCTGCGCAATGAGATCCCCTTTCTTTACCTGCTGCCCAATCACGGCATTGAGCTGCATGATCTTGCCCGACGCCTGAGAACCTACCGTGACCAGCTGCACGGCATCCACTTCGCCCGTCGCGTTCACCGTCTTGCGGATGCTGCCGCGTACCACGCTTTCCGTAAGATAATGTATCTGCGACGACGTGCCGCGCTGCTGATACCACCAGAAACCGCCCGCACCCGCCGCAACGAGCGCCAGAACAACGAGGAGGAGCTTTTTTTTCATCGAAAGGCTCACTTTGCAAAATTCAAGGTCAATCGCGGGCTGCCCCCGCAACACCGCATATAACCAAATTTTCGTCCGCTGGTAAATGAAACTTTGTTTCAAAGCATTGCGCTCCCCCGTTCCTGTCCCGCTTCCGCCGCTTCCAATCTCCGCCGCTTCCTCCTTTCCCCCAGTGATTTCAAAGGGAAACAACGTAACGACCTGCAACACTGCGCAAGAATTTTTCGAAGACAGAAAACGCAGGAAAGGCAGGAAAGGCAGGAAAGGCAGGAAAGGCAGGAAAGGCAGGAAAG
>CAJJMX010000249.1 GCA_905192935.1 uncultured Mailhella sp.
GGAAGGTGTCCGCAAGAGGAGGACACTGCGCCAGCGTTTCCCCGAAGGCTTCGGGAATGCCCCAGCCTATGTTGCCGGATTCCTCGTTCATGTGCCACATGAAGCGGCGCACGATGTTTCTGGCATCTTCGGGTGAGTCGGCGTAGACTTTTGCCATGACGCCGCCCATGGCAAAGGCCGCGCGTTCAGCCATGGTTCCGCCTTCCGTGAGACAGGCAAACAGGGCGTTGGCCAGCGACAGGGGAGAAGCTTCTTCACATTCTGCGGGAAGAGGCTGCTGTTTCGACCAGTTTTCGTCGCGGAACCAGGCGCGTAGAGCACTTTTCAGGGAACGGAAACGAGGCATGGGCATACTCCTTCTTGGTATCGGGCGTAACATACTATGGATGGCGGCGACATGGCAAGTTTGCCGCTTTTTTGCAGGTCCGACAATTGGGGCTTGACAGAAAGGCCATTACAGGACAATTATTCGAGTTCCTATTGTGCTAACCAGCCCCGCCACCGACGGGGAATGACTTGGAGGATTCCTATGAGCAAAGTTCTTCAGAACGCCGTCAAGACCGAAGCCGGTGTTGAAGTGAACGGCATTCCTGTTCAGCCCATCGTTGAAAATTGCAGCGGCTGCGATCGCGTCTGCGAATTTGAAGGCCAGCAGTTCTGCGCGAGCTACCCCATCCCCGCCAAGAAGTGGACTTCCGGCAAGTGCAACTTCGCTACCCACATCAAGGTGGAAGTCGCCGCCAAGGCCAAGGTGAACCCTCTGAAGGCCTCCAAGCGTGCCGCCAAGGGTCACTAAGCCGTACCTTCGATTTCGATTCTGGCCTCACGGCCGGCAATTCTGCGGGAATATTCCCAGGAATATTCCCCGGAATGACTCTTCCGTCCTCAAAAGCGGATGCGGAAGGGTATCTTTGCTGTTTTTCTTTTGACCTTCACCGGGCGCCGCCGACGCGGCACCCGGTGTTAGGTGTTTAATGGGAGTATCATTATGTCGGATGAAAAGCATACCCTGCTGGACTCGCTTTCCGGCCGTGCCGACCGTGTTTTTGAACTGCAGAGCGCCATGACGGCCCGCCGAGGCCTTGGCCCCGACAACGGGGGCGACGGAGAGCAGAGCAAGGCCGAGTATCTTGAGGCATGGCTTCGTTCCTTCGGCATCGACGACATAGAGCATGTGGACGCCGACGACGACAGAGTGCCTTCCAAAAAGCGCCCCAATCTCATCGTGCGCGTTCCCGGCCGCTCTTCCCGCATGGTGTGGATACTCGGTCATCTTGACGTGGTTCCGGCCGGAGAGGAGAGCCTGTGGCATTCCGATCCGTGGACCGTGACCCGCGACAAGGATGACGCCGACCTTATTTACGGCCGCGGCGTGGAAGACAATCAGCAGGCCGTCGTATGCGGCTGTCTTCTGGCCGCAGCCATTAAGGAGACAGGCATCACGCCCGATCTCGGCCTCGGGCTCATTCTCGTTTCCGACGAGGAGACGGGCAACGCCTACGGCATTCAGCATGTGTTCCGGGAAAAGCCCGATTTCGTTTCCCCGGACGACATCGTTCTGGTTCCCGATTCCGGCAGTCCGGACGGCGGCTTCATCGAAATTGCGGAAAAGGGGATCCTTTGGCTCCGCGTGGACATAGAGGGCTGTCAGTGTCATGCCTCCCGTCCCGATGACGGCAAAAATGCCCTGACGGCGGCGGCCGCCATGATCCTCGGCGCCAGAGCCGTGGAAGATGAATTTACCGCGCGCAACGAGCTGTTTGCTCCCGACCGTTCCACCTTCACGCCCACGAAGCATGAACCCAACGTGCCCAACGTGAACACCATTCCCGGCAAGGAAGTGTTCTACATAGACTGCCGCGTGCTGCCCTGCTATTCGCTGGAAGAAGTGCTCATAGCCTTCCGGGCGCTGGCGGACAAGGTGGCAAGTCAGTACGGCGTTTCCGTCACCGTGGAGAAGTACATGGAAGAACCGGCCGCGGCTCCCACATCCGAGGACAGCGCCGTGGTCACCGGTCTCAGAAAGGCCGTGAAGGAAGTGCTCGGCAGGGACTGCCGCTGCGGCGGCATAGGCGGTTCCACCGTGGCGGTCAACTTCCGTGAGCGCGGCATCCCCGCCGCAGTGTGGGCGCTGATCTTCGAGAACTGTCATTCCCCCAATGAGGCGGCCCGTCTGTCGTTTGCCGTGAAGGAAGCGCAGGTGTTTGCCTCCATGCTCTTCAACGACTGATCGGAGGAGAATGCATGCGCACGATACAGGTGGTCAATGTCCGCTGGTACAATGCCACGGCATGGTACGGCGTAACGCTTGCGCATTGTCTGCAGAAGGCCGGGCATGAATCGCTGGTGGCCGGTCTTGCCGGAACGCCGCCCGTCAGGAAGGCCCGTGAACTCGGTCTGCCCACGGTGGAGCTCCCCTTCAATTCTCAGACGCCGGGAGGCCTGCTGAAGCTTGTGCACGGCATGGACGGCCTCGTGCGGGATTTTAAGCCGGATGTCGTCAACTGCCATCGCGGCGAGGCCTTCGTGTTGTGGGCGCTCATGAAAAAGAAGTACGATTTTGCCCTGGTACGCACCAGGGGAGACCGTCGTCTTCCCCGCGGGGGAGCAATCAACCGCTGGCTGCACTGCCGGGCGGCGGATGCCGTCATTGCCACGAACAGCCTCATGACGCGGCACTTTGCCGAAGTCCTGCATGTTCCTTCGGATCGCCTTTACACCATACTCGGCGGCGTGGACACGAATCGCTTTCATGCCGACGGACAGGCGAGGGCTGAAGTTCGTCGCCGCTACGGTTTTAAGGATGATGACGTGGTCATGGGACTTCTCGGCCGCATGGATGAAGTCAAGGGCATCCGGGAAAGCATCGTCGCTCTGGCAAAGGCTCGGCAGCTTTCTTCTGAGGCGGCAAGGATACGCTTTCTTGTCATCGGCTTCGATTCCGAGTTCACCACGGAAGATGTGGCCCGCTGGAGCGAGGAGCAGGGGCTCGGAAGGCTCGGGGAAGTCG
>CAJJMX010000250.1 GCA_905192935.1 uncultured Mailhella sp.
CCTGCCTTTCCTGCCTTTCCTGCCTTTCTGTCTTTTCTGCCTTTACATGAAGCCTGCGGGGAGGGGGTCGAGGAGGGCGTTTTCCCAGATATCGTCGGCGGACCAGTCGTCGAGGTCGCGGCGGCTCCAGGGGTCGGACATAGGTTTCATGGCTTCGCGGGCCCCGCGGGCTTCGGCGCGTTCTTCCTTTCGTCTTTCGTTCTGGTAGTGTCTGCGGCAGTTCGTGCTGCAATAGAGTCTGCGGCTGCGGGCCGTCAGGAACTCGTGCTGGCAGTCACGACATGTTTTTCTGATAAGTTTCACCACGATGCACCATGTATGCGTGTATCCGCTCTTTGGCCTCGTCACGGCTGCGGCACAGGGCCGCGTCGTAGCCGAGGCGCGTCATGCTGGAAAAGAACTCCTTTTCTTCCGGGGTCATGTTTCTTCCCCGGCGTCTCAGGGAGAGCCACAGGCCGAACCGGTTTTTGCAGGGCACGGCAAGAAAGAGATCCGCCGCGCCGCAGCGTGCGCCCTGTCTGCGGAGCGATCTGTTCGGCACGGGAGGCTCTCCCTCGCCAGACACCCGCAGAAGCGCCTCTTCCGGAACCCCGTACTTGCGGCAGGCAAAACGCCACCACGTCACCACGGCGGCCTGTTCGCTCATCTTCGACGGCCCCGAAACCGGCCGCCGTTCCACCAGGCGCCCGCAAGATCCGTCCGTCCGCGTTTCCGTTCCTTCGTTTCGTCTCTCATCCATGCTTCTCCTCCGCTTTCGATCTCCACCTCGCCGCTGCCGAATCGCGCCAGATTCGCCCGACGGCAGAAAAACACCCTGTCCGGCAGATACTCGGCACAGGCAAAGCATCCCTTCCAGTATCCGGCGCACCTTTCATGGATCGTCATGACTTTCCCCCGTCGCTTCGTCCGCGCACCGTGCCTCCGGGCATCAGGGACGCCCCGGCCCGGCCATGCCGCACGTCTTCCGCCTCACGCCTGTCCGACGCTTCCTGCGTCCGAAGAGATCCGGGAAGCGTCGTCAGCCTGGATCTGAAATCCTCAAGCGAGAGCGCCGCCCGCCCCTTCGGAGCATCCAGCGCCTTCACCGCCCTGCCCCCAAGCGCAAGCACGTCCTCCTTGCCCCGGCTCTGCTGCCACAGCTGAAGAAAATCCCGCTCCCGCCACGGCAGTTCCTCGAGCTTCCAGCGGCACACCCGCTCCCATCCCCCGAAAGACCTCACGCAGTACGCCGTAACGCTGTCCAGCTCCGGCTCCCGCCAGGAACCGCAGCTCTTCATGAGCTCCAGAAGCCGCGTCCACTCCGCCCGCGCCTGCAATTGCACGTTGTCCTCCCCCCGCACCGCTCCGGTCACGGCGTCGAGCTCCCTCTGCATGAGCGCAAACGCCGGCATCGTCCGATACGGCACCGTCTCCGAACCGTAACGACGTATCACCCCAAGCGCCGCCGTCTGCACGGTCGCCACATCGTAATCCTTCAGGAGAAACAGCCACATCTTCGCCGTCTCCGGCGAAAGCGTCGCCGCATAGTTGCCCGCAAGTCCGCTCAGTACGGCAAGCTTTTCCTCCCGTTCCCGCGCTTCCATCAGAACGGCCCTCCCATGGCCTCAAGTTCCGCCGAAACCTCCCGGCATACCTGCGCATTGTGCGCCTGCCTCCTGTCGGCATCGGACAGCCCCCGGCAAGACGGCATCGCGTCCGTCTTCTCCCGGCTCTCCCAGTTGCGCACCGCCGCCTTCCAGTCCCGGAGCGGCCTCCCGTTGGACAGCTTCCAACCCTGCGCCGCGTAGTAGTCCACAAAGCGATCCGCCCGAATGTCGTTCCCGCGCTCGCGACAGTACGCCTGCACCTCCTCCACCGAAGGCCGGACAAAACCGCGTCCCGTTCCCGCCGCCCGCTCCCCCGACGGGGGGATATGGGGGGAATCTGTTAATTCCGCTTCGCTTCGCTTCGTTTCGTTAGGGTTTTCGCTTTGCTCCGAAAAACCCGTCGCTTCTTCCACCGCCTCCAGCAGACTCGCCGATACCCGCTTCCGCGGCCTTCCGCCCTTGCGCCCGTTCTCCGCGTTCACCGCGCAGCGGCTGGCATACGCGTCGTTGGCCCGGCGCACCGACGGCGCGATAAGCTCGAACACCACGCGCGTCAGATCATCAAGCTCAGGCATCTCGCCCTCTCCCGCATCGGCAAACAGCGCAAGCACGAGTTCCCCCACCTGCCGCGCCTCCAGCATCCGAAGACCGCGCAAATGCTCGGTCCTCAACAGTATCCCTTTGACATTCTCCGCCATGACTTTCCCTGTTCCTCCCCTCCGCTGTCTGAAAAAGCGCTGCTCACGCAGAACACATGTCCGCGTCCCACTGCCGACGGGCTTGTGCGTCCCCCCTGCCGACGCCCCCGCCGACGGGCTTTGTGCGTCCCCTTTCCGACGGGCCTTGTGAGTCCCCTTCCGACGGGCTTGTGCGTCCCCTGCCGGCAGGCTTTGCCCCTGCCGGAAAATCGTTCCGGCGCTCAGAGCACGCGGGCGTCGTCGAAGAGCACGCGCGGGGAACGTTCCTCCCCGGCCTCTTCACGAGCCCCGCACGGGGCAACACATCCACGACTCGGGGAACACCGTTCCGACGCTCAGAGCCCGCCGCTTCCGTCGGCCATTGTCGCCCGGACGGAACGTCGGCCGGGCCCCGGACTTCAGAGTCCGGAGCGCTCCCCGCCGTCCTCTTCAGGGCCGCACCACAAGTCCGGCCGGAGCTCCCAGCGCGGTATGCCGAGCAGCTCCTCATAACGGACCGCCATGGCAGGACTCACCCTGCGCACGTTGTTGGCGTGCTGAACAAGCGTGATGTACGGAATCCCCGACTCGAGACTCGCCCTTCTGAGCGCGCCCCTCCGCGAAAAGTATTTTTCAAAGACTTCGTTTTTCATGAGGCGATGGTATTCAAATGAAAATCAAATGTAAAGGAGTCTAATATTCAAATGAATACTTGACAAAAAGATGATTCTCCTT
>CAJJMX010000251.1 GCA_905192935.1 uncultured Mailhella sp.
TAGGTTAATCTGTCCGCTCTATCCAGTATACCAATATATCCCACAAATTACAATTCTGTCGCCCTCAAGGCTGATGGTGGCGTTGTCGGTCCCGGTCACGAGGATGGCCGTGCTCGTGCCGTCCGCGGCTATGGTGCCGGTGTTGGTGAAATATTTGCCGTTGTAGGCCGCGTCGTCCTTGTCGTTGGTGACAAGCACGCCGGTGCCTCCGTTCATGGCGAAAATGCTGCCGTTGTTGGTCACTTCGCCGCGGGCGATGCTCTCCTTGCGGTAGTAGATGCCCACGCCGCCGGCGTCTTCCACGGAAATGACGCCGTTGTTCACCAGCGTCTTGGCGTCGGAGCCGGAATTGTCCGTCATGGCGCTGCCCTTGCGCACGGCGATGAGACCTTCATTGTAGGCCTTGCCGTCGGGATTCACGCCCATGCCCTTGGTGGCGGAAGCATTGGTTCCGTCCACATAGATCTTGCCGCGGTTGGTCAGGGTGAAGCTCGTGCCGTACTGGCCGCCCATGCCCTCGGCATAGCCTCCCTTTTCCGAATCCTTCACCCACACGGAGCCGTGATTCTCGGCATTCGGATGATCCGTGTCCGCGTACACGACCGCAGGCGTGTCCGCGCCGCTGGCCACGCCCCAGGAAACGCCGGTCTGCCAGTTCTCAAGGTTGTGGGTGGATTCCGCAGGCGGACCGACATCCGGAACCCCGCCCCCGACTACGAAGTCGGGATATTCGGGAACCACGTCGAAAAACTTGCTTTCAAAGGCCGAGGCCGCACCGGTCGCGCCCGCGACCAGCATGGCCGCCACGGCCAGCGAACCGAAGACGTTCAGAAGGCGGCATTTCTTCAGCACCGCGGCGTAGCGGTTGATGAGATTGCCCATGGCATTTCTGCTCAACATGATCGTCATGCCTCCATGACTTGTTTTCTCCGCTTCCGTTGCCGCTTCCCTGAGACGGAATCTTTTTGCGGCATCCCGTGCGGAGGTTGTGCTTCAAAAAACGGCGTGCCGTGAAAAAACGGGCTCTTCAGACGGCTGCACCTTGTGAAAAAAGGCGAATAGCATGGACTTCTCTTAAAGGCCAGCAAAAAAATGCGGTTTTCATACTTGGAAAGAAAATTTTATGCATGGTAAAAAATATGAAAGATAAAACAGGGAAAAAGTTTCATTATGTGACCGCAGTCACCGGCTGTCTGGCCTTTTTGGTGCATGGATGAACATTTAGACCAGTCATTTTTCATGCATGCAGAAAAACATGAATCGGAAGATAACGCATGATAATTTATTTACTGGAAACTATAAAAATGAAATAAATGCCGTAGTGCGGTTTTTATATTCACAGTTCATGAATAATTGAAGCATGCATGACGGCGGCTTTTGCGTTCCCGGGAGCAGGGTAGGGCGCAGGCTCCGTTCTCGGGCGCTGCCGGGAGCTTTTTTTTCTTCGGGACGGGCTTTTTTTGTTTCCGGGCTTGACGCGGGGACGCGTTTTTTTCATGCTTGAAGCATGTTATTGTACGTCCATGTTCCCTTCTGCCGTCGCAAATGCCGGTACTGCGCCTTTTATTCCGTTCCTGCGGGCACGGGAGAGGCTGTTTTTGTCTGGGCGGACGCGCTTTGCGCGGATATGCGCCGCCGCGCCGCCGAACTGGGTCATCCTGCCGTGGAGAGCGTGTTTTTCGGCGGCGGCACGCCGAGTCTGGTGCCGCCTTCGGTCATGGGGCGGCTTCTGGATGTGGCGGCGGAGTGCTTTACCCTCGACGCCGACGCGGAGATAAGCATGGAGGCCAATCCCGATTCCGTGGACGCCTCCCGTGCGGCGGGCTTCCGTGCGGCCGGGGTGAACCGCGTGTCCCTCGGCGTGCAGGCGCTCGACGATGCGCTTCTTGCCTCCGTGGGCCGCGTGCACGACAAAAAGTCCGCGCTGGAGGCCTATGACGCCCTGCGCGAAGCGAAGTTCGACAACGTGGGACTTGATTTCATATGGGCCCTCCCCGGCGAGACGCTGGAGAGCTGGAAGGCGCAGCTTGCCGAAGCCGTGGCCCTCGCCCCGGAACATTTTTCCTGCTACGGCCTTACCCTGGAGAAGGGGACTCCGCTCTTTGCGGCCCGGCATACGCTGCTTCTGCCCGGCGAGGACGAGTCGGCCGCCATGTACGAGGAGGGCGGGAACCTTCTGGAAAGCGCAGGCTACGCGCAGTATGAAATTTCCAATTTCGCCCGCCCGGGACGAGAGTGCCGTCACAATACGGGCTACTGGCTGGGCAAGGAGTACCTCGGCCTCGGCCCCTCGGCCGTGAGCTTCCTGAACGGCCGCCGCATCACGCAGCCTGCCGATCTCGACGCATGGCTGGCCTCGGTCAGAGAAGGCCGGAACGCCGGGACCGTGGAGGAACTCAGTTTTGTGGAACGCGTGGAAGAACTCGTCATGCTGCGCCTGCGCATGAGCGCCGGTCTGGATCTTGCGGAGTACCGCCGCATGACCGGCCGGGACTTCGCCGCCGACAACCGCGGCCTTCTGGACGAACTTTCCTGGCGGGGCATGGCGCGCCTCGAAAACGGCCGCTTCGCCCTCACCAGACGGGGCATGCTCGTGTCCAACGCCGTCATAGAACAGTGCTTTGAACGCATTCCGCAACAACCGGAGACCTCCGAATGAATCTGCTTCCCTCTTCCGGCGGAGCCGTCGTCGGCCGCTTCGCCCCGAGTCCCACGGGACTCATGCACCTCGGCAACGCCTGGTCCTTCTTCCTCGCCTGGCTCGGCGCCCGCGCCTCGGGCGGCCGCGTCATCCTGCGCCACGAAGACATCGACCCCGACCGCTCCCGCACCGAGTGGATGGACGCCATGGAACGCGACCTCTCATGGCTCGGCCTCGACTGGGACGAAGGCTCCTCCCACGGCCTGCATGCGCCCTATCATCAGAGCCTCTGCTCACCCCTCTACGAGCGCGCCCTCGATACCCTCAGAGCCCGCGGACTCGTCTATC
>CAJJMX010000252.1 GCA_905192935.1 uncultured Mailhella sp.
GGGGCATCATGGAGAACCTGCAGGAGATGCGCCGCGCGGTGTTCGTGGCCGACGCGTGGAGGAGCTTCTTCGTGGCGAGCGCGGGACTGCTGCTGCTGCTGGCCTTCAACGCGCGCAAGATCAAGGCGGGCGTGCTCGTGGCGGCGGTGCTGGCGCTCTGTCTGGCGGACCTGTGGCAGGTGGACAAGCGTTATCTTAACGACGGCATGTTCAGCCGTCCCGTGCAGAAGACGGAGAGCCCGATAGTGAAGACGCCGGCCGACGAGATGAACCTGCAGGATCCGGGCAAGGACTACCGCGTGCTGAACCTCACGACGAACACGTTCAACGAGAACAACACGTCGTATTACCATAAGAGCGTGGGCGGATATCATCCGGCCAAGCTGCGCCGCTACCAGGAGATGATAGAGGCGCACATCGCACCGGAGATGGGGGCCTTCGCCCGCGCGGCGGCCCAGTGCCGGGGCGACCTGACGAAGGTGGACGGCGACACGCTCTTCCCCGTGCTCGACATGCTCAACGTGAAGTATGTCATCATGGGGCAGCAGGGCGGACAGACGTTCCCCGTACCGAACCCGCATGCCAACGGCAACGGCTGGTTCGTGGAGCGCGTGGACTACGTGGCGGATGCGGACGCGGAGATAGCGGCCGTGGGCGCCACGGACCTCAAGCGCGTGGCCGTGGTGGACAACCGTTTCAAGGGGGCGCTGGAGGGCGGAAAGGCGCTGCCGGCCGCGGACACGGCTGCCAGCGTCAGACTGACGCATTACGATGCCAACGCGCTGGCCTACGAGGTGGACTCGAAGAGCGGCGGCGTGGTGGTGTTCTCCGAGATCTATTATCCGGGATGGCAGGCCACCGTAGACGGCAGGCCGGTGGAGATAGCCCGCGCGGACTATATCCTCAGGGCCATACGCGTGGAACCGGGACGCCACAAGGTGGAGTTCGTGTTCGACCCGCAGAGCCTGCACACCACGGAGGCCATAGCCAACAGTGCGCTCGTGCTGCTGATGGTGCTCTTCCTGGTGCTGGCGGGACGCGCGCTGTGGCGGCGCAGAAGGGCTGACGGAGCGGCTTCGGGGCAGCAGGCCGGATAAGGCGGAAAGCAAGGGGCGCGCGGCCGTGGGGCCGGCGCACCGGCAGATGGGGCCGGGGGATGACTGTGGTGATGCACGGTTGTCCCCCGGCGCTTTTTTTCGTGGCGGATTGCCGTGCGGGTCTGTCGGGGGGGCTTGCTCCGGCGCGGGATGGCGCTGTCCTTGCCGTGTGCGGAAGCGGGGCGGGGGCGGAAGGGATATCGGTTCGGGCGGAAGGGTTGATTTATCGGGTGGAAGGGATGATTTATCGGGTGGATGGAATGATTTATCGTATGGATGGAATGATTTATCGTATGGAAGGGATGATTTATCGTATGGAAGAAATGATTTATCGTATGGAAGAAATGATTTATCGGATGGGCGGCTGGAAGATATCTTTCTTCTGAAAGGTGATGTCTTTTTTCAGGCAGAAGATATGTTTCTTCAGGCAGAAGATATGTTTCTTCAGGCAGATGGAAAACTTTATCAGGCAGGTGATCTCTTTCTTCTGACGGATGGAATGATGGATCGGGGGGATGGTGTTATTTCTTCGGACAGATGGAAAGACGGATCAGATGGGAGGCAGGCCTTTTCGGCCGTTGTGGCTGCCTCTTCGGCCGTTCGGGGCGGGGTATGGATACGGCAATCCCCGGCATCCTGACAGGTAGGGATGCCGGGGATTGCGCGTGGTATGCTGTTCTCCGGACGGGCCGGAGCGTGTAGGGCCGTCTGCCTATTCCGCTGTGGCGGGGATGCTGCGGCTGCCTGCCTGTACGTCCTCGGGAACGCCGGATACGCGGACGTATACCGACACGTCCCCGGGCTGGCCCTTGCGCGTCCATTTCATGCTTTCGGAGGTCATTTCCGTCACGATGTAGTCGCCCCATTCCACGCCGCTGTAGTCGTATTCGCCGCGCAGGACGGACTGGTCTTTCTCTTCGGCCACCTCGAAGGTGCCCGTGGTGCGGTGGGAGTACATGCTGCCCGTGTTCTCGTACATCTCGAAGGTGTGCTCCTTGCGGTTGAAGGTGATGTATACGTAGGGATCTGTCGCCGTGGTGCCGACGGTCTGGCCTTTCCATTCGGACAGACGCCATGTCCCGTTCAGGGAGACGTAGTTCACTTCCTCGTATGTCGGGGTGTATGCCTCGTCGTCAGAGTTGCACGACATCATGGCCGGCAGCACTGACACGCTCAAAAGCGCGATGGTTATCATTTTCTTGATCTTGA
The DNA here is from genome assembly GCA_905192935.1 of uncultured Mailhella sp. Classification (GTDB taxonomy): domain Bacteria; phylum Desulfobacterota; class Desulfovibrionia; order Desulfovibrionales; family Desulfovibrionaceae; genus Mailhella. The sequence goes on from CAJJMX010000252.1 coordinate 2,307, forward strand.
TCATATTCTGAATATGCTGTCTTTTGGTTTACTTGGTTATTATGCTGCTGCGTGCGGCGGGCGCCTTGCCGATGTTCACCGTGAGGGTGCGGGCGGAGGGGGCGGCCTGTATGCCGTCGAGCAGGATGGGGAGCCGTCGGGGCGCGGGGCCTTTCCCTTGGGGAAGGCGGCTGCCGTCGAGCGTGATGACCAGCTGTCCTTCCTGTCCGGGTTCGAGTTCGGCCGGTTGGCAGCTGAGCCGGAGCCAGGGCGGCAGGAATCCGGCGGCGGCCCTGACTTTCAGGGTGCGGCTTCCGCTGTTCACGCAGGGAATGGTTTCGGTGCGCAGGCCTTGTGCACCGGTGTCGCTGAAGGTGACGCTCTTGCGGCGCAGGCGTAAGGCGCCCATGGCATGACGGTAGTCTTTCCACGCGTCGGCCGAGGGAGTCACTTCGCCCGTCACGGTCAGCGCGCCTGTGGGAAGCTCGTCCGACAGGCTGGTGTAGATGAACACGCGCTGGAACACGCGGCCGGCCTGTGCCGCAGGATGGAACGTCACCGTGACGGTGGCCGTGTCGCCGGCTGCCAGCCGTGTCTTGCTGATGCGCGCCCTGGTGCAGCCGCATGTGGTGGCGAGCCTGCTCACGTCGATGGGCGTGGTGCCGGTGTTGCGGCAGGTGAAGGCCAGTTC
>CAJJMX010000253.1 GCA_905192935.1 uncultured Mailhella sp.
GTCGTCGTGGCCATGCCCCAGCATAGCGTGGCCATATTCTCCATGCTCGACGTGCGCACCGCCCGCGTAGCCATGGTCGTGTGCGTGGTGTTCTCCGCCATTCTCGCCTGGACCCTGGCCCTCACCGGCATGATGAGCCACGTGATCCTCTCCCCTTCGGAAGTACGCAATCCCGACCTCGTCATTCCGCTGCTCATTCCCAAGGTGCTCTCGCCTCTCATGGGCGGCATATACCTTGCCGCCGTTCTTGCGGCCATCATGTCCACGGTCAGCGGTTCCATCGTCGTTGCAGCCTCTTCTCTTACGGAAGACATCTTCAAGCTGGTCATTCCCCATACCCACGCCAGGCATCCCATGCTCTGCAACCGTCTGGGGGCGACCATATTCGTTCTGCTTCCCCTTCTGTTCGCCATCAAGCCGCCCACCATCATCTTCTGGATCGGCGTGTTTGCCTTCGGATTTCTGGTGTTCACCTTCCTCATGCCCATGCTCGGCGTCATTCTGCTGCCCCGAGCCTCCAAGGAAGCCGTCATCATACAGATGATCTGCACCATGATCATCATTCCCGTGTGGACCATATGGCTTCAGGGCCCCACCGGCATTCCGGCGCTGCTCATCGGTCTTATCGGTGCGCCGCTCATCTTCCTTGCCGTGAACGCCTTCTACAGGAAGGATGAACTTCCGCCGGAAATCAATGCACTCTGGAACAAGTTCAGCCAGCTCTGAGAACCTTCAGCAACCTTTCGGGAGTCCGTTCATGAAAAGCCTTTCCGCACGCAGCATGATTCTTCGTTCCACCGGCGTGACGTGGAACGAGGAAAGCCTGACCCGGCGATACGGCTTTCTGCGCAGGATTCGAAACGACGTCAGCCTCGAACTCATCTTCTACCCCTACTGGCTGATCGAACTCCACGGCAGGGCAGTCTGGCGTCTCTTCGGTGCGCGCCCTCTGGCCATGCTCGTCGCAGCAGACGCCCGTTCCGGCCGCTGCCTTCGGATAAGCGCGCCGCCTGTGCTTTTCATGGAACGCCTCCGCCCTGCGGCAACGGCTCTCTTGGGACAGTCCCCATTCTTCCCCGCAGGGCTGGAAGGACAACATGCCCTGAACAATGTGAACGCGCATGTGGTCCGTCCGCTGTGCGACAGAAAAACAGTTCAGAACAGCGCCGAAACCTTTGCCCTCGCGGCATGGCACAGACGCTGCAATCTGCCGCTCGGACCACGTGCCGACATCTCCTGCACGGACTCGACAGCCGTTCTTCTCCACAAGCCGTTCTGGATCATGACGGCACGACCGGCCGCTGAAGACGGCAGGAACAAACTTTTCGTCTTCGACGCAAGCACAGGACTCGGAGGCGTTTCCGAGTACTGGAACGTCGTGGAATACGTCATGAGTCTCGAATCGAAGGCTCCGGCCGAAGACTCAAAGACTCATGACCGGCAACTCGACCTTTCAGCGTAAAACAGGCCCGCGGGCTTCGCCCCGTCCCTTCCCCATAAAAACAGAGGTATTTCTTATGCAGCGTGCACTGCCTGAACCTTTCCGCTTCAAAGCCATCGAACGCATCCATCTCCCCGGCAGGGAAGAACGCGAGCAGGCGCTCAAGGAAGCCCATTACAACATGTTCGCCCTCAAGGCCAAAGACGTGTACATCGACCTGCTCACCGACTCCGGTACCGGCGCCATGAGCAAGGAACAGTGGGCGGCCCTCATGCTCGGCGACGAATCCTACGCGGGCGCGGACAGCTTCTATCGTCTCAAGGCGGCCGTGAAGGAAATCATGGGGTTTGACTATGTCATTCCCTCCCATCAGGGACGTGCGGCCGAAAACATCCTCATCGGTTCTCTGGTGAAGCCCGGCGACTACATCCCCATCAACATGCCCTTCGACACCACCCGTGCCCATATGTTCAACGCGCAGGCCAAGCCCGTAAACTGCGTTGTTGATTCCGCCTTCCAGCCCGAAGTCGAGCTGCCTTTCAAGGGCAACGTCGATCTCGGCAAGCTTGAAGAAGCCCTCAAGGCACACGGAGACAAGATTCCCTTCATCATGGTCACCGTCACCAACAACTCCGGCGGTGGTCAGCCCGTGAGCCTGCAGAACCTGCGCGACGTAAGCGCCATGGCCCAAAAATACGGCAAGAAGCTGTTCCTCGACGCCGCACGCATGGCCGAAAACGCCTTCTTCATCAAGGAACGCGAACCTGAATGCGCCGGCATGAGCATGGCCGAAATTCTCAAGGCCATGATGGACACCGCCGACGGCGCCACCGTTTCCTGCAAGAAGGATCCCATGGTCAACATAGGCGGCATGGTCGTGCTGCGCTCGGAAGAGGACTACATGAACCTTCTGCCCCGCGTGGTGCTGTTTGAAGGATTCATCACCTACGGCGGTCTTGCCGGACGCGACCTCGACGCTCTTGCCGTCGGCCTGCACGAAATGACCGACGAGGAATACATGGCCCATCGTCTGAGCCAGGTGCGCATGCTCGGAGACATGCTCATCGAGGGCGGCGTGCCGATCATCCGTCCCGTGGGCGGTCATGCCATCTTCATCGACGCCGGCCGCTTCTTCCCCCATATTCCTCAGAAGTACTTCCCCGCCGACGTGCTTTCCATCGAAATCTACCGCGAAGGCGCCGTGCGCGGCGTGGGCCTCGGCGCCCTGGCCTTTGAGGACAAGGACCCCGTGACCGGCGAAAAGATCATGCCCAAGCTGGAGCTCTACCGCATGGCCATTGCCCGCCGCACCTACTCCAACAGTCACATGGAATACCTCGCCGAAACCGTGGTCAACGTCTACAAGCGCCGTGATTCCATCCGCTACGGCCTCAAGCTGACCTACGAACCGCCGGTTCCCGGCATCACCCACTTCCTGGCCCGTCTTGAGCCCTTCGCCCTGTAATACCTCTGCCCCCTCCCATGACAGTACCGGCAGCCCGGACACTACAGGTCCGGGCTGCCGGTATCG
>CAJJMX010000254.1 GCA_905192935.1 uncultured Mailhella sp.
CCGGGCAGGCCCGCATCGTCGCGCGGCGAGGCGTTCCACAGCGTGGCGGGCAGCACCTGATAGAAGCTCAGACGGCCGTTCTCCACGCGCAGACAGTGCATGAGGGAGCCGCGCGGGGCCTCGGTGAGACTGTAGCCTTCGCCGTTCCCTATCTTCGGCATGGGCAGAAGCGGATTCTCTCCGGGCACAAGATCGTCGAGCCAGCCTTCCATGGCGTCGGCGATGAGCCAGGTCTCCTCGGCGCGCGCCAGATGCCGCCCCATGATGGAGAACACGAAATCTTCGCCGAGCTCCCGGAACGTGCGCGCCCGCACGCCGAGATATTTCGGCGCAAGTTCCCGGCCCATGGGGGAGAGTTCGATGTCGCCCGTCCACATTCTGGCGTGCGGTCCCACTTCCATGGGCATGCCGTCGTAGCGCGCGGCCTTGGAAAAGCTGTAGGCTCCCGGCTTGTCGAGATCCACGGCCAGCGTCGGCGCGCTGAAGGGACTGCCGCCCGATGAGGCCGAAAACCAGCTGTAGCGCACGTTTTCCATGACCTTGCCGGGATCGAAGGGCAGGTCCTTTCCTCCGGCCCACACGCCTGCGCGCACGAGTTCCTCGCCCGTGTCCGGATGGGGAAAGACGCCCATGCACATGGCCGTGGCCCAGCCCCTGCCCGTGCGGGCAAGATCGGCGTAGCTCTGCGAGAGCAGGTAGAGAAGCGGCACATAGCGCTCCTCCACGAACTTCCGCACGGTCCTGAGCCTTGAGCGGAATTCGGAGATCTGTCCGGCCGTGGCCGCGGCGGACGTTCCTCCGGGCACGATGCCGTGCACATGCGGCATGCGTCCGCCGAAGATGGCCGCCATTTCATGGCACAGCGCGCGGATGTCCAGCGATTCCAGATACTGGTCGAGCATCATGCGCGTGGCGGCCTCGCCGAGACGAAGATCGGGATGCTTCTGCCTCGGGGCGAAGGGCGCAGAGGAAGGGCCCTGAAAGAAGTCCTGACTTGAGAGCTGGTAGAAGCTCAGCAAATGTGATTGCAAAAAATTTGCGCCCTGCATCAAATTTCGGAGCAGCCTGCCTGCGCGGGGCACGGTGAGGTGCGCGGCATTCTCGAGAGCCGCGCACGAGGCCAGCGCGTGGGACACGGGACACACGCCGCAGATGCGCTGCACGATCTGCGGGGCGTCCATGGGATCGCGTCCGAGGAGTATGGTTTCAAAGCCCCGGAACATTCCGCCCGTGAGCCAGGCATCCTGAACGACGCCGTCCGAGACGTCGATTCTGGCCTTGAGATGCCCCTCGATGCGGGTGATGGGATCAATGGCGATGGAAACGGCCATGCTTTCTTCCTTTTGACTGGCCCTGACCGACGGCTCAGGGCGATTCGGGTCGGACTACCAGAGGTTCTTCTGATAGAAGGGGGACTGACCGTCGGGAAAGTCCGGCTGTACGCAGCCTATGCACAGGGCGTTCTCCACGCACCAGTTCACGCGGCCGTTCCAGCGCCTGAGCGGAGAATCGCACCAGGCGCCGGGGCCCTTGCAGCCTATGCCGTAGCGGCATCCGGACTTGTCCGTGAGGCTCTTTGCCATGGTGCCTTCGTCGAAGAGGTAGAGGTACGGACAGTTCTCGTGCGTGGTGCTGCCGTAGAAGACGCGCGGACGGCCCCATTCGTCGAGCCCGGCGGCGACTTCCTTCACGCCGCCTTCAAGACCGCGTCTTTCCACGGCGTCGAGCAGCACGAGTATGGTGCCCACCATCCAGTCGGGATGAGGCGGGCATCCGGGGATGTTGACCACGGGCGTCGTGATGTTCTTCCTGCGGAAGAATTCCTGCACGCTCATGGCTCCGGTGACGGCTCCGCGGGCCGCGCTCACGCCGCCGTAGGCGGCGCAGCTGCCCACGGCCAGAACCGCGGCCGCATGGGGAGCCAGTTTCTCCAGCGTGACGGAAAGAGGGAATTCCTCGTGTCCGGCTTCGCCTATGACGCAGAACCTCCCGTCCGCCTCCTCCGATACCGCGCCTTCCTGCACGAGCACGAAGCCGCCGTCGTTCTCTTCGGCCGAGCGGAACATGAATTCCATGGCGCCTTCGCCCTCGTCGGCCATGAGCGTGGGATGAAAGTCCATGCGTATGACGTGGAGCAGCACTTCGGCGATGCGCGGATGCAGACTGTTCAGGATGGACACCGAACAGCCCGTGCAGCCCATGCCCTGAAGCCAGAACACCGGCGGCCGCACGGCCGTGAGGGTCTCGGCAAGGGCCCTGGCCGCGCACGGAGAAAACGCGCCGGATACGCCGCCGAGCGCCGCCGCCATGAGCGCGGACTGAAGAAAGATGCGCCGGGAAACGGGCGCCCTGGAGTCGGAACTGTCGCTGGACATGAGCTTTCCTCCCGGAAGGGGTTCGATGGTCTTCAGGCAAAGCCTGACGCACTCGCGGTGATACGGCCATGATTATCCCGCGGCGCGGAAGGACGGGGAAAGAGGGAGAGAGCAAGGGGCAGGATCGGCGCAATATCCTGACTTTCTTATGTTTTGAAGACCATGAAACGCCCTGGCGGGGCCCGGAGGAAGGCCCGCCGGCCGCGCCTTCGGGCCGCGCCGCGGAACAGGGAAAGCGGGGAAAGGGCGAGGGCGCGCGGGGAACTCGAAGAGAACGCGGAGGGGAGCGGAGAAAAGCGGAGGGGAGCGAAGGGGAGAAGCGGAATGGCGCGGGGGAGGTGTGGGCTCCCTATTCTTCCCCTAGGGGAAGGCGGAGGGGAAAAGCGGAGTGGCGCGGGGCCGCGGCGACCGTCCGGAGTGGCGGCATCGGGCGGGAGGGCAGGGGCCGGATGTTTCGTCGCAAGTTTTTGAAACTATGCCTTCATATCTTATTGACAATCGTTCTTATTATTGTTATTCAAAAATAACCAGTGATTTTGAGGAGCAAACATGTCCAAGACAAGGATGACGAACCAGCGTCGAATCATTCTTG
>CAJJMX010000255.1 GCA_905192935.1 uncultured Mailhella sp.
ACACGCAGGGACATGTTTGCACGCCTGACCGGACAACGAGGTTTTCTCATGAACAGAGAATCGCAGCATCATTCCGGGATCTTTGAAAAAAGCATTCCGGAACTTGAAGCCATGATGCGGGAGGGAACGCTCTCTTCCGAAGAGCTCACCCGCTATTATCTGAGGCGCATCAAAGTCTACGACGGCTGCCTCAAGGCCATGATAACCGTCAGCGCCTCGGCGCTGGACGACGCCAGAGCCAGGGATGCCGAAAGGGCCGCGGGCAGGATCGCCGGTCCTCTGCACGGCATTCCCCTCGTGCTCAAGGACAACTACGACACGAAGGACATGAAGACCACGAGCGGCGCTCTGGCCTTCCGGGATCTTCAGCCGAAGAGAGACGCCTTCACCGTGCAGAAGCTCCGCGAGGCCGGAGCCGTCATTCTGGGCAAGACCAACCTCACGGAACTCGCCAACAACGGCATGACCGTAAGCTCCATGGGCGGACAGACGCTCAATCCCTACGATCTCACGCGCACGCCCGGCGGCTCCTCGGGCGGCACGGGCGCGGCCGTGGCGGCCAACTTCGCCGCCGCAGGCACCGGCTCCGACACCGTCAATTCCATCCGCTCCCCCTCGAGCGCCAACAGCCTGACGGGCATACGTCCGACGCGCGGCCTCATGAGCCGAAGCGGCATCTCCCCCTGTTCCGACCTTCAGGATCAGGGCGGCCCCATAGCCCGCAGCGTGACCGACGCGGCCATACTGCTTGGCGTCATGGCAGGCTACGATCCCCATGACGCCAGCACGGCGGTCATGAAGGACAGGGCCGTGCCCGACTACACGAAATCGCTCCGGACCGACGCCCTGCGGGGCAGAAAGCTTGCCCTGCTCACCACCGATCTCGGCAGCGACCCGGACGTTCTGCGCGTCATGGAAGATGCCGTCCGCGACTTCGAAGCCCTCGGCGCCTCCGTGGTGAGCGTGGACATTCCCGAACTTTTCGTTCCCGATCTCATAAAAAACAACGACGTGCAGCGCTGGGAACAGAGCATCTGCCTCAACGAATATCTGCAAAGGCTCGGCGATGCCGCCCCGGTCCGCGACATTCAGGAATACGTGGAGACGGGACTCATCACGCCCTCCGTCGCCGGGGATCTGGCCGTGAAGGCCGCGGAAGTCGATCCCCTGAACAATCCGGAGTACCGGGCCCGGCTTGCCAGAAACGCCGCCCTGCATGAGCGCACCGTCTCGTTCATGGCCGAACACGGCATAGACGCCTTCCTGTATCCTCTTCAGTCCGTGCTCGTGGTGCACACCATCGACGGCCGCGGACAGACCGGGCGCAACGGTCTCATGGCTTCCGTCATGGGACTGCCCGCCATCACGCTGCCCGGCGGCTTTTCCTCCGTCACGCCGTCCGCGCCTCTCGGCGTTCCCGTCGGCGTGGAGCTCATGGGCGCGCCGTTCAGCGAGGAAACGCTCATCGGCATGGGCTACGCCTACGAACAGGCGACGAGGCACCGCAGACCTCCGGCCGCCTTCCCCGACCTCGACTTCTCTTCCGTGGCCGTGGAGTAACCTCGAAAGCAACGGGGAATACGGACGCCGCAGGGCCCCCATTCTCCCTCGCAAGATACGAAAAACGCGCCGGATCACTCCGGCGCGTTTTTTGCGCTCCGGGCCCGAAGGCCCGGCAAGGAATCGTTCTTTGGGGGATTATCTGCCGAAGATCTTCCGCACGGGGGTGCCGTCCGTCTTCCAGATGCCGAAGCCGGTCAGCGCGCACAGTATGGAGAAGATGGGCACGAACCAGTTGAGGAAGGCGTAGGGCACGAAGTCGTAGGCGCTCACGCCGAGCACGCCGGCGATGTAGAAGGCGTGCACGCTCCAGGGAACGAGCGGGCAGCCGATGGTGCCGGCGTCCTCGCAGGTACGGGAAAGCACGAGCGGGCTGATGTCGGCCTTCTTGAAGGAATCGAGGAAGGCGCGGCCGGGCACGATGACGGCCAGCATCTGACTGCCGGTGCCGAAGTTGATGAGGTAGGCCGCGGCAAGGGCGGAGGCCACGAGACGCACGGCGGACTTCGCGCCCTTCAGGATGGCTTCAAGCAGCACTTCGAGCACGCGGGAGCGTTCCAGTATGCCGCCGAAGGCCATGCCGGAGCAGAGCAGCAGCACGGTGGGCATGATGCTCATGAGGCCGCCGCGGGAAAGCAGCGGATCGAGTTCGGCAATGCCGGTCTTGGACACGTAGCCCGAGGTGAGCATGGTGGCGAGTCTGTTGAAGGGCACGCCCTCGGCAACGGCGATGACCATGGCCACGAGCAGGCAGACGAGCATGACGGGAAGCACGGGATAACGGCGATAGGCCAGCACGATCATGAGCACGGGCGGCAGGAAGGCCACGGGGCCGAGGCTGAAGTTCGCCTCAAGACCGGAAAGGATGGCGTTCAGGCTCTCGAGCGACACGCTCTGCTGGGCGGCCACGGAACTGCCGAGGAAGGTGTAGGCGATGCCCGCCACGATGAAGGCGGGAACCGTGGTCCAGAGCATGGACATGACGTGCGAGAAGAGCGGCACTTCGCACACCGAGGCGGTGATGTTGGTGGAATCGGACACGGGGGACATCTTGTCGCCGAGGTAGGCGCCGGAGACGATGGCGCCCACGGTCATGTAGGCGGGATATCCGAGGGCCTGCCCCACGCCGAGAAGGGCCACGCCGATGGTGCCCATGGTGCCGAAGGACGTGCCGGTGGCCACGGAAGCCACGGAGCAGAGCACCATGGCGGAGAGCAGGAAATGCTCGGGCGCAATGAGCTTGAGGCCCCAGTAGATGATGGCGGGAATGGTGCCGGAAGCCAGCCATGCGGCGATGATCATGCCCACCATGGCCAGAATGGCTATGGCTATCTGGATGCGGCCGAGGGCCTCGAACATGCCGTCCTGCAGCTCGTCCCAGGTGTATCCGGTCTTG
>CAJJMX010000256.1 GCA_905192935.1 uncultured Mailhella sp.
CTGGCCAGGACCGACAAGCCCTACAAGACCTGGCAGGAATTCATCGACTATGTGAAGGCCCATCCCGGCGAGGTGTCCGTAGGCAGCGGCGCCTCTCAGGAAGCCACCGAAGTGCTCCGTTCCTTCGCACTGAAGAACGGGCTGGACATGAACTTCGTCATGTACAAGAGCGGCGGCGAGGCTTCCGCCGATCTCATCGGCGGTCATATCGACGCCTGTGAGCTCGGCGTGGGCACGGCAGCCTATCAGGCCGCGCGCAAGGGCGAGCTGAATGTCCTTCTCAACCTCGGCCTCAACGATATTCCCGACATTCCCAATGTTCCCAAGCTGCACACCGATCTCGGCCATCCCTTCTATGCCAGCCTGAGCTACGGCTTCGTGCTGCCCAAGGGAACGCCCGAAGACATCCGCGCCACGTGGGAAAACGCTCTCAAGAAGGCCCTGGCCGATCCCCAGCTGCAGGAAAACATGCTGAAGGCCGGTCTGACGCCAAAATTCATTTCTCCTGCAGAGTACCGCCCCATGCTTGACGAAGCGACGCAGAACCTCGTGAAGCTCGTGGACTACATCAACGAAGCGAAAAAATAACGGGCCTTCAGTCTTTCGGAGAACTCATGAACAATGACAGATGGATCGGGCTTGGATTCATCATCCTGTGTGCCCTCATGTGGTTCGTCATCATTCCCGGCCAGACGGAAGGAGCGGAAGAAGCCTTTGTTCCGAGACTCACGGTGCTCGGTCTTGCCGTACCCTCCCTCATCATGTTCGTCCGTCGTCCGCGGAGCGTTACGCCGCTGAACTTTTATCCTGACGCCTTCGTGCATTCCACGCTGCCTGCCCTCGGCCTGTTCATTGCCTACGTCGCCGGGGTCAGCTTCCTGGGCTTCTACGTGTCCACCGCCTGCTTTCTTGTGCTTTCCCTGCTGCTTTTCGGGGAAAGACGGACGAAGACGCTGGTCCTCGCGCCTGTCGGTCTGCTCGTGGCCGTCTATGTGGTGGTTTCCGTGTTTCTCAACTTCCAGCTTCCTGCCGGTCTGCTCGTCTGAGGAGTGCTTATGAGCCATCTGCAACGTCTATCTGACAATGTCTGCAAGGCAGAAGGAGCGGAGCATGTTTGATCAACTTATGGAAGCCATGAACATGGTACTGCAATGGCAGAACTTCTTCTGGGCTCTGTTCGGCGTGACCTTCGGCATCATCATGGGTGCCATTCCCGGTCTGAGCGACAACATGGCCATAGTCCTGCTGCTGCCCTTCACCTATTACCTCGGCCCCATTCCCGGCATCGCCATGCTTATGGGCCTGTCCAAGGGAGCCAACTTCGGCGGCTCCATTCCCGCCATCCTGTTCAACATTCCCGGCACGCCTCAGGCCATGATCACCACATTCGACGGATATCCGCTGGCCAAAAGCGGAAAAAGCGGCAAGGCCCTCAAAACGGCCCTGTTTGCCTCCGTCACCGCCGACACGGCAAGCGACCTCGTGCTCATATTCCTGGCGGCTCCCGTGGCCTCCGTCGCCCTGCGCATAGGTCCGCCGGAATACAGCATGATTCTGCTGTTCTCCCTGGTCATCATCAGTCTGGCCGCTTCCGGCAGCCCCTGCCGCGGACTCATCGCCACCTGCCTCGGCCTTCTGCTCTCCACCGTCGGCTGCGACCCCGAAATGGGTACGCCCCGCTTCAACTTCGGATTCATTGAACTGACCGAAGGCATAGGCATCATGCCCATGGCCATAGGTCTGCTGGCCTTTTCCGAGGTGCTCCTGCAGGCGGAATCCTGGTATCGGGACCGCCGCTCCGGCAAAAAGCTGGAGGAAGTCCGGCTTTCGGCCAAAGGCACGGACGCCGACAGAATCACGCCTGCCGAAATGAAGCAGTGTCTTCCCACCATTGCCCGCTCCACCGTCATCGGGTCATTCGTGGGCATCGTACCCGGCATAGGCACGACCGTAGGCGCGTACCTCAGCTATATCTGGAGCAAAAAGAAATCCAAGCATCCGGAAATGTTCGGCAAGGGCGCCCTGGAAGGCATAGCCGCCTCCGAAGCCGGCAACAACGCCGTGAACGGCCCGAACCTCGTGCCTCTGGTCACGCTCGGCATTCCCGGCAACCTGGCTGCGGCCCTCATTCTCGGCGGCTTCATGATCAAGGGACTCATTCCCGGGCCCCAGTTCATGGAAAGCAACGCTCCCCTGCTCTACGCCCTGTTCATCGTTCTGCTCATCAGCAACGTCTACACTCTGGTCGTCGGCGGAGCCTTCATCCGCTGTGCAAGAAAACTGGTCTCCATTCCCAAGCCGGTGCTCTTCAGCGTCGTTCCCATGTTCTGCCTCATCGGCTCGTATGTGAACAACAGCAGCCTGTTCGACATATGGCTCATGCTCGTCTTCGGCGTACTGGGCTATATTCTGACCAAGCTTAGGATAAGCATGCCGACCATGATCGTGGCCTTCTTCCTGGGATCTCTGCTTGAACACAAGATGCGTCAGAGCCTGCTCATTTCCCGCGGAGACTGGACGATCTTCCTCGAAAGGCCCATCGCCTGCGCATTTCTGCTGCTTACGGCGGCCATCATCCTCCTGTACATCGTGCGCCACGGCTTCGGCAAAAAGAAACAGGCCTGAGCCGGCAACCTCATACGCAAGGACATCTCTATGAAATTGCAAGCCATGGAAACGGATTTCCTCATCATCGGCGGAGGCAGCGCCGGCTGCATCGCGGCCATGCATGCCCTTCAGCTGAATCCCGATCTCAACGTCACCATCTTTGAAAAAAGCGACATCGTATACGGCGGTTCCATTGCGCGAGGCATGGACGCTCTGAACATCGTGGCCATTCCCGGACAGACGACGGCGGAGCTCTATCTTGAATCCGTGCGCGCCATGACGGCAGGCGTGGTGGACGCCGGGCCCAGCTACGTCATGGCAGAACGTTCCTACGCTCT
>CAJJMX010000257.1 GCA_905192935.1 uncultured Mailhella sp.
GATCATGCAGCAGGCAAGGTTGGCCTCACAGGCGGCGAGATTGATGCTCTGGGCGGCGATGCCGACATCCATGAGCGCGAAATCATCCATTTTTTCCGGGCCGGCAATGACGATGAATCCGCCGGGATGCTGCTTTTCCGTGGCCCGCTGTTCGGGAGTGAGCGAGCCGCCCATGACCTCGAGGGAGTTCAGGGCTTCGCAGGTGTCCTTGTCGGCAACGGTGACGAAGCGAAGCACCTGATGGTTTCTGGCGGAGGCCGAGAGGCGGGCGTGGTCCACAAGTTCCGCCAGCGTTTCGGAAGAAAGCCGGTGTTCGCCCTTGAAGCGGCGGCAGGTCCTGGCACGGGAAATGAGATCTTTGAGTTTCATGCAAAGGCTCCGGGAAAGAAGAAAGGGCATCGGAACATGCCCGAAAAAAAGTCCCTTCATCATATGACGAAGGGACCGGAACGGCAAGACCGTCCCACACGGGGCAGTCCTGGGGGCAGGAAGCGCTCTTCGTCACGACAATGTGCGGGATGAAGAGCTGTTCGGCGGCGGCCAGGGATTCATTCCTTGTGCGCCGTGGAACGGTTCCTGAAAGGTTTTCAGCGCCAGTAGCCGCAGCCGTGGCCGTAGCCGCCGTGATGATAGCCGCGGCAGGGAAGGCCCGCTTTGGTCATTTTGGCATAGAAGTCGTTGTTGGCGCTGCGTATCTGGGCATGCAGCTTTGCTATTTCTGCGGTCAGGGCCTTGATTTCCTCGGGCTTGACGTTGGGGTTGGGAGAAAGCGCACGCAGTTCGAGGCCTTTTTCGGAAAGCTGATCGTACAGGGGCTGCACGGCGTTGCGATGCTCCTCGCAGAGCTTGTCCATCTGGGCCGCCTGTTCACTGCTGAGCTCGGGCATGACCTGTCCGGCGCCGTATCCATATCCGTAGCAGCCTCCGTGATGGCGGCCGTAGCCGTCGTAATGGGCCATGGCGGCAAGAGGTGCGGACATGAGAACGGCGGCGGTGAGCAGAGAGAGGCAGAGGGTCTTCTTGAGCATGAGGGTTTCCTCTATTGTGCTTATTGTGCTGATGTGGGGATCTTTTATGAAGCTTACGGACTCAGTATATAGGAGCCTTCCGGGAGCTTGTCATGTTTCAAACTGTTTCAGGAACGTTATTTTTGAAAGTTTTTCATTATAATTATTTGAAAATAAATATAAAAATTTTTCAGGTACAGCGTCGGCCATGATTTTGGGAAGAGGCTCATGCGGCAAATATGGTCTGCATCTTTTCCAGAAGCGCCTTTGCCAGTCTTGCGTGATCTTCTTCATTGAGGTGCATGCCGTCGACGCCGTGGGCCTCGCCCCAGGGATCACCGGCAATGGCTGCGGCAGCATCCAGAAAAAAGGCGCCTCGGCTTTCGGCCACGTCCCGGTAAAGACCGGCCAGCATGCGGGATTTTCGCGGGGCGTCCGCATATCTTGCTCCGGCAAGACGCATCTTGCGTTCTCCTATGAGCGGAGGGGAAACGATGATGACCGCAGGATGCGGATAGTCGAGAAGCGTTTCCCAGGGCAGCGTGCGCGCCATGTCCACAAGGGCGGCCATGGCCCCGGCAATGTCCGTCTCCGAGCGGCCGAGCACGGATTTCATGTCGTTGCTGCCGAGCATGATGATGACAGCGTCGAGAGGAAGATGGGAAAGAAGACAGGACGGCAGATAGTCCGCGGCGCTGAGGCCCGCTCCGGGAAGCGGTATGCCGCTGCCTTCGGTACGTCTGTCCTGAAGCGTCCGGCCTCCGAGTCCTTCTTCCAGAACGTCCCATCCGTCTCCGAGACCTGCGGCAAGGCGTCCCGTCCACCGGACGGAGGACGGATAGCGCCTCGTGGGCGCCGTGAGAGAGCCGATCCAGCCGTAGGTATTGGAGTCGCCGAAGCAGAGCAGGCGTTTTCGTTCCATGGAGTTCTCCTTGCGAGGCGTGCCGGGCACGCCGTGTTGCCGGGGACGGCCCGGATGTTCTTGTCTGTCAGGACAGCGGGAAGAAAATCTGGATGAGAGCCATGTAGCAGAGCGTGCCTCCGGCGATGCTGACGGCCAGGTTGCGCTTCCTGGCCTGAAGAAGGACGGTGACGGCGGAGGCCAGAATTTCCGGTATGCCGTTGCTTCCCTCGACGAGAGGACCGTTTCTGAAGCAGTACACGACCAGCATGCCCCATATGGCGGAAGGCAGCACCGAGCCGAGATAGGCGATGACGGGCGGCGTCTTTTTGCGGAAAAGCAGAAAGGGCGTCCAGCGCGTGATCTGGGTTGCGAGTACGGCAAGGCCGATCATGACGGAGGCCTGAAAGGTGGTCATGCCTCTTCTCCCGTCATGGTGGAAAGTTTTTTGCGCAGCAGAAGAAGCAGCAGCGTGATGAAGACCATGGCGGCAAGAAGGAAGTGGGAGGTGCCGAAGGCCAGCAGACAGCCGAGCGTGATGCCGAGACCGCCGAGAGAGCCGACGTGCTGCTTTTCCTGCTGCCAGCTGCTGATGAAAATGGACAGAAACAAGGCAGGCATCACGAACTCTATGCCTCGGGTGTCGAAGGGCATGCTTTCCCCGAACACCGCGCCGACGGCCGTGGAGGCCACCCAGTAGGTCTCGTTGAACAGCGTGACGAAGAAGTAGTACCAGCGTCTGTCCGCCTCCGGCGGCACACGGCCCATGCCGAGAATGGAAAAGGTAGATGAGGTAGGGCCTGAAGGCTCCCGTGTCGCGGTAGCGGTCGAGCATGGCGATGCCGTAAAAAAGATGCCGGGCATTGACGACAAGACCGACGATGAAGGCGGTGAGCGGCGCGAAGGGACCGGTGATCATGCTGGCCATGATGAATTCCAGAGACCCGGCAAAGATGGTGAGCGCCATGAGGATGGGAAAGACGGGCTCGAATCCCAGAGAATGCATGTAGAGCCCGTAGGAGAACCCGCACTGTT
>CAJJMX010000258.1 GCA_905192935.1 uncultured Mailhella sp.
CTTCGACACGGAAACGCAGCTGCGCTGCCTGTAAGCAGAATCTCCGACCTCAGAAGGCGGACATCCCGAAAGGATGCCCGCCTTTTTTCGTCTCTCCGCGCCGAATCCACCGCCCTCAAACCGAAGAAAAATCATTTTCCCAAAAGCATGTGCCTCCGACGGCAGCCGCGACACTCTTCCACGGCAAGGCCTCGATTCCAGAGCTCCGTCGCCCTGAAAAAATTTCCGCCTTCCGCCCGAAGGCCATGCCGAAAAAACGTCGCCCTCCTTTTCCGGCTCCATCTCCTTACGGCTCACTCACGGCTCATGAAAAAACGTGCGCCTCCGCCTTCTCTCTCTCCGGACAAGGCTTCCGCACCATGCAGAGCCCTTCTGCACGCACGACGCCCAAAATCGGCCTTTTTTCCCCTCTCTGGACATAGACGCAAAAAGTGATAGCTTCCAACATAGTTCCTCGCTGACTTTCATAAATAAATAACCATCTGTAATTTTTATAGCTACTGAAGGAGAAAATGATGGGACACTCCCAGCACGTCGACATGCTGCACGGGCCTCTCATGGGCAAGCTCATCATGTTCGCCCTGCCCATTGCCCTGAGCAGCATACTGCAGCAGCTGTTCATTTCCGCCAACGTTGCCGTTGTCGGTCATTTCGTGGGCTCCCGGGCCGTGGCGGCCGTGGGCGGCAACGGCCCCATTGTAAACCTCATCATCAATCTTTTTCTCGGTCTTTCCGTGGGCGCAAACGTGGTCATTGCCCGCTATGTAGGTCGAGAGGACAAAACTGCCTGTCAGTCCGCCGTGCACACCGTCATGGCCGTTTCGATACTGAGCGGTCTGTTTCTGCTCGTTATCGGCCAGTTTCTCGCGCCCATGCTGCTGCGCCTCGTGGACGTGCCCGAAGACGTCATGGATCTTGCCGTACTGTATCTGCGCATCTATTTCGTCGGCATGCCTTTCATCATGATATACAACTTCGGAGCAGCCGTACTGCGCAGCGTCGGCGATACCAGACGCCCCATGTACAGCCTCGTTGCCGCAGGCGTGATCAACGTGTCGCTCAGTCTGGTATTCGTTCTCGGTCTCGGCATGGGAGTTGCCGGCGTGGGTCTTGCCACGCTCACCGGCAATCTGGTCAGCGCCGTGCTTGTACTCCGCTTCCTGCTCACCGAAGACGACATGATACGCCTCAGTTTCCGCAAGCTTTCCATTGCCAGGGTGCACCTCATGCGCGTCATCAAGATAGGTGCTCCCGCCGGTCTTCAGGGCATGATATTCTCGTTTTCCAACGTGTGCATACTCTCCGGCATCAACGGCTTCGGTTCGGCCACGGCGGCAGGATCCGCCACGGCCATCAACTTCGAGTTCATCTCCTACTTCTTCATCAACGCCTTCTGTCAGGCCACGGTCACCTTTACCAGTCAGAACTATGCCATGTGCCAGCTTGACCGCTGCAAGAAGATATTCCGGGAAAGCATGGCCTGCGGCATACTGCTCTCCGGTGCGACCTGCGTCGTATTCACCCTCGGGTCCGCATTCTTCTCGGGCATGTACACCAGCGATCCTGAAGTCATACAGCACGCGGTGACCCGCGTCTCCATCGTAGAAAGCACGCAGTGGCTTTCCGCAACCTACGAAATCAGCGGTGCCGCACTGCGAGGCATGGGCATTTCCATGCTTCCGGCCATGGTCACTCTGGTAGGCTCCTGTCTGTTGCGCATCGTATGGGTATATACCGTATTCCGGATGTTCCCTTCCTATGAAATGCTGCTTACCGTTTACCCCGTGTCGTGGATCATCACGGGCGTCATCATGCTTATCGCCTACTTCATCATCCGCAGAAGACTCTTCTGTGAGCGTGACCGCGGCGGCTACTGCAAGCCTCTGGAATTCTAAGAGACGACGGAAAGACTCAAAAGAGTCTCGGAGCAGGCCCATCGCTATCGGCCTTCCGGGGCTCTTTTGGGGGGACAGTCGCAAAAAAGCACAGTCGATGCGGCAGAGCGTGACGAGACACACATCCGTCGGCAAACACCGCCGTAGGCCTCTCACAGCGCATGGAAAAGGCCTGTACGGACGCGCATACTCTTGTCCCCGGAAGGGGCCGGGCAACAAAACACCGCGCCGCCGCATGCCGTCAGGTTACAACTATCAGTACCTATCTCCGCCGTCTTTTCCATGACTTCCGGCAGATCGGCGCGGCAATGCCGCATCATCCACAGCTGCCGCCTCGATGTCAAAACAGCACTCGTGCTCGGTCAGGAGCGTTCTGTACATGCTCACCGTCCCGCAAGGTCGCTGAATCCTCTGTTTCCTTCGTCGACTTCATGACGTCATTTCTCAACGTCTTCAAAGAACGATTACGGAAATTCCGCCATTACCGGAAAGAGATCATCGCAAAAGAGCCGGTCCTTTCGGACCGGCTCCGGCAAATTCTACGACAGAGGGAACATGCCTCTGCCGCATCTTCTTGTGCGCAGGGAAATTACTTCATCCAGGGAAGCATGTTGTAAAGACCGACGGCAATGAGACCGCCGACCAGAGGACCGACCATGGGCACGATGGCATAGTCCCAGTGAGAGCTGCCCTTGCCGCGAATGGGGAGCACGGTGTGAGCCAGACGGGGACCCCAGTCACGGGCGGGATTGATGGCATATCCGGTCAGACCGCCGAGGCTCATGCCGATGGACACGATGATGCCGAACACCAGAATGTAGTTCACGCCGCCGGGCATGTTGGGCACCTGATTCAGTCCGAGAATGGCAAAGACAAGAACAAAGGTACCGATGATTTCACTGAGGAAATTGCGGAAGCGATTGGGCACGGCAGGAGAGGTGCAGAACACGCCGCGCTTGGTGTCGGGGTCATCGGTGGCGTCGAACTGATCCTTGAACAGGGCGTATACAAGGCACGCGCCGACAAAGGCTCCGGCCATCTGCG
>CAJJMX010000259.1 GCA_905192935.1 uncultured Mailhella sp.
TTCAACCACAGCGGATAAGGGAGTTCTCATGCAGGATGAGCTCTACGAGTTCCGGGGCAAAAGGTATCTGCTGCTGCACATCCTCTTCCTGCTGCCCCAGCTCGTGATCACGGTGGTGTTCTTCTTCTACCCCGCCGGTGAGGCACTGCTCGGGTCGGTCTACATGGAAGACTCTTTCGGCCTTTCCAGAGAGTTCGTCGGACTGGACAACTTCGCCGTCCTTTTCTCCGATCCCAGCTATCTTGAAACGCTGTATCTCACCTTCATCTTCAGCATCGCCACCATCACGCTCACCATGACGGTTTCCCTGCTCATGGCCGTGGTCGCCGACCAGGTACACGTCGGCGGCACGCTCTACAAGTCGATGCTCATCATTCCCTACGCCGTCGCGCCGCCCCTCGCCGGCGTGCTCTGGCTCTTTCTGTTCAATCCCTCCGTCGGTGTGCTCTCCTCGCTGCTCGACAGTCTGGGATACACCTGGAATCACAAGCTCAACGGCAATCAGGCCCTGCTGCTGCTCATCATATCTGCCTCCTGGAAGCAGATTTCCTATAACTTCCTCTTCTTCCTCGCCGGACTGCAGGCCATTCCGCGCTCGCTCATAGAAGCCGCCGCCATCGACGGCGCGAGCCCCTGGCAGCGCTTCCGCAACATCATCTTCCCCCTGCTTTCGCCCACGACCTTCTTCCTGCTCGTGGTCAACACCATCTACACGCTGTTTGAAACCTTCGGCATCGTGCACGCCGTCACGCAGGGCGGCCCCTCCAGGGTCACGGAAACGCTCATCTACAAGGTCTTCAACGACGGCTTCATCGGGCTCGACTTCGGCGGTTCCTCCGCCCAGTCCGTGGTGCTCATGTTCATCGTCATGATTCTGACCTTCCTGCAGTTCCGCTACGTCGAACGCAAGGTCAACTACTAGCCGCCACAGGAGAAGACTCGTCATGGTAGAAAAAAAAGGACTCGGAAGAGCGCTCAGCCACGCCGTTCTCCTGTTCGGCGCGGCCATCGTTCTCTTTCCCCTGTACGTGGCGCTCGTGGCCACATCCCACAGCTACGACGTGCTCATCGGCACCACGCCCTTGTGGTTCGGGCAGGAGCTCATAAAGAACTTCACCACCGTGCTCACCCAGGGCCTCAAGGCGGCAGGCGGCATTCCCGTGTGGGTCATGATGGGCAACAGCCTCATCATGGCGCTCGGCATAGCCCTCGGCAAAATCGCCATTTCCATCACCGCGGCCTACGCCATCGTGTTCTTCCGCTTCCGCGGACGCGAACTGTGCTTCGTGCTCATCTTCATCACGCTCATGATGCCCGTGGAAGTGCGCATCGTGCCCACCTTCCAGGTGGCCGCGAACCTGAACTTCATCGACAGCTACGCCGGTCTCATACTGCCGCTCATAGCCTCGGCCACGGCCACCTTCCTTTACCGGCAGATGTTCATGACCATCCCTCAGGAACTGCTTGAGGCCGCACGCATCGACGGCGCAGGTCCCTGGCGCTTCTTTGTGGACGTGGTGCTTCCGCTTTCCCGCACGAACACCGCAGCCCTCTTCGTGGTGCTGTTCATCTACGGCTGGAACCAGTACCTCTGGCCCCTGCTCGTGACCAATCAGGAAAGCATGTACACCGTGGTCATGGGCATACAGCGCATGGTGAACATTCCCGACGCCGTGCCGGAATGGAACCTCATCATGGCCGTGGCGCTTCTCGGCATGCTGCCCCCGCTTCTGGTGGTGCTCGGAATGCAGAAGCTCTTTGTACGCGGACTTGTGGAAACCGAGAAGTAACAAGGAACTCACTATGGCAAACGTTCGTCTCATCAACATAGACAAGACTTTCAACAAGAACAAAGTGCTCTCCGGACTCAATCTCGAAGTGCCGGACGGCTCGTTCATGGTCATGGTGGGCCCCTCGGGCTGCGGCAAGTCCACGGCTCTGCGCTGCATCGCCGGTCTTGAGGAAGTGACCTCCGGCACCATCATGATAGGCGACAAGGACGTGACGCGCATGGAACCCAAGGACCGCAACATCGCCATGGTGTTCCAGAACTACGCGCTCTACCCGCACATGAACGTGTACGACAACATCACCTACGGCCTGAAGGTGCGCGGTATCCCCACCGAGGAACGCAAACGCCGCGCTCTGGAAGCCGCCAAACTTCTCGGCCTCGACGGTCTGCTCGAGCGCATGCCCCGCCAGCTCTCCGGCGGACAGCGTCAGCGCGTGGCCATGGGCCGCGCCATCGTGCGCGAACCCAGCGTGTTCCTCTTCGACGAGCCGCTCTCCAACCTCGACGCCAACCTGCGCAATCAGATGCGCATCGAACTGCGTCGCCTGCATCAGCGCCTCGCCACCACCAGCATCTACGTGACCCACGACCAGGTGGAAGCCATGACCCTCGCCGAAAAGATCCTTGTTCTGCGCGCAGGTCACATCGAACAGTACGGCACGCCGGACGACGTGTATCTGCGTCCGGCCTCCGTGTTCGTGGCGCAGTTCATGGGCTCCCCGTCCATGAACATCGTGCGTGCAAAGGCCGAGGGCGGAAACATCATCCTCCCCGACGGCACAAGGCTCTCCGGCGTTCAGGCCGCCGACATCGACATTTCCGGCCGCAGCGGCGACATTCTGCTCGGTCTGCGCAGCGAAGACCTCATCTTCGACCCTGAAGGCGACATCCACGTGACCGTGGATATCGTGGAGGCCCTCGGCTCCGACACCCTCGCCTACTGCCGTCCCCTGAACGCGAATCCCGAAAAGCAGGAAAGCTCTTCGGTCATCGTGCGTCTGCAGGGATCGCAGCGTCCCTCCTCCGGCGACGTCATCCGCCTCACGGTGGGGTACGTGCCCTCGGGCAGTACCTGGACCGGCGATGCCAAAGGCAATGTCTATGCGCCAGAGGTCGACAAGACCATGATCTATGTGCTGCAAAAAG
>CAJJMX010000260.1 GCA_905192935.1 uncultured Mailhella sp.
TCCTTGGCCATTTCGTGCACGGTGTCGTGAATGGCATCATAGCCCTTGGCCTTGGCCTTGCGGGCGGTTTCCATCTTACCGGCGCAGGCACCGGCTTCGGCTTCGGCACGCATCTTCACATTGGTCTTGGTGCAGGGCACGAGCACTTCACCGAGCAGTTCGGCAAACTTGGCGGCGTGTTCGGCTTCTTCAAAGGCGTAACGCTTGAAGGCATCGGCGATTTCAGGATAGCCTTCACGTTCAGCCTGACGGCTCATGGCCAGATACATGCCGACCTCGGTGCATTCACCGGTGAAGTTGGCACGCAGTTCTTCCATGATGTCGGCGTCTTCAACCTTGCCGTCACCGACATGATGTTCGGTCACGAAGCCGCCGTTGCCTTCTTCCACACGGAACTTGGAGCCGGGAGCGCCGCACTGAGGGCAGACGAAATCGTCGGGAAGGCTTTCAGCTTCAACGGTATAGCCGCAGATGGGGCAAACAAACTTCTTCATGGTATTATTCTCCTGGAGAGGGGCCGAAGAACGTAAAACGTTCCGGGGCAGTTTTGCTGCAGAAGCCGAAGGACTCTGCAGCAGGTATTCAGAAAAGGGCGGGAAGAAAGATTTCCCCCCGCCCCGCGTTGAATCAGATTACTTGGAAAGCTCGGTCAGTTCGTTGAAGCGTTCCTGATACTGCTGAGCCAGGGTGGCGCGCATCTTCTTGGCGAGTTCGGGCTTTGCCTTTTCAAGCTGGGCATAGCGGTTTTCGCCGAGCAGGAATTCATCGAGGGTGCCGTCGGGTTCCTTCTTGTAGTCAAGAATGAAGGGATTCTTGCCTTCTTCCTTGAGGGTGGGGTTGTAGCGGTACAGAGGCCAGTAACCGGTCTGCACGGCGAGCTTGGCTTCTTCGAGGCTGCGGCCCATGCCCTTGCGGATGCCCTGGTTGATGCAGGGAGCGTAGGCGATGATGAGCGAAGGACCATGATAGGCTTCGGCTTCCTTGAAGGCCTTGAGCACCTGGTTCATGTCGGCGCCCATGCTCACGCTGGCGACATACACATATTCGTAGGTCATGGCCATGCGACCGAGTTCCTTCTTGCGGACGGGCTTGCCGCCGGCAGCGAACTTGGCGATGGAGCCGAGCGGAGTAGCCTTGGAGGCCTGGCCGCCGGTGTTGGAGTACACTTCGGTGTCGATGACGAGAACGTTGATGTCGGCGCCGGAAGCGATGACGTGGTCAAGGCCGCCGTAACCGATGTCGTAGCCCCAGCCGTCGCCGCCGAACACCCAGAAGGACTTCTTGGTGAAGAGGTCCTGCATGGTCCAGAGCTTTTCGAGAGTGGCGTTGCCGTCGACGTCGGTGAGTTCGTCGAGCACGGCTTCGCCGTATTCGCGAGACAGCTTGGCGTCGTTCATGTTGTCGAGCCAGTTCTGAAGAGCGGTTTTCAGCTCTTCGCTGATGCCGGGCACTTCAAGGGCTTCGCGGCAGGCAATGGCAAGGCCTTCGCGACGCTGCTTGTAGGCGTCGTGCATGCCGAGGCCGTATTCGGCGGCATCTTCAAACAGGGAGTTGCCCCAGGCAGGACCGAAGCCGTCCTTGTTCTGGCAGTAAGGCGTGGTGGGAGCGGAACCGCCCCAGATGGAGGTGCAGCCCGTGGCGTTGGCGATGACCATGCGCTCGCCGAACAGCTGGGTGAGCAGCTTGACGTAGGGAGTTTCGCCGCAGCCGGCGCAGGCGCCGGAGAATTCCAGCAGGGGCTGGCAGAGCTGAGAACCCTTGAGGGTGCCGCGGTCGACCAGATTGTCCTTGATGGAGATGTTTTCTTCGGCGAACTTGAGGTTGGCCACCTGAGCGTCGAGCTGGGTTTCGAGGGGCTTCATGACCAGAGCCTTTTCCTTTGCAGGGCAGACGTTGGCGCAGGAACCGCAGCCGAGGCAGTCCTGAGCGTACACCTGGATGCGGAACTTGAGGCCCTTGAGCTCCTTGCCCATGGCGTCGATGGTGACGAAGGTTTCAGGAGCGCCTTCCAGTTCATCCTCAGTGGCGAGCACGGGACGGATGGCGGCATGAGGGCAGGCCATGGAGCAGCGGGTGCACTGGATGCACTTGGTGGAATCCCATTCGGGCACGAACACGGCCACGCCGCGCTTTTCGCAGGCAGTGGTGCCGAGCGGAACGATGCCGGTAGGATCAAAGGCGGACACGGGCAGAGAGTCGCCCTTCTGAGCGAGGATGGGACGAACCACGTTGGCGATGTAGGGATCGGTGTCGTGGTAGAGGGAAGGAGTATCGGCAGCATCGGCCCAGGATTCGGGGTACTTGATCTCGGTGAGAGCTTCAAGAGCCTTGTCCACGGCGGCGATGTTCATGTTGACGACCTTGTCGCCCTTCTTGCCGTAGGTCTTCTTGATGGCGGCCTTGATGTAGTTGATGGCGTCATCGATGGGCAGCACGTTGGCGAGCTTGAAGAAGGCGGTCTGGGTGACCATGTTGATGCGGTTGCCGAGGCCCACTTCCGCAGCCACCTTGCCGGCGTCCACGTTGAAGAACTTGAGGTGCTTTCTGGCGATGGTGCGCTTCATCTGGCCGGGAAGTTCACGGTCCATGTCTTCCACGGTGGTCCAGCTGGAGTTCAGCAGGAAGGTGCCGCCGTCCTTGATGCCTTCGAGAACATCATACATGTGGACGTAGGAGTCCTTGTGGCAGGCGATGAAGTCGGCGCGGTTCACCAGGTAGGAGGACTTGAGGTAGGACTTGCCGAAACGCAGGTGCGAAACGGTGAAGCCGCCGGACTTCTTGGAGTCGTAGGCGAAGTAGCCCTGAGCGTACATGTCGGTGTTGTCGCCGATGATCTTGATGGCGTCCTTATTGGCGCCGACGGTACCGTCGGAGCCGAGGCCGAAGAACTTGCACTGCACGGTGCCGGCGGGCCCGGTG
>CAJJMX010000261.1 GCA_905192935.1 uncultured Mailhella sp.
TTATGAAGCCCGTGTACGCCTTTGCCGACGGTCTCATGGCGTCCGCCGCGTACTGGCTTTCCTGCAGTGCCCGTGAAATCGCCGCGCCGGCCACGGCTCAGGTGGGCAGCATCGGCGTCATTCTGATTCACCGCGAATACTCCAAAGCCCTCGAAGAAAACGGCATTGCCTGCAACATCATTGCCGCCGGTCACTACAAGGCCGCCGGCAATGCCGTGGAACCGCTCTCGGAAGAAATGCGCTCCTACCTGCAGGCCGGCGTGGATGAAACCTACGATCTCTTTCTGAAGGCCGTGGAAAAAGGCCGCGGAGTGGACCGCGAAAAGTCTCTGACCATGGCCGACGGAAAAATATTTTCGGGAAGTGAAGCCCTTGCCAAGGGGCTTATCGACCGGGTCTGTTCCCGGTCGGAATTCCTGCAACACATTAAAGAAGGAGTCCCCATGAATTCGACGGAACTCAAGGCTCAGTACCCCGAAGCGGTGTCGGATCTCAAAGCGGAATTCGAACAGGAACACCGGGCCGCCCTGAGTGCGGCAAAGGAAGAAGGCATGAAAATCGGATGCGAACAGGAACGAGCACGCATGGTGGCGCTGGCCGCGGCCGCCATCGGCGAAGAGGCCGGAGCCACGCTGAAGGAACTTGCGGAATCCGACATGACGCCGGAGCAGTTCGACAAGGTGAAAAAGGTGCTCGCAAGCTCCGGCAGCAAACTCGATGCCCTGCGTCAGGCACACAGCGGCACGGACGTCGCTCCCCGCGCTTCGGCTCCGCGCAGCGCCGCCGGCTTTGAACAGCTTGTGGACAACTACATGGTGGAACACAACGCCAGGCGCGGCGAAGCCGTCAGGGCCATCGCGGAAAAGTACCCGGAAGCCCATCAGAAGTGGCTGAAAGAACTTCAGAACTAGGAGAACACATGAGCTACTTTGAAATTCCCCGCAAAACCTTTGTGGCCGGCGCGGCCATCGAATGCAACACGCTGGTGAGCCTGACGGCGGACGGCGTTGTTCCCTGCACGGCGGAAACGCTTCCTGTCGGCGTGGCCGAAACTCAGGCGCATGATGCCGAAGATGTTGTCGGCGTGCGCCTCATCAATGCGTCCGGCACCGTGGAAGTGCTGTGCAGCGGTGCCGTGGCCGTCGGCGACAAACTCAGCCCTGCGGCCAACGGCGCTGTGGCAAAAAGCACGGCCCTTCCTGTGTGCGGCATAGCTCTGACTGCCGGAGAAGACGGCTCTCTGGTGGAAATGATGCCGCTGCTCAACCTTCAGGCAACGGAGTAACCCATGCCCAGAACTTCTGCCATTCTTCGCCCCGACCTCGGCGCTCTGGCCTACGAATATTCCATGAACGCGGCAAAACAGGGCTTCATCGGCTCTCTTGTGCTTCCGCCCTTCTATACCCAGCTGAAAAGTGCTCAGTATCCCGTCATTCCCGCTGAAGCCATCCTGGAGGTGGCCGATACCAGACGCGCCGCCCGCTCGGCCTACGCCCGCGGTGACTGGGAATTCGTGATGGAAGATTACAGCTGCACCGAAAACGGCTGGGAAGAACCTCTGGACGACACCGAGGCTGAACACTTCCGCAACTATTTCGATGCTGAGACCGTAGCCGTGGAACGGGCTACCAGCATCGTGCTCCGGTCCATGGAAAGCCGTGTGGCCAAAAAGGTCATGGATACCAAGGTGTTCACGAATGCCGCCGCTAAAGCCGCCTGGAACAGCTACGGCTCGGCAGATCCGCTGGCCGACGTAAGCGCCGGCAAGGCAACTTTCCGCCATACCGTCGGCCTGCAGCCCAATGCTCTCATCATGGACAAGGACGTATTCGACCACATTTCGCTGTGCGAAGCCGTCATCGAGCGCGTGAAATACACCAGCCCCAACGCCATCCGCGGAGCGCTGACCGTTGAGCAGCTCAAGGCCTATTTCGGCGTGGAGCATCTGCTTGTGGCAGGGGCCGTCTACAACAGTTCCGCCAAGAAGCAGACAAAGAAAATCGAATCCGTCTGGCCCGTCGACAAGGTCATGCTGGCCTGCATTTCCAGCGGCGGCAACGACCTGAAGGAACCGAGTCTCGGCCGCACCTTCGTGTGGGAAAACGATGCCCCCGACATCATCGTGACTGAGCAGTACCGGGAAGAACAGACCCGCAGCGACATTTACCGCGTGCGTCAGTACACAGACGAGTGCATTCAGTTCGCCGGAGCCGGCTACATCATCACCGGAGTAACCGCGTAATGGCCAGTTTCGACGTTGCTCTGGAAAAACTGCTTCAGAAGGAAGGCGGCTGGTGCAACGTACCTGGGGACAAGGGCGGAGAGACCTACTGCGGCATCTCCAGCCGCTCCTGGCCTGCCTGGGACGGCTGGAGCATCATCGCCAAGGCGAAAGTCCATGAGTCCTATGAGGAAGGTCCCGCTGCCTTCAGCAAGCACCTTGCAGAAATACCTACGCTTTATGCCCGGGTGTCTCAGTTCTACCTCAAGAATTTCTGGAGCAAGGCCTGTGCCGACACCATGCCGCAGGCTCTGGCCGATGAAATGCTGGAGCAGGCGGTCAATCTCGGCGTTCTCAGAGCAGTCATGTTTCTGCAGAAGACCTGCAATGCCCTGAACTTCAGGCAGGGACAGACGCTTTTCAAGGATCTCTCCGTCGATGGAACCATGGGAGCAAAAACGCTTGCCGCCCTTGACTCCGTTCTGATCGGGCACAGCGCCGGCGATGTGCTCCGCTGCCTCAATCTTCAGCAGGGCAATTACTACATTGCCCTTGCTGCGGCCAATCCCGTACAGAGAAAATTTCTGGCGGGCTGGCTGAAACGTGCTACCGAGGAAAACGATGAATAAAGGTGTGATTGCTGGCGTCGTCAGCATCCTTGTGGCCGTCATGGCCTGCTTCGGCATCGACGTATCC
>CAJJMX010000262.1 GCA_905192935.1 uncultured Mailhella sp.
AAAAATCCCCCCCCTTCGTCAAGCCTTTTCTTTCCAAAAAAAACAATTTTTTGGAAAGCATCAAAATTATCTTTTGCTTTCAATGAGTTGTTTTGTTTTTGACACGAGCGGCGCCCGCACGGCGAACTCCGCGCATCAGCATTCTTATGATATGAAGGAGTGTCATGGCGCATACTATGCCCGCGGCTATGGCCGCGGCCAGAAGCAGCGTATAAAGGATCTGCTGCGCGAAGGCATTCCACTGACCGCTGACGGCAAAGCTCATGGAGCGATACAGCGACGCTCCGGGCACCATGGGAATGGCGGCCGGAACCATGAACACCGTGGTCGGCGTTTTTTTCAGACGTGCCAGCGGATCGGCATACATCGTGAAGCAGGCCGAAGCCAGAAAGAAACGGATGACATCGCTCTGATACCACTCACCGAGAGCAAGATAGGCAGCCCAGCCGATCAGTCCTCCGAGTCCGGCCCAGAACAGCCGGGCGGACTGAACATTGAAAAGGACGGCAAAGCCGAGGGCGCCGGTAAAGGCCGTAACCAGCTGAATGATCCAGTCGGGGATGATCATGGAAGCTCACCAGATAAGCGTGGGCAGCGCAAAGCCGAAGGCAATGAGCGCAGCCAGAACAAAGGCGTTGCAGAAACCGAGAAGAGCCGACAACGTATCGCCGTTGAAGACGTCGCGTATGGCATTGGTCAGCTGCATGCCGGGAATGAGCAGCATGATGTTGCCGATGCTGATCTTTTCCGCGGAGCAGCCGAAGCCGAAGGAGACGAAGAAAAGCGCGAGACAGCCGCCGGCAAAGGACCACAGCACCGCCGCCACCGTGGAGGGGAGCTGAAGCATGCGCGACACGGAATCCATATATTTCAGAAACAGGCCGATGACGGCGGACGCCGCGGCATCCGGCCAGGAGCCGCCGAAGAACAGCGTGAACGATGCGGATATCAGGGCATGGATGGCCAGCATGGTTCCAAAGGAATACTGAGGCGTGCCCGTGCGTATTTCCTCCAGCTCGTTTTCCACGACTTCGAAAAGCGGCATTTCCTCGCAGATGCGGCGGGACAGCGCATTGAGCCGCGCGAGCTTGAACAGGTCATACTTTGTGGAAGTGATGCGCCTTGTCTGCGTCACGGCGCCGAACATGGGAGAATAGACGGTGACCACTATGGCCGAGGTGATGGTGAACACATCCACCTTTTCCGCGCCGTAGGCCAGGCAGATGCGCCGGACGCTGTCCTCCACACGACTGACCTCGGCTCCGCTGATGAGCATCTCCTCACCGATGTTCAGCGCGTTGAACAGAAATTCGCGCGCATAGTCGATGGAAGAAGAGTGCTGCAGAGCGACCTGCTCCGCCAGATAATACCTTGCCATAATTAAACCATCGCTTGAAGAGTTGACGATCCGTTTTCTGAGCCGTCGCCCTCTGAACGCCGCCTTTTCCGGACCTGTGAAGAGCTATAAAAGACCCTCTCGAGGCTTGTCAATGACGACGGGGACGCGCGTGGCAGACAAGGCGACGAAAGAGACATTAAAACAAAAAGAGCGCCCCGTAAGGAACGCTCTTTCTGCAAAACGATGACGCTCGTGCTACTTGGCGGCTTCGGTAGGAGCGGTCTGCTGCGCCTCGGAAGCGGCAGGCTGCTGCGCCGGAGCTTCGGCAGCGGCCGGAGCCGGAGCGGTTTCCGTGGTCTGAGCTGCGGGGGCAGCGGGAGCCGGAGCGGCAGGTGCGGAAGCCGCGGGAGCGGGAACTTCCTCGAACTGCACATCAAGCACGGACTCCTGAGAAGTACGGGTGGAGCTCGTCATGATGTTGTAGCCCAGAGAAGTGCAGATGAAGATGACGGCAAGGAACGTGGTCAGCTTGGCGAGAACGCCGCCCGCACCGGCACTGCCGAACACGGAGCTGTTGCCTCCGCCGCCGAAAATAACGCCCATGCCTTCACGGCCGGACTGAAGAAGCACCAGCACGACAAGGATGATGCATACGATAACATGAAGAGTCAGGATGGCTGTCTGCACGCGAAAAGCTCCTTACTAGGCATTGATGATCTGAGTAAAGCTGTCAGCCTTCAAAGAAGCTCCTCCTACCAGCACACCATCCACATTGTCAAGGGCAAGGATGCTTCCGGCATTGGCGGGCTTCACGCTGCCGCCGTACAGAAGCGGAGTGCTGTCGGCCTTGTCTCCGAGGATCTCGCGCATGAGGGAACGGCAGATGGCGTGGGTTTCCACGATGTCGTCGGTGGTGGCGGTCTTGCCGGTGCCTATGGCCCACACGGGTTCGTAGGCGATGGCGAGATTTTCGACCGGAGTGTCGGCGGGCACGTTCTTCAGGCCGAGCTTGAGCTGACGTTCAAGGACATTGCGCAGAAGGCCGGATTCACGCTCTTCCAGCGTTTCACCGATGCAGAGCATGACGCGCAGGCCGCTGGCCAGGGCAAAAGCGGTCTTCTCGCCCACGAAGGCGTCGGTCTCGCCGATGACGTGGCGGCGCTCGGAATGACCGGTGAGCACCCAGGAAGCGCCGCAGGCCTTGATCATGGCAGGAGAAATCTCACCCGTGAACGCGCCTTCGGCGGCAGGATACACATCTTCCGCGCCGCAGGACGCGCCCTTGATGGCTTCCATGGCGCCGCAGGCCCTTTCAAGGGCGGTAAAGGGCACGAAAATGACGATCTCACGGCCTTCGGGAGCCTGACCGTTCAAAAGGTCGGCCATGGCCTTCACGGTTTCCACGGCTTCGGCACCGGTCTTGTACATCTTCCAGTTGGCGGCCATCAGCTTCTTCATAACAACATCCTCTCTGATCTAAAATGGAATGGGGAGAAGGTACGCTTCTCAGGCAAAAACACAAGTCCCGTTCAGTTCTCTTCCGTCCCGTTTCTCGACGAGCGGGGACAGT
>CAJJMX010000263.1 GCA_905192935.1 uncultured Mailhella sp.
AACCTGCGAGTGCCTGACGACATCCACGTCCGGCAGCAGCCGGATGGCGATGTAGCCGATGACGCCGGCAAAAAGCAGGCCTTTTGCAAGACCCGCCAGCAGCCCGAGCATGCGGTCGATGCCTCCGGCAAAGGCCGATTCAAGCATGTTGTGGAGCGCATGCGCCGCAAGACCCACCACAAGAATGCCCGCCACAAAAAGCAGCGCCATGGAGAGCATGGGGGCAAAGCCCGGGGAAACTCCGTACTGGGCAAGGATGGGGGCGAACTCGGCGCTGAAGGTACGGGCAAGCACGATGCCGGCGGCGACGCCGAGCAGTCCGGCCACCTCCTGAACGAGCCCCCGTATCAGTCCCTTGATGCTGAAGAAAAGCAGAATGATCAGCAGGGCGGTGTCAAGCAGATTGATTTGAAACATGAAACCTCGGCAATTCCTGAAGGAAGGTGTCTGGGTATTGTAGAAGAACCGGCGGTACTGTCAAGAAAAAGCCGGGGCCGCGCTTCTGTCGCGGCCGGTCGGGAAGGCGGCATGGAAGGAACGCAAGCCTGATGTGCCGCTTCTTGCCTAAATGGAAAAAAGAGAGGAAAATGCAGGCTGTTTTGAAAGAACAGCTTTCGGACAGAAACGTTCAAGGAGATACAAGATGAAAGAAACTTTGCAGGATATCAAAACTCGTCGCAGCTGCCGCAAATTTCAGTCCCGTCAGGTCGCCGAGGAAGATCTGAAGGCCATTCTCGAGGCCGGAACATGGGCGGCCACCGGACACGGCTGGCAGTCTCCCGTCATGGTCGTGGTTCAGGACAAGGCAACCATAGAGAAGCTTTCCAAGATGAACGCCGCCATCCTCGGCGTCAGCAGCGATCCTTTTTACGGTGCTCCTACGGTGGTCATCGTGCTTGCCGACAAGTCCCGCCCCACCTATCGTGAGGACGGTGCTCTCGTCATGGGCAATCTCATGCTGGCCGCGCATGCTCTGGGTGTGGGGTCCTGCTGGATCCATCGCGCCAGAGAGGAATTTGAGACCGAGGAAGGCAAGGCACTGCTTAAAAGCTGGGGCCTCGAGGGCGATTATGCCGGTGTGGGACACTGTGTTCTCGGCTATGCCGAGGAAAACGGTGAAGCTCCCGCCAAGCCGCGCAAGGACGGGTACATCATCCGCGTGTAGATTGGCCCGCGAAGGCCTTGTGAAAGTCCTTCCGGAACAAAAAGATGTCGGCTTGCCTTTTTCCATGGCTGGCTGTAGAGAATCGGCTGAAACTGAAAGAGCTTCAGACCATGTCCGGACCGTCCGATTCCGGCTCGGACATGGCCTCGTCTCGTCGTTGTGATCGGCGGGAGGCCGGAGCCTCGGAACAGGGCCGGAAGAAAAACATGGGACGGCTTTTCTTCGGAAAGGCCGTCCTTTTTAAGGCGGAGGCACGCGCGTCCGCGAGTTTCGGAGAAAACATGAGTGAGTCTCGTCTTGGGACAGTGGGCATTGTGGTGGATGACATGGAAAGCACGTCCCGTATCAATGCCATTCTTCATCAGTATGCCGACATCATTGTCGGAAGACTGGGGATCCCGTATCGCAGCCGCGGCGTTTCCATCATCGCGCTTGCCGTGGACGGCAGCATGGACGCCATTTCCGGCATGACTGGACGTCTTGGCAAGCTGCCGGGCGTATCCGTCAAGGCCGCCATTTCCAGGCGGTGAGTCCATGACTGTTCAGA
This sequence comes from uncultured Mailhella sp., assembly GCA_905192935.1. Taxonomy (GTDB): domain Bacteria; phylum Desulfobacterota; class Desulfovibrionia; order Desulfovibrionales; family Desulfovibrionaceae; genus Mailhella. Next base: position 1,713 of record CAJJMX010000263.1, read on the forward strand.
ACTGCCTTTCCGTGATCCGGACTCTTGCCGACGGAGGACTTCCTGAGGCATCAGTGCTTTCCTCCTTCATAGATGCGTGTGCTCCCGCGGCCTTTTCCGGTCCCGTTCCTGCGGAGGCCGCGCAGATGGAGGCTTCCTTTCTGGCCGAGGCCGGACTTGAGAATCCGCCGGATCCGGCCTTAAGCCGCAAGGTTACGGAGCCTCTTTCCGACGATGAGGCGCAATTCGTGCGTGAGGAGCTGTTCGGGCGTGCCCGAGCCAGAGCTCAGGAGCATTTCGGCAATCGAATTTATATTCGCGGACTTATTGAAATTTCCAATATCTGCCGGCAGAACTGCCGCTACTGCGGCATACGGGCCGGCAATGCGCAGGCTGAACGTTACAGGCTTTCCCCCGAACAGATCCTGGACTGCTGTGAGCACGGCTACGGACTGGGATTTCGCACGTTTGTTCTTCAGGGGGGAGAGGACGCCTGGTTCACGGACGAAAGGCTTGCTGAGCTGCTGAGACGCATCAAGAGATCCTGGCCCGACTGCGCGGTCACGCTGTCCGTGGGGGAGAGGTCCCTTGCCTCCTATCGTCTTCTCCGGCAGGCGGGTGCGGATCGCTTTCTTCTTCGTCACGAAACGGCTGATCCCGTGCATTATGCCAAGCTGCATCCTGTTTCGCAGTCCTGGCAGAACCGTATGGACTGTCTTCGCAGTCTCAAGGCCTGCGGCTATCAGACCGGGGCCGGGTTCATGGTGGGCTCGCCCTGGCAGACGACGGACTGTCTTGTGGAAGATCTGCTGTTCCTGCGGGAGTTTCAGCCCGAGATGGTCGGCATAGGTCCGTTCATTCCCCATGCGCAGACGCCTTTTGCCCGTTTCCCGTCCGGAAGCGTGGAAAGAACCCTCGTCATGGTGGCCATGACGAGACTTTTGCTGCCTTTTGCCATGCTTCCCTCCACGACCGCTCTCGGAACGGCCGCAGGCGACGGCAGGGAACGTGGTATTCTTGCCGGAGCAAACGTGCTCATGCCCAACCTTTCGCCCCGGGAGGCCAGAGCCCGTTATCGTCTTTACAACAATAAATTGTCGGAAGGGGCGGAGTGTGCCGACAACATCAGGGAACTTGGAGAACGTATCAGGTCCATAGGCTATGAAGTCGTCGTCGACAGAGG
>CAJJMX010000264.1 GCA_905192935.1 uncultured Mailhella sp.
ATCCAGAACAGGGTGAGCTGGTTCAGAATGACGCCCTTCCACGGAATGGGCTCTCCGAGAATGACGTCGAAGGCGGACATCCTGTCGGTGGTGATGAGCAGCAGGGTGTCGTCGTCCACTTCATAGATGTCGCGGACCTTGCCCTGGGAGTGAAGCTTGAATCCGGGAAGATTGGTGCTGGTGATAACGGGATAGGGCAGCTGTTTCATGGGAAGACCTCGGGGGATGAAGGGCTTGAAAAGGGCGGCGGATCAGCCGCGAAGTTCCACGGAGCGGGCATGAGCTTCCAGACCTTCGAGTCTGGCGAGCAGGGCGATGGACGAGGCGTGGGCGCGGGTGAACTCGGCCGAAGCCGCCACGATGCTGGTCCGCTTGCTGAAGGTCTGCACGCTGAGCGCTGAGGAATAGCGCGCCGTGCCGAGCGTGGGAAGAACGTGGTTGGGACCGGCGTAGTAGTCGCCCACGGGTTCGGGGGAATACTGGCCCATGAACACGGCGCCTGCATGGCGGATGGAGGGCAGCACTTCCCAGGGGGAGGTGACGCAGAGCTCCATGTGTTCGGGCGCGATGCGGTTGGCCATGTCCACGCCCACGGACATGTCGGGAACAAGAATGATGGCTCCCCAGTTGTCGAGGGAGGCGCGGGCTATGTCGACTCTGGGCAGTTCGGCCACGCGTTTTTCCAGCGCGGAAGCCACACGGTCGGCAAGCAGAGAGCTCGTGGTGATGAGAATGGCGGAGGCGAGCCTGTCGTGCTCGGCCTGGGAGAGCATGTCGGCGGCCACCCATTCGGCGTTGGCGCTTTCATCGGCCAGCACGAGAATTTCGCTGGGACCTGCGATCATGTCGATGCCCACCTTGCCCTGCACGAGCTTCTTGGCGGTGGTCACGAAAATGTTGCCCGGACCGGCGATGACGTCCACGGGACGGATTTCCTGCGTGCCGTAGGCAAGCGCGGCGATGGACCAGGGACCGCCCACGCGGTAGACCTCGTTGATGTCCAGAAGATAGGCGGCGGCCAGCATGTAGGGATTCAGGGTGCCGTCGGCGCGCGGGGGCGTGACCACGGCGATTTCCTTCACTCCGGCCACCTGGGCGGGAATGGCTCCCATGAGCATGGAGGAGATGAGGGGCGTGTTGCCGCCCTTGCCGCCGGGAACGTAGAGACCGGCGCGGTCCACGGGCTCGATCTTCTGGCCGAGGATGGAGCCGTCTTCGCGGGTGATGAACCAGGACTTGTCCTTCTGCGCTTCGTGGAACGTGCGGATATGCGAAGCCGCTTCCACGATGACGCTGCGTTCTTCTCCGGAAATGGAGGCTGCGGCGCGGGCCAGTTCTTCCTGCGGCACGGCGAGAGGAGCCACGAGGTCGGGGGCGTCGAACTGACGGGTACGGTCGATAAGGGCCTGATCGCCTCTTTTGCGCACGTCGTCGATGATGGCGCGCACCTGATTTTCCACGTCCTGCCCGTTGCCGTCGGCAGGGTTGCCGCGCTCGGCCAGACGCCGGAACAGTTCGACGGCTTCCGCGTCGGCGGGCGATTTAATGTTCAATATACGACAAGACATTGTGTTCTCCTTGTGTTGGAGGCATGCGGCAGGCCGGGGCGCCGTCGCGTTGCAAGAATGGATATTCCGGGGGCAATAGTCAAGTTTTGTGCCGCGCCTTGCGCGCTGCGTCACTTTTTCCGTTCCTTGATGACCTGCCTGCCCCTGCCGAGGGCGAGCTTTCCGGCGGGAACGTCCTCCACGATGACGGAGCCCGCTCCCACAAGCGCCCCGTCGCCCACGCTCACCGGGGCCACAAGGGCCGTGTTGCTGCCGATGAAGCAGCCTTCGCCTATGACGGTGCGGAACTTGTTCTTTCCGTCGTAGTTGCAGGTGATGGTGCCCGCGCCGAAGTTCACGCCGGGTCCGACTTCCGCGTCGCCGAGGTAGGTCAGATGGTTGGCCTTGGAGCCTTTGCCCAGATGCGTCTTCTTGAGTTCCACGAAGTTGCCCACATGGGCGTCTTCATCCACGAGGGCCTGCGGACGGAGTCTGGCATACGGCCCGATGACGGCGCCCCTGCGGACTTCCGCCTTTTCGATGTGGCAGAATTCGCGCACGGTGACGCCGCCTTCTATGACGGCGTCGCGCAGCACGCAGTGCGAGAGAATGAGCGCGCCGCTTCTGATGACGCTGTCGCCGCAGATTTCGCAGGGACCGAAAAGCTCCGCTCCCTTTTCTATAGTGGAAAGAGGGCTTACGCGAATGCTCGACGCTGCGTGAAGGATGACGCCGGACGAGAGGAGTTCCGCATTTCTGCGGCTTGTGAGTATGTCCTCGGCCACGGCGAGCTCGGCGGGAGTGTTCACACCGAGGAGGGCGTTTTTCTCACAGCCCGCGCCTTCGGCCCGGATGCCGCGCACGTCCATGCCTGCCTCAAGTCCCAGGGACACGAGATCGGTGATGTAGTACTCGCCGCTCTTGTTGCCGCACGAAAGATGCGGCAGCAGACGCCGCACGGCGGGCAGGGAGAAGAGATAGATGCCCGTGTTCACTTCGCGGGCCTCTTCGAGGGGGCCGTAGAGCGCGGGATCGAAGTCTTTTGCTTCCACAATGGCGTGCACGGCGCCGTCTTTGCGCACCACGCGGCCGTAGGAGGCGGCGTCGTCCAGAACGAGACTCAGAAAGGCGACGTCCGCGCCTTCCGCAGCATCGAGAAAGTGATTCAGCACGTCGTCGGTGAGAAGAGGGGCGTCGCCGTTCACCACAAGAAGATGCCCGTCTCCTTCCATGAAGGGCATGGCCGTCATGAGCGCGTGGCCGGTGCCCGGCTGCGCTTCCTGCCGGCTGCGGGCGGCCCCTTTGTTGAGTCTCCGGCCGATATT
>CAJJMX010000265.1 GCA_905192935.1 uncultured Mailhella sp.
CAGGCCGCAGTGGTTTTATTCTTCGTTTTCCGTGCCCTCGTGCTCTTCATGCGCGGGGCAGGGATTGTAGTCCTTGGGGTCGTCGAAACTGTGGATGCCGTGAGGATAGTTGGCATGCTGCGGACGGGGAAGCTTGTTGCACACATAGTCCACGTGTTCGCGCAGATCCTCGGCGGCACGGGTCCACAGGGGATCGAGCACGACCTTGATGCCTTCCTCGCGGGCAAGCTTCACGGCGGGGACGTAGTCGGCGTCGTTGGCCACGATGACGAGTCTGTCGGTCTGGTGCTTGTAGGCCAGAGCGGCGATGTCGAGTCCGAGAAGCATGTCCACGCCCTTCTGGCGGATGTCGGGATAGATGTCGCCGGCCTGGATGTCGTTTACGCTGATCTCTCCGGCCATGAGCTCGCCGAGACGGTTGGCATCGAGCTGCCACTGTCCGGCCTGCCAGGCGGAACGGCCGAGGCGGAGCGTGATCTCGGGAGTGACGCGCAGCGACTGCAGGAACTGCTGCTTGCGGGCGATGAGCGGCGTCTGGGAGAAGTCCATGGGGCCGCTCAGAGGATGTTCGCCCTTGCCGGTGAAGGGAAGGGCGTCATAGAAGAGGATGCGGCCCACGGTCTCGCCGGGGATGACGTGGGAGAGACAGTGGCGACGTATGCCCTGTCCGTCGAAATAAAAAGCCTTCAGCGAAATGATGCGCTTGCGCATGAATTCGCCGTCTACGACAAAAGTGACACGAGACATTCTAACAACCTTGTTTTACCGGATATTGCCGATGGTGGATATAGGGTTCAAGCCATAGACGTTTTACCTGGTTTTCCACAGTAGGGAAACGGCGAAAGAAGGACGATAGTGTCCGCGGGCCTTTCTGTCAAGAATACAATAAAGAGGGAGGGTTCCGCGCCATGGTGAGACTGCGGCCCATAAGAGGGAAAAAGCGTCCGCGCGGCGAGGGGAACGGCATAATGCCGTTCAGGCTTTCTTTGGGAAGCTCCGGGGATCGTGGCCGGGGCTTTGTGCCGCTCTCTCCCGGTCCTTTTCCTGGATATGCCGGGGAGCGGGAGCGGTGTCCGGCCTGAGAAGAGGCGGAAGGAGCGCAGAACCTCGTCCTTCTTCCGGAGAGACGGCGTTTCGGGAAAGGTCGGCGGCGGGAGCTTGCTCCCGTCGCCGCTTAGGGCTATTCTTTCTTGCTTCCAGCGGCAGAGCCGCGCGCGGGACGACGGATATTCCCGCGTCCATTCATGTGAGAGAGGTCCGGCCATGGCCAGTGTCAATATCTGTTATCTCAGGGATGCCGCCGGGGTATACGGCCCGGGGCTCGGTTACGCCACGCCGGAATCTGCAGGCATGGATCTGCGCGCCTGCTTCGACGAGCCTGAGATGACCGTCCTTCCCGGAGCCCGGCTCAGGGTCCCTTCCGGCATAAGCGTGGAGCCCTGTGTCCCGGGTGTGGCCGGCTTCATTTATTCCCGCAGCGGACTCGGCGCCGTGAAGGGGCTTGTGGTGGCTCAGGGCGTCGGCGTCGTGGATGCCGACTACCGGGGAGAAATCGTCGTGTGGCTGCTCAACACGTCAGATGTCCCCGTCACCATTGAACGCGGAGAGCGCGTGGCGCAGCTCGTGTTTCAGCCGGTGTGCCGTCTGGAGCCCCGTGCCGTGGAGAGACTTTCCGAAACGACGCGCGGAAGCGGAGGTTTCGGCCATACCGGCCGGGCCTGATTTTTAATTTCGAGGTGAGCCCATGTTGCCTGCTCTTGAATTTCCTGCGGATCCCGGCTGGCTTGTGCCCGATGAGGAGCGCTGCGCTCTTTTGTGGGACAAGTACGACATGATGCCGCATATACGTGAACACTGCCGTGCCGTGGCCGGCATAGCCGCGGAAATCGTCCGCCGGGCAGAGGAGCGCGGCGTCATTCCCGAGGGCAGAGCTCTCACCGTGCCTCTGGCGCGTGCCGCGGGTCTGCTGCACGATCTGGCCAAAAGCTACACCATAAGGCACGGCGGCAGCCATGCCCAGCTCGGAGCGGCCTGGGTGCGGGAAGAGACGGGAAATCCCCTCATAGCGCAGGCCGTGCTCTTTCATGTGGAATGGCCGTGGAGCGGCAGCAGCATGGATGATGTGAAGGATCCCATGCGTCTGCCCGTCATCGTGGCCTATGCCGACAAGCGTGTGCGGCACTCCGAAGTGGTGTCCGTCAAGGAACGGTTCGACGATCTGCTCGTCCGCTACGGCATAAGCGCCGACAAGGTGGACAACATCGCCGCCAACTATGCTCATGTACAGGCCGTGGAGCAGGCCATATTCGACAGGGTAGGGATCATTTAAATGAAGGGAATGCGTATTCTTCTCGTTGCCGGAGGCTGGTCCACGGAACGGGAGATATCTCTGAAGGGTGCGGCGTCCATCGCTGAGGCGCTTCGCGGACGGGGCCATGACGTGACGCTGTTCGATCTGTCCGACGGCTTTGAGAAACTGATCGAGCTTGCCCGTGCGCACGACGCGGCCTTTCTCAATCTTCACGGCCAGCCCGGTGAGGACGGTCTTGTGCAGGCCATCCTGGAGCGCGTGGGATGCCCCTATCAGGGCAGCGGTCCGGCCGGTTCCTTCCTGGCCCTGAACAAGGCGGCGGGCAAGGCGCTCTTTCGTCTCGCGGGCATAGCCACGCCGGACTATGAATTTCTTCCCGTGCGTCCCGGCGGGGACTGGAAGTGTTCCCTTCCCTTTCCTCTTTTCGTCAAGTCCAATACCGGCGGCTCCAGCATCGACCTTTTCCGCGTCGGCAACGAGGCGGAACTGAAGGACGCTCTCGACACGCTGTTTTCCCTGCATCAGGAAGTGCT
>CAJJMX010000266.1 GCA_905192935.1 uncultured Mailhella sp.
AAGGAAGGCGACGGCTGTTCGTTCAAGGCTTTTCCCGAGAATATGTTCGAAAAGAAGGACAGTTATCTTCCCTTCATAGGCATGGCTGAGGAAAAGGCCGTGCAGAGTTCTTCTCCTTCCGGCGGAGAGCCGTGGACGGACATGTTCTGCGCAAGGGACTACTATCTGCCGTACTGCGATTCCCTGCTTGCGCTTGAGCCCCCGTACACCGATGAACAGATGGAAAAGCTGTATCGCGACTTTGCGGAAACGTATGCGGAATACGACGGCCGCTGCGCCATGATTTCCGGGCCCTATCGTACGGGAGCCGAAAAGTTTTCCGCCTTTTGCTTCGCCCTGGCCCGCGAGGGGGTCAATCTTCCCGACGGTTCCCGCTGCTTTGCTCCGTGGGACGTGGTGCTCCTGTTCCTCGAGCTGAAGGGAGATGGAGAACTCGGAGAAGTGGCCACGGTGCCGCTCCGCATGGTCAATTTTTACGATGGTGAAAAGCTCAGGGCCTTTGCCGAGCTCCTGGCAAGGCAGTCGGAGGAATGACGCCCGGGCGTATGCCTTTATCGTCGCTTTAAATGACAGTCCCCGGTTAGGCTTCCTTTGCTCAGTCACGAGACAGGAGAAAGGAAGACTTCACCGGGGACTGTTTTCAAAATGGCCGCGTCCGGCAGTCCTGCACGGGCCGGAAGCGGGCTTGTTTCCCGGAGTATTAGAACTTGTAGCCTATGCCTATGCCGAAGTTGTGGGCATGGGGATGGGTGGTGTGTCCGGCCACGACGCCGTCTGCGGGATTGCCGAGCGCGGCATCCGTGTAGTCGAGCACATGGTTGTGGATGTACATGTACGCAAGGTCGAAGGTCCAGTTCTTGTAGAAGAAGCCTACGCCTGCGGTGTAGTAGTTGCGACCGTTGGAAGGCACCATGTAGTCGGCGTTGCCGAGGTTCATGGGCGAGGTCTCATACATGAAGCCGAGGCGCAGCGCCATCCAGTCCACGGGCTTGTATTCGGCAGAAATACCGAGCGTCCAGCTGTTTCTCCAGTGCCTGTCGGTGTTCTGCCATTCGTTGACCGGATCCTTCATATAGATGTTGAAGTCGCGGAAGCGGCTCCAGAGCGTATACACGGCGTCGGCCTCGAAGCTGAGGTTCTCCACGGGCTTGTAGGCAACGCCGAAACCGATGGAGTCGGGCAGGTGCAGGGTGCCGCGCAGACGGGAGTTCTGGAGCATCTGAATCTGAGGAGAGAGAGCGCCGAGCGGAGTCTTGCCGAGCTGATTGTCGTAGCGGGTCTTGCCGCTGACCTTGAGGCTCATGGGCGCGCGGTAGGTGAGGCCCATGGACCACTGATCGTTGAATCTCATGTGCAGAGCCACGTTGCCGCCGAAGGAAACGCCGTGGCCGTTCAGGTTGAGATCCCCGGGGTCTCCGAGGCCGAACATCCGGGATGCTCCTGCCAGCGTCGCGTTCTGATTGAGATTCTTGCGCATCTGCATGGAGGCGGTCATCATTTCCACGCCCACGGCCAGGGACAGATGATCGTTGAATTTGTAGGCAACGCTCGGATTGAGCGAGTTCGTGATGAGCTGCACGCTCTGCAGATTGTAGCCGCCGGGCCATTCGTTGGGATACTTCACACCAAGACCGAAGCGCGTGTAGGAGGCAAGGCCGAACCAGACCTTGTCGTTGATCTGATGTGTCACATAGAAGGAAGGAATGGGCCAGGTCTGATGGGCGCTGTGATAATTGCCCGTGTCGTTGCCTGCGGCGTCTCTCGTGTCCACGCCCCAGTAGAACTGGGACACGGCAAGGTTTGCCTGCATCTGCGTGCCTTCAAGGAGCGTCATGGCAGCCGGATTGTACGCCAGAGAGGAAGGATCACCGCCGCGGGCAATGAGTCCGCCGGCCAGGCCCATGCCGCGGGCACTGTTTTCCATGATGGCGAACCCTTCCGCATGCGCGCGCGATGCGGGGAAAAGAAGAGCGAGAGAAACAAGAAGCACGCCGAAAAGGCGTGCGCCGGTAGAAAGACAATTCATTGCACAACTCCTGCTGCCGCTGAGGAAAAGAAGACAGGCCGACAAAAGCCATGCAATAAGCTATAGGACTTTGTGATAAATTAAATCAAGATTTGAATTTATCCGTAAATAGAGCGGTGGCCTTGTCGCAGAGAGCCTTGGCCCGTTCCCTGCTTCTGCGGCTGATGACCGGTCTCCAGATGCGACACTCTTCGGGGGCTTCGGCCGGGGCGTCGCCGTCCGTCATCTTTCCGGCATTGCCGGCGGCAGCCTTGGCGCTGCGGGTGGTGTCGAGGGTCCATTCCCAGGCAATGCCCTTCATTTCTTCAAATTCTGCAAGGCCTTTCTTCCACAGCTCACTGAACAGGCCCTGTGCTTCCCACTTTTTGAAGTAGGCGTGGATGGAGCTTGGACTGCCGTAGAATTCCTTGGGAAGGGACTTCCACTGCGTGCCTGTTTTCAGCACGTACACGATGGCCGAAAAGACCTTGCGGTAGTCGAGCGGCTTGCGTCCCCCGCCGGCGATGCGCTGATAAACCTTTTCGGGATCACGTACGGTTTCCGGAATGAGCGGCTTGACGGCTTCCCAGAAGGAATCGGAAATTTCCCAGAATTTCATGGTGTTAGGCCTATATAGTTGTTGAGATGGTGAAAAGTTTAGCATAAAAGCGGATGGAAGTCAGCAGGTACTTATTTACGGATAAAAATAATCGGAAAAAATTTAAAAATTTTCTTCCGAAAAGTGTTGACAGTGGAAGCTTGCCGGTCTATATATAGCAAACACGACGCGGGGTGGAGCAGCTTGGTAGCTCGTCGGGCTCA
>CAJJMX010000267.1 GCA_905192935.1 uncultured Mailhella sp.
GCGGGTCAACCGGATGGAACGTCTCGTAACCCTTTTCATGGAACAAAAATCCCATGCTCTATAATCTCCTTGTTCCCTTCAGTCAGGACATCACCCTGCTGAACGTGTTCCGCTACATCACGTTCCGATCCGCAGGCGCGCTCATCTGCGCGCTGCTGTTCACCATACTCACCGGACCGTGGTTCCTCAAAAAACTCACGGCCCTCAAGGTGGGTCAGCCCATACTCTCCTACGTGCCCGAGCATCAGGCCAAGGCGGGCACGCCCACCATGGGCGGCATACTCATCATGGCGGGCGTCGTCTTCTCCACGCTTCTGTGGGCCGATCTGTCCAACGTGTACATCTGGCTCACCCTGCTCGTCTTCGTGGGCTTCGGCGTGGTGGGATTCGTGGACGACTTCACCAAGATACGGCATCACGAGAACAAGGGACTCTCACCCCGCGCCAAGATGCTCGGTCTCATCGTGGTGTCCGTGGCGGCCATAAGCCTGCTGCTCATGGAACCGGCCTATTCCAGCAGGTTGTCCGTGCCGTTCTTCAAGCAGTTCATGCCCGATCTCGGGGTGTTCTACGTGGTCTTCGCCGTGGTGGTGCTCATCGCCTCCTCCAACGCCGTCAACCTCACCGACGGCCTCGACGGCCTCGCCATCCTGCCCGCGGTCATGTGCTTCATGGTCTATGCCATCTTCATCTACGTGGCCGGCCACGCGAACTTCGCCGCCTATCTCCAGGTGCCCGCCGTGCCCGGCGTGGGCGAGGTCACGGTGCTGTGCTGCGCGCTCATGGGCGCGGGACTCGGCTTTCTGTGGTTCAACTGCTTTCCCGCCCAGGTCTTCATGGGCGACGTGGGTTCGCTCAGTCTCGGCGGCGTGCTCGGCTTTCTCGCCGTGCTCTGCAAGCAGGAACTCATCCTCATCGTGGCGGGCGGCGTCTTCGTCATGGAGACCGTGTCCGTCATCATGCAGGTGGGCTTCTTCAAGGCCACGCACGGCAGGCGTCTTTTCCGCATGACGCCTCTGCATCATCATTTCCAGAAGGGAGATCATCCGCTGCCGGAATCCAAGATCATCGTCCGGTTCTGGATCATCTCCGTGCTTCTTGCCATCATCTCCCTTTCCGTTCTCAAACTGCGCTGAGGAATTCCGTCATGAGTGCCTTCCATCTTTCCCGTCGCTGCGTCGCCGTCATCGGCGCGGGCAGAAGCGGCCGCGCCGCCGTGCGTCTGCTGCACGAACTCGGCGCGTCCGTGCGTCTGCTGGAAAAAAAGCCGGAACAGATGCCCGCCGAGTTTTCCGCGTGGCTGTCTGAAAACCGTGTGCCCGTCTTCGGCGGAGAACACGAACCCGCCTACTTCGACGGCGTGGATCTCGTCATTCCGAGCCCCGCCGCGGCAAAGGCCGTCATCGAGCCTCTTCTTCCCGTGCGCGCCGACGGCTCGAAGGCGGAGATCATGGCCGAGACCGAACTTGCCTGGCGGCTTCTCGAGAAGGAACCGGTCATCGGCGTGACGGGAACGAGCGGCAAGACCACCACCACGAGCCTCGTTGCGGCCATGCTCGAAGCCCACGGCCTGCGCGTGTTCACGGGCGGCAACATCGGCGTGCCGCTCTCGGAATACGTGCTCGCCAGACGCCGCGGCGAACCGAAGGCCGACGTCATCGTGCTCGAGCTTTCGAGCTTCCAGCTTCAGACGTGCAGCACCCTTCATCCGCGCGTGGGCATACTGCTCAACATCTCCGAGAACCATCTCGACTTCCACAAGGACATGAAGGAATACACCGACGCGAAGATGCGCCTCTTCGCCCGGCAGACCGAGCACGACGTGGCCATCCTTGCGCCCTCGCTCTCGCATCTTCCCGAAGCCTACGGCATGAAGGCCAGGATAGTCTACCTCACGCCCGGCGCGCGTCCCTTCCCGGACACTCGCCTCATAGGCGCGCACAACCAGAGCAACGCCGAGGCCGCCTTCCTCGCCGCCTCGCTCTTCGACGTGACCCGCGAGGAGGCCGCCCGCGCCATGCGCGAGTTTGCGCCCATCGCCCATCGTCTGGAGCACATCGCCGACATAGACGGCGTCAGATACGTCAACGACTCGAAGTGCACCACCATAGAGGCGCTCAGAGTGGCGCTCCAGGCCTTCGACACGCCCGTCATCCTGCTTGCCGGAGGCAAGTTCAAGGGCGGCGACGTGGAAGGCATGCGTCCGCTTCTCAAAGAGCACGTGCGCGCCGTGGCGCTCTACGGAGCCTCGCGCGAACACTTCGAGCCCGCCTGGAAGGACACCGTGCCCGTCACCTGGGATCCCACCATGGACGAAGCCCTCGCCCGGGCAAGAGCCCTTGCCCGTCCCGGCGACACCGTGCTTCTTGCGCCCGCCACGTCGAGCTACGATCAGTTCCGCAACTACATAGAGCGCGGCAATCACTTCCGTGATCTCGTCGCCGCCATGCAGGAAGGCAAGGCATGAACCTGCGCAAGAAAAAACAGCCCTCGCCCGAACCGGCGATCCCGCCCGGTCCCGTGGACTGGTGGCTGCTCGCGCTGCTGCTTCTGCTTCTGTGCGTGGGGCTCGTGGCCGTGCTTTCCGCAAGCGGCCCCATCAGCCAGCGCACCTACGACGAGTCCTACCACTTCTTCCACAGGCAGCTTCAGACCATGCTGCTCGGCGGCGTCATCGTGGCCGTGCTCTGCTGGCTGCCGCGCTCGTTCATCAACAGGCTGCACTACTGGGGCATAGCCGTGGTCATGGTGATGCTGGTGTTGTGCCTGCTCATCGGCCCCAAGATCAACGGCGCCCAGCGCTGGCTCGACTT
>CAJJMX010000268.1 GCA_905192935.1 uncultured Mailhella sp.
GCATCGCTTCCAGGCGCGCCCTCTCTTTGTCGAGAGCGTCCAGTTTTTTCTCGTCTTTTCCGATCAGATCCGTCATCCTAAAGCCGCTCCCCTCTCTTCAAGCAGATGCCAGGGCCCCAGACCGCCCGGTATCAGATACGGCTCCATCATGTTTTCCCTATCGCCGACGATCCTGCTTTGTCGTTCTTCAACGACGCCGGTATCAGACTCCGCACCGCGGGCCGGAGGAAAAAGCTCTCAGCGGACCTGAGACGCAGAAAAGGCCGGAGTTTTTCTCCGGCCTTTTTCTTCGGCTGTGCCGTGACCTTTTCTTCAGCGAACCCTGGCCGCAGCCCAGCATGCGGAAACTTCAGAAGCATGGGCAGACAGCACGTCAAGCTCATCTTCCGGCATGAGCCCGGCAAGACTGCGTCCCGAGCGCCAGCGGGCACGAATGAACGTGGAACTTATATCGAGTCTGGGAACGGGGAGAAAGGTGCATCTGCCTCCGCCCGCAAGTTCCACGGTTTCACGCCCCAGAGGCACGTCGCAGTCCGGCGGGATGCTGCCGGGCCAGAAGGAGCGGATGCTTTCATGGAACACGCTGCCGTCGTCGCCGTTTCTGGGGACCATGACGAGGTGGGCGAAGTGCGGCAGTTCAAGGCCGTGCTTCCAGGTATCGAGAGCGGCGAAGGATTCCGCGCCCATCATGAAGAACGGCAGTCCCTCCCCCTCATGCCGACGGGCCCATTCGCGAAGGGTGCGCCAGGTGTAGGACGGGCCTTCCAGCTCACCTTCCAGAGTCTCCACGCCGAGGAAGGAGATATTCTTCACGGCGGCACGCAAAAGTCCGACCCGAAGATCGAAGGGCAGCAGCCCTGCTCTCTCCTTGTGCGGCGGTGTGGAACAGGGCATGAGCAGCACGCGCTCAAGCCCCAGCGCTTCGGCCACTTCTATGGCGTGGCGCACATGACCGTTATGCACGGGGTTGAACGTACCGCCGAGTATGCCTGTGGCACCCATGGTTCTACTTCCTCACCTGCCCCTGTCCGAACACCACGAACTTGGTGGTGGTAAGCTCCCTCACGCCCATGGGGCCGTAAGCGTGGAGCTTGGACGTGCTTATCCCTATTTCCGCCCCCAGACCGAGCTGACCGCCGTCATTGAATCTCGTGGAGGCATTCACGGCCACCATGGAGGCATCGGCCTCGCGAAGGAAGCGCATGGCGTTCAGATGATTGGTCGTACAGATGATTTCCGTATGATTGGAGCCGTAGCGGGCAATATGGGCAAGAGCCTCGTCCATATCGCGCACCACGCGCACGGCAAGAATAAGATCATGGAACTCCCGTCCGTAATCGTCAGGCGCGGCGGGAGAGGCAGAAGAGCCGAGCAGCGGGAGCGAAGCTTCATCAGCACGGAAGCTCACGCCGGCCGGACCGAGCTTTTCCGCCACCATGGGCAGGAAGCTGCGGGCCACATGCTCATGAACCAGCAGACATTCCAGCGCATTGCATACGCCGGGCCTCTGAACCTTGCCGTTGAACACGATTTCAAGAGCCTGCGGAAGATCGGCGCTTTCGTCAATGAAGGCATGGCATACCCCCTTGTAGTGCTTGAGCACGGGCATGGTGGCCTGGCTCGTCACCGCACGCACCAGAGATTCACCGCCGCGGGGAATAAGCACATCCACATACTCATCAAGTCTGCACAGTTCGGAAACGGCATCATGAGAAGTAATGTCGATAAACTGCACGGCATCTCCCGGAAGAGAAGCCGCGTCAAGAGCCTCATGCAGAAGACCGGCCAGGGCGACGTTGGAATGCAGGGCCTCGGAACCGCCGCGGAGTACCACCGCATTTCCTGCCTTGAGGCACAGAATTGATGCGTCCACCGTCACATTGGGCCGGGCTTCGTAAACCATGGCCACGACGCCGAGAGGTACGCGCATCCTGCCCACAAGCAGACCGTTGGGCCGCTGCCACTGAGAATCCATGGCCCCCACAGGATCGGGAAGATCTGCCACATAACGGCACGCGCCCGCCATCTCCGCCAGAATCGCCGGCGTAAGACGCAGCCGGTCCATGCGCGGAGCATCCAGTCCCGCAAGACGGGCAGCTTCAAGATCCCGGCCGTTGGCCTCAAGGATCTCCCCTTCCTTCTCCTTTAAAAGAAGGGCCAGCTTTTCCAGTGCGCACTTCTTCGCCGCAGGACTCGCCGCCGCCATCATCCGGGACGCTTCCTTTGCCTTCCGACCGGCCGTCCGCACGGCTTCGCGTATGTCTCTTTCTTCCATTGTCCGCATCTCCTTGCAAAAAAAACTGCGTCAAGCATACGGGCGAGCCGCTTCCGAGTCAAAGCCTAATGTCACGGCGAAATACGGAAAAGGCAGAAAAGACAGAGAAAACAAGGCAGGGAAAACGACTTTCCCGTCCCCTCTTTTTCTCCCTGCACCTCACCGTGCGGCTGTCTTCAGTGGCCTCCTGACGCTGATCTTTGCAAGAGACGGCTGAGCGAAAGATTTTCCAAAACCGCAAGGCCAGACTGACGCGTTCATGCCGCCGTCGTGCATGCCCCGCATGCCGTAAAGCGTGTCCGGCCGGTACGTTCCTTCACGATACTTCGACGTCTGCCCGACTCTCTTCTTTTACCTTCTTTCCCAGAAGCTTCTCCTCTCTTCGCTCATCGCTCCGGGGCCCCGGACGACGTCAGGAGTCCGGCCGACGGCGGCAAGCAGCCGGAATTTACTTCCGGCGTCAAGCGCCGCCGCCGTCGTGCATGCCCCGCATGCCGTAAAGCGTGTCCGGCCGGT
>CAJJMX010000269.1 GCA_905192935.1 uncultured Mailhella sp.
GAGAACAGTCGCGCACACCTGCACTGGCTCAGGAGCCGAACAACGTCTGCCGAGCCTTTCTGCCTTTTCGAAGCACGGCTTCCCGTGTCCGCACGTTCCCGCCGCGTGGCGAAGATACCGATGCAACAAAGGGGCGCGGAGGGAATTATTCCCTCCGCCCGGCCTTTCCTGTACTTACAGGATGAACTGCTGAAGATCGACGTCGTTCTTGACGTCGGCGAGGTGCTCGGAGACGTAGGCCTTGTCGATGACGATATGTTCACCGGCATGTTCCGGGGCCTCGAAGGAGATATCGGCGAGAATTTTCTCGAGGATGGTGTAGAGTCTGCGGGCTCCTATATTTTCGGTTCTGGCGTTGGTTTCCTCGGCAAACGAAGCGATTTCCTTCAGACCGTCCTCAGTGAAATGAAGCGTGACGTTTTCCGTGGAAAGCAGCGCGTCGTACTGCTTCTGCAGAGAGTTGTGAGGTTCGGTCAGTATGCGGAAGAATTCTTCACTGCCGAGAGCCTGAAGTTCAACACGAAGAGGGAACCGGCCCTGAAGTTCGGGAATGAGGTCCGAGGGCTTGCTGAAGTGGAACGCTCCGGCAGCGATAAAGAGAATATGATCGGTATGGATCATGCCGTACTTGGTATTGACCACGCAGCCTTCCACTACGGGCAGAAGGTCACGCTGAACACCTTCCCGGGAGATGTCCGAAGAACGCTGCTGTGCTGCGGAACTGGCAATCTTGTCTATTTCATCGATGAACACGATGCCGCTCTGCTCCACTCTTTCGCGGGCGATTTCGACGATGCGCTCCTCATCAAGCATCGAGTCGCGGGCCTGCTGCACGAGGATCTCATAGGCCGCGCGGGTCTTCATGCGCTTCTTCTTGGTCTTGGGAGGCATGAAACGGCTCATCATATTCTTCATCTGACTGCCGAGGGAATTGTCCATGCCAGGCATGGCGAACATGTCCATCTGCGGAGTCTGTTCGGTCACTTCCACTTCCACCTCATGCTCATCGAGATGGCCGAGTTTCCACAGATTACGGAGCTTTTCGCGTGTAGCCTCCCGGCCGGACTCCGTGGAACTTCCGGGAAGAAGCAGATCAAGCAGACGTTCCTCGGCCTGGGCCTCGGCACGGGCCGCCACTCTCTGTCCTTCCTCGTCGCGCACGAGCTTAATACCTATTTCCATGAGATCACGGATCATGGATTCCACGTCCCGCCCCACATAACCGACCTCGGTATACTTTGTGGCCTCCACCTTGATAAAAGGAGCGCCGGTAAGCTTGGCCAATCGGCGGGCTATCTCAGTTTTGCCCACACCTGTGGGCCCCATGAGAATGATGTTCTTTGGGGCTATCTCATCACGCAGCGCAGGGTCGAGCTGCTGACGGCGCCAGCGATTGCGCACGGCCACAGCAACCATGCGCTTGGCCTGTTCCTGTCCGATGATATATTTGTCAAGCTCGGCAACGATCTGCCGGGGGGTCAGCGTATTCATGCGGGAAACTCCTTTTTTCAGAACATAGGCCCGATTCTGAAAAAGGGAAGAGGTACGACTGCACGAGTCCCCGAAAAATGTCGTTTTTAAGCTTTTTCCCGTGCCCGGGAAAACCATTGCACACTTTTTCTGTAAAAACGCCCGCCCCGCCCGAGGCGGCAGCGGACGAAAGAAAATTGAAAATCAGCACCAGGGACAGGAACTCAACTTTACCGATGAAGTACTGAACTTGCCCCCCGCTCCCGCAGAGAGGTTACCTCTCGACATCAGCCCTTCAGGCCTGTTTTTTCTTCTCCTGGTGCGGAGCACGGAAAGGTTCAAGCGTGGTCCCGCAGGAAGCGCATCCGCCCTGTCTGGAACAGGAACAGCCGCAACCGCAGCCGCCACCGGACATGGAACGACGAAATCTCTTAAAGAGATACGCACACGCAAGCGCGAGCAGAACGATAACTATAGCAGTCTGCATGATATTTTCCTCCTCCGGAAAATTTTCCGGTATAGTCTCGGGAAAACCCGTAGTATGCATTCAGGCCTTTTCCGACGTCACCCACTTTCTCTTGATGGGGAAGGATGCCGTCGTGAACAAACGTTATCAAAAACGAAAATCATTTTCAAGTTTATTTTTGCCTTTGCCGTAAGCAATGAGTACGAAGGAACCATCAAAATAAAAAGGACAGGGAAGGACGGCCTCGATCTGAACAAAAAGAGGGACGCCGACTCTGAGAAACGGCACGAAGCAGACGGGAAGTTCCGGCACTATTTATGCCCTTCCGGCATTGACCCACTGAAAAAAGTTCAATAATATCTCAGTGTCTTCCCCACGCACGTGGGGGTGTTTCTTCTTTAACAATAAAGGAGGTTTAAGGATATGTGTCTTCCCCACGCACGTGGGGGTGTTTCCTTGGCAAGCTGAAGCTCGGTGAGCTGCTTGAAGTCTTCCCCACGCACGTGGGGGTGTTTCCATCGACGGCGAATGGCGCGAAGCTGAATAACCGTCTTCCCCACGCACGTGGGGGTGTTTCTTCTTTTGTCAGGTATCACTTTTCGTCGTCCATGTCTTCCCCACGCACGTGGGGGTGTTTCTTTCACGCTCAGGCAGCGCGCCCGTATGCTCTAGTCTTCCCCACGCACGTGGGGGTGTTTCCTCCTCTGGGAGAACGCCCTCGTTGATCCCTTGGTCTTCCCCACGCACGTGGGGGTGTTTCTTTCACGCTCCTGAACGCCAGTCGCGTTTCGGTGTCTCGCCTGCGGACGTGGGGGTGGTAATACAGTGTGGAGGTCACGGGACGTGGGATC
>CAJJMX010000270.1 GCA_905192935.1 uncultured Mailhella sp.
GGTCCTTGTCGGACCGCGGCGCACCGTCCATGGCGGACACAGGCAAGACAATGAACATGAAAACCATCACGAAAAAGGAAGCGCTTCTGCAGGCTGCCAAGGAACTGTTCGGCGAATACGGCTTTGCCGAAACCACGTTCAAGAAGATCTCCGACAGAGCAGGCGTTGCGCTGGGACTTCTCACCCATCACTACGGCAACAAGGAGAAGCTGTTCTTTGCCGCAGGCATGGACGTTCTCGAACATTTTCTTCGCGTTCTCCGGTCCGCCACCGAAGGAACGCCGGACGGTCTTTCCGGGGTGCTGGCCTTCTGCCGCGCCTACCTTGAATTTTCCGTCGATCCCCATACCAACTGGCTCGTGCTCGTGCGCTGCTCCCCCTACAGCGACATGAAGGCCAGCGACGACAGGGAGATCATGCTCCGCAAGTTTGCGGAAGTGCATCATCTGCTTGAAGCCCAGCTTCAGCGCGGCGTGGCCGACGGCACGGTCACGAAGCTCACGCCCTCAAGCACGGCGCAGGTCATCGTCGGACTCATGGTGGGAGCCAACCGCACGCGGGTGCTTACTCCCTATACCTACGGCTCGTCCGAAAACTTCTATACTGAAACCCTCACCTTCGTTGAGCGGGCCGTCTCCAGCGGCACGAACAGGAGCTGACCCCATGGACTCTCTCCTCACCGCCGGTATTCTCGGCCTTGTGGAAGGCCTCACCGAGTTTCTCCCCATCTCCTCTTCCGGCCACCTGGTCATCGCCTCCGATCTGCTGGGATATTCCGGTTCGAAGGCCGCCACTTTCGAGGTCGTCATTCAGGTGGGCGCCATACTTGCCGTCATCGTGCTCTACTGGAAGCGCTTTATCGGTCTTCTCCGGCCCTCGAAGCGTGAAGGAGGCTTTTCCGGCCCGAGAGGCATCCTGCTGCTTGTTCTCACGAGTCTGCCCGCCTCCGTGCTCGGTCTTCTTCTGCACGGATTCATCAAGTCCCTGTTCACCCCCGCCACGGTAACGGCCGCTCTTGTGTGCGGAGCCCTGCTCATGCTGGCGGTGGAACACCTGCTCGCCCCGCGTCAGAACCGCATGCCGGTGCAGACGCTGGATGAACTCTCGGCAAGGCAGGCCTTCGGCATCGGCTGCTTTCAGTGCCTTGCGCTGTGGCCCGGCTTTTCCCGCTCCGCCTCCACGCTCATGGGCGGCATGATCCTCGGCGTCAGGCGCGAAGTGGCCGCAGAATATTCCTTCATAGCGGCCGTGCCCATCATCATCGGGGCCGCAGGCTACGATCTTCTGAAATCCCTGTCGCTGTTCTCGGCCGAAGACATCCCCTTCTTTCTCGTCGGCTCTCTGGTCGCCTTCTTCTCCGCCATCGCCGCCATACGGGTCTTTATTTCCATCCTCGGACGCAACACCTTGAAACCGTTTGCCATCTACAGACTGCTTCTGGCCGTTCCGGTGTACTTCTTCATGGTGCGCTGAAAAAAATTGCCCGAACACAAAAAAAATGCTTGCCAAGGGCCGACGTTTTCTATAAGTACATTCCTGCGCCGGATGATTCCGGAGTCACGGCAAGGTAGCTCAGTTGGTTAGAGCATACGGTTCATACCCGTAGTGTCGAGAGTTCAAATCTCCCCCTTGCTACCATAACAATAAGAAAGTCCAGGATTTTTCTTGGACTTTTTTTTATGCCTTTTCCAAAGTCGGACGCTGCCCTCCCGTGCCGCGGCCGCATGACATGATCATAATCCCATTCGGAGTTTTTCCCATGGCTTCCCCTTCCCGTCCTCAACGCATTCAGGTCTTCGGACACAAGAATCCCGATACCGACTCCGTCATCGCCGCCATAGCGCTGGCGGAACTTCAGAATCAGCGCGGCATGCCTTCCAGCCCCAAGATCCAGGGCAGCACCGGCCCCGAAACCAATTTCGTCATGCAGCGCTTCAACATCAAGCCTCCGCGCATTCTGGAAAGCGCCGCCGGCCGTCAGGTGAGTCTGGTGGACTTCTCCGACATCGCGCAGGCCCCGCAGGGATTCGACAGCAGCACCATCGTCTCCGTGGTCGACCACCACAAGCTCGGCGACGTCACCACGGCCTCACCTCTGGAAATGTGGGTCTGGCCCGTGGGATGCAGCAATACCATCCTGAAGAACATGTATGACTTCTACGGCGGATACGTGCCCACGTATCTTGCCGGAGGCATGCTCTGCGCCATCCTGTCCGACACCGTGCTCTTCCGCTCCCCCACGACCACCGATGCCGACCGCCGTGCGGCGGCGGAACTTGCGGAAATCGCGGGCGTCGACGACATCATGGCCCTCGGCATGGAAATGTTCCGCGCCAAGTCCGATCTGCACGACTCGGCCGACAATCTCTTCCAGCGCGACTACAAGGAATTCGACATCAACGGCCGCAAGGTGGGCATAGGTCAGCTCGAACTCATGGACGCCTCCATGATCGACCCCATCAAGGCCGACCTGTTCCGCGCCGCCCGCAAGCTCATGGAAGAGCACGGATGCCACACCGTTATGTTCCTTGCCACCGACATCATTAAAGAAGGATCGCAGATGCTCGTGGCCTCGCGCGATCCGTCCGTGACGGAAAAGGCGTTCCAGATCAAGCTCGAGCCCTACAAGATGCCCAAGGTGCGCAACGTGGCTCCGGCCTACGCCAGAGAAGACAGCTCCGACTATCATGAGCATGAAGGCGCGCCCGACACCCCCTGGGCCGACACCCTGGCCGAACACTGGATGCCCGGCATGCTGAGCCGCAAGAAGCAGGTTCTGCCTTTT
>CAJJMX010000271.1 GCA_905192935.1 uncultured Mailhella sp.
CGTGGCCGGAGCCACGGCCGTGGCCATGAACGAGGTGACTTCGGCGGTCATCGCCATCGTCTTCGTGCTGTGCTCGGTATTCATTCCCGTGGGCTTTCTCGGCGGTCTTGCGGGCGTCATGTACCGGCAGTTCGCCGTGACCATCGCCATTGCCGTGGTCATTTCCGGCATGGTGGCCCTGACGCTCACGCCCGCGCTCTGCCTTCAGATACTGAAGACGGAGCGCAGGGAGCCCCTGGCGTTCTTCCGCTGGTTCAACCGCTTTTTCGACGCTGTGACGGAAGGCTTCGTCCGTCTGGTGAGGTTCTTCCTCGGGCACGGCGTGATCTCCTTCGGGATCCTTGCGGGACTCTGCCTGTGCACGGCCTGGCTTTTTACGCGCGTTCCCACCACGCTCGTGCCGGAAGAGGATCCGGGCTCGCTCATGTGCACCATTTCCCTGCCGGAAGGTTCGGCTCTGCCGAAGACGCGCGAACTTGTCACGAGCGTGAGCGAGGCCGTGGGGCGTCTGCCCGCCGTGGCCCATGTGCTCAGTCTTTCCGGCTACGATCTCATCAACAGCACGCTGGATACGAGCGCAGGCACGCTCTTCATCCAGCTCAGGCCCTGGGACGAGCGGAAGACGCCGGAACTTGGCGTCGCCGACACACTTCGGCAGATCTACGCGCTGGGACTGGCCGAAAGCCGGGGACTCGTGCTTCCCTTCAATCCGCCGCCCATCACGGGCATGAGCAATACCGGCGGATTCGACATGGAGATACAGACCACCTCCGGCACGCCCGCGGAGCTTGCGAAGGTGGCGGACGGATTTGCGGCCGAGGCCTCGAAGCAGAAGGAGCTTTCCGGCGTGAGCAGCGCCTTCAACGTGGATGCGCCGCGTCTTTTCGTGCGTCTCGACAGGGAAAAGGCCGCCATGGCCGGTGTGGACTGTGCGGACGTGTTCGACATGCTCGGCGCCACGCTGGGCTCGACCTACATCAACGACTTCAACCTCTCCGGTCGCACCTTCAAGGTCATGATGCAGGCGGACGAGAGCTTCCGCAGCCTGCCGGACAGCATGCGTTCCCTGTACGTGACCTCATCCTCCGGCGATCAGATACCGCTGACCTCCCTCGTCACGGTGACCACCGACGGCGGGCCGTCCACGGTGTCGCACTTCAACGGTCTTCTCTCGGCCAAGATTACGGGCAATCCGGCCGCCGGGGCCAGCTCGGGACAGGCCATAGCCGCGCTGGAAAAGGTGGCGGCGTCCCTGCCCGAGGGCTATTCCTACGCCTGGTCCGGCGTGACGTATCAGGAAGTGGAGACCGGCGGCACGGACTTCGGCGTGCTCGGTCTGAGCGTGCTCATGATATTCCTCATCCTCGCCGCGCAGTACGAGCGCTGGAGCCTGCCTCTGGCCGTGCTCTCCGCCGTGCCCTTTGCCGTGTTCGGCGCGATCTTCGGCAACTGGATCACGGGACTCAGCAACGACATCTACACGCAGGTGGCCATCATCACGCTGCTCGGTCTGGCGTGCAAGAACGCCATCCTCATCATCGAGTTCGCCGTGGAGCTGCGCGGACAGGGCAGGGATCTGGAAGAGGCCGCCGTGGAGGCGGCAAAGCTCCGCTTCCGGCCCATCATCATGACGTCCATAGCGTTCATACTGGGCTGTCTGCCTCTGGCCTTCAGCACCGGTGCGGGCGCGGCGAGCCGCGTGTCCATAGGCGTGAGCGTGGTGTGCGGCATGATCGCGGCCACGGTGCTTGCTCCTGTCCTCGTGCCGTGCTTCTTCGTCATGGTCATGCGTGTTTCCGAGCGTCTTTTCGGCGTGTCGCGCAGGGAGGAAAAGTCATGAAGCGCGTGATTGCATCCTTGATGACGGCGTTTTTCCTGGCGGGCTGCTCCTTTGCTCCCGACTATCACAGACCGGAGCAGTCTCTGCCCTCCTCGTGGGGGGGGGACGGCGCGCGGCCGGAGCCCGGCGAGCTTTCGCGGGAATGGTGGCGGCGCTTCAACGACGAGACGCTGAACGAACTTGTGTCTCTCGCGCTTTCGCAGAACAGGACGCTGGAACAGAGCCTGGCGAAGGTGGATGCCGCCCGGGCGGCGCTCGGCACGGCGCGCGCGGGTCTTTTTCCGCAGCTTTCCGCGCAGGGCAGCGGCGAGAGGGCGAAGGGCAGTGCGGATACCTCCGCCACCTACGGACTCGTGCGGGAACTGGGAGCCGTCGAGGAGCGCATGGACGCTCTGGACGGACGGGGCGCGCAGAGCGTTTCCGCGCCTTCCCGCGTGGATTCTCTGTGGAGCGGCGCGGTGCAGGCCGCGTGGGAGCTCGACATCTGGGGCCGGTACCGCAATGCCGCGGCGGCGGCAAGGGAGAACCTGCTCTCCGCGGAGGACGCCGCGCATGCCATGGAGCTTTCCCTTGCCGGACAGGTGTGCTCGGCCTATTTCGATCTTCTGAACTACCGTGAGCAGCGGGAGCTGACCGTGCGCACGCTGAAGGTCCGCGAGGATTCGGCCGCGCTCTATGAGAAGCAGTATGCCGCAGGCGCCATAAACGAGCTCGACATCCTCAACGTGCGCACGCAGGTGGATGCGCTGAAGGACAGTCTGGCGCAGGCGCAGACAAGGGTGGAGCAGGCCGAGGGCGCGCTTCTGCGGCTCACGGGCGCGGCGCCGGAGGCCGTGTTTTCCGCCGAGGCGGAAAAGGGCGCGGTTCTGGCCTCCCTGCCCGCGGCGCCGCAGCTTCCCCCGGGCCTTCCTTCCGAGCTTCTCACAAGAAGGCCGGACATA
>CAJJMX010000272.1 GCA_905192935.1 uncultured Mailhella sp.
GGCGCGTTCCGGGTACCGTATGCCGGTGTCCGGACGACGCGCTTTTTACGACGCAGTTTCCGAGTCCGTCGGAAATGCGTCCAAGACCCATAATACCCAGTCAGGGAGTATGGAAATGAACAGTGTCAAGACCGCCATCCTGTTCCCCGGTCAGGGGGCGCAGGCATCTGGCATGGGAAGGCGTCTTGCCGAGGCGTCTTCCGATATCATGGATCTTTGGACGAAGGCGGAAAGCATAAGCGGCCTGCCGCTGCGCGAGATATACTGGGAAAGCGACGACGCCACACTCATGGCCGAGACCCGCAATCTTCAGCCCGCCATCACCGTGGTGAACCTTGCGCTCTGGCTGAGCGTGTCCGACCGTCTTGCTCCGGCCTGCGCCGCAGGTCACAGCCTCGGCGAGTTCAGCGCCCTGGCCGCCGCAGGCGTGCTTGAAATGGACAAGGTCCTGGAACTCGTTTCGCTGCGCGGCCGTCTCATGGCCGACGTGGATCCAGAACACATAGGCACCATGTGCGCCATGATCCGCCTTTCCCAGGAACAGGTGGAAGCCGCCGCCAGGGAGGTTTCCGAAAGCACCGGAAAGCTGGTGCGCGTGGCCAACAAGAACACGCCGCTGCAGTTTGTTCTGAGCGGTCATCGCGAGGCCGTGGAAGCCGCCGCCGAAAAGCTCAAGGCGGAGAATCCGCGTGCCAAGGGCTTCCCTCTGGCCGTGAGCGGAGCCTTCCACACGCCCATGATGGCCGAGGCTTCGGCGGAATTTTCCAAGCTGCTGGACAAGCAGGACTGGCATGACGCGAGATTCCCCATCTATTCCAATATCAACGGTGAGCCCCTGAGCGACGCCGAGGCCCTGCACAGCGCCATGCGTCGTCAGATGACCTCTTCCGTCTGCTGGGTGGATACCATTTCCAACCAGTGGAGGGACGGCGTGCGCCGCTGGGTGGAATTCGGTCCCCAGGGTGTTCTGACCCGCATGGTCCGCCCGATTCTCGTGGCTGAGGACGTGGCCGACGGCAGCTATACTACCGTTCATATTCCCAACAAAGACGCCGTTGATGCATTTGAAGGATAACGATGCGCGACATACTTCTCATTGAAAGGGCCCTTTGTGACATTGTGGCCGAAAACGGCTGGCAGTGGCCTGACAAGGCCGTTCTGGAAATCCCCAGGGAGTCCAGCCACGGAGATCTGGCCACCAACCTTGCCATGGTGCTTGCCAAGCAGGCCAAGGCTGCGCCCCGCGTGGTGGCCGAAAAGATCCTGACCGCGCTGTGCGCCAGGTTCCCCGGTCTCGTCACGGCCGAAATCGCCGGTCCCGGCTTCATCAACATCACCTTTGCGCCTTCCTTCTGGCAGGGCGTCGTTTCCGAGGTGGAGGAAGAGGGGCGCTCCTTCGGCTCCTCCAAAAACGGCAGCGGTCGCCGCATCGTGGTGGAATACGTTTCCGCCAACCCCACCGGACCTCTGCACATCGGCCACGGCCGCGGCGCCGCCGTGGGCGACTCGCTCACGCGTCTGCTGCGCTTTGCCGGGTACGACGTGTCCACGGAGTACTACATCAACGACGCCGGTCGTCAGATGCGCCTTCTCGGCGATTCCGTGTATCTGCGCATGCGAGAGATATGCAACCTTCCCGTGACGTATCCCGAGGATCCCAAGGGCTGGTATCACGGCGACTACATCCGCGACATCGCGCGCGAGATGCTGGCGAAGGATCCCTCCCTGCCGGAACGCGACGAGGCCGAAGCCAAGGATATGTGCTATGAGTATGCCTGCGCCACCATTCTGGCGGGCATCAAGGAAGACCTCAAAAGATTCCGCGTGGAGCATCAGGTCTGGTTCTCGGAAAAGAGCCTTGTGGATGCCGGAAAGGTGGAGGAGGCCTTCGACAAGCTGCGGGCCATGGGCCTTGTGTACGACAAGGACAACGCCGTCTGGCTCGCCACGCAGCAGTTCGGTGACGACAAGGACAGAGTGCTCAGAAAAAGCGACGGCTATCTGACCTATTTCGCCTCCGACATCGCCTACCATGCCAACAAGTTCGAGCGCGGCTTCGATGAATGCATCGACATCTGGGGAGCCGATCATCACGGCTACGTTCCCCGCATGAAGGCTGCCATCACCTGCATGAAGCATGACCCGGAAAAGGATTTCCATGTGGTGCTCATCCAGATGGTGAACCTCATGCGCGGCGGTGAACCTGTGGCCATGTCCACCCGCTCGGGTGAGTTCGTCACGCTGCGCGAGGTCCTCGACGATGTCGGTACCGATGCCGCCCGTTTCATGTTCCTTTCCCGCAAGAGCGACAGCCCGCTGGATTTCGACCTGGATCTCGTGAAGCAGAGGAACATGGAAAATCCGGTGTACTACGTGCAGTACGCCTACGCCCGTGTGGCCGCGCTTCTGCGCCGCGCCGCCGACCGCGGCGTGGTTCTGCCCGAGCGCTGCACGGCGGACATGCTGGCCCCGCTGACCTCTGCCGACGATCTGGCGCTTCTGCGCGAGGCGGAACGCTTCCGCAACGTGGTGGAAGATGCGGCCCGTGCCCGTGCGGCCCACCCCGTCAGCTTCTATCTCATGGAGCTTGCCGGCAGACTGCACAGCTATTATGCCAACAATCCTGTTCTGAGCGGCGACGATGAAGCCGTGATGAAGGCTCGCCTTGCGCTTCTGCGCGCCGTGAGCGTCGTCATTGCCAACGGTCTTGACCTTCTCGGCGTCAGCGCTCCGGAATCCATGTAGTCATGGCCAACGCCTTCTACCGCAGTTCCTCCT
>CAJJMX010000273.1 GCA_905192935.1 uncultured Mailhella sp.
GCGTCGGGGGCGATGGCGGCCTTGATGGTGGTCACGCGGTCGGCGGCGGAGACGCCGGTGGTCACGCCCTTCGCGGCCTCGATGGTCACGGTGAAGGCGGTGTGGTTCTTGTTGGTGTTGTGCTGCACCATGGGGGGCAGGTCGAGGGCGTTGGCCTTTTCGTCGGTGAGGCAGAGGCAGACTATGCCGCTGCATTCGCGGATGAGCAGGGCCATCTGCTCGGGCGTGAGCGTTTCGGCGGCGTAGATGAGATCGCCTTCGTTTTCGCGGTCTTCGTCGTCGACGATGAGCACGCCGTTGCCGCTTTTGAGGGAGGCTATGGCGCGTTCCACGCGTTCATGAGAGTTTCCGAAGGATTCGAGCAGAGAAAGCTGACGCATGACAAACTCCTTTTGGAGAATATCCGGCATCAGGGCGGCATAAGGCGCTGGGAGAGAGGAGAGGGGGTGCCTTCGAGAAGGCCTGGGATCCATTCTCTTTCGTCCGGACTGTTACCGTCGGCTCCGGATTTGCACCGGATCTGCGATTCTTCCCGTGAAGAGCCGCCCGCGGGCTTCCGGCCTTGGCCGGATCACCGCCGGTGGGGACTTTCACCCCGCCCTGAGAAATATGAGACTGTTGTAATACGTTCACGCGCGCTGTCAAGAGGGGGGAGGCGTAAAGAAGGCCCCCGGGGACGAAAAAGCGTCGTTTTTCCGGGCGATACGGCGTTTTTTTGCGCGGCGTTGACAGAGCCGCCCAAGACTGAGAGAATGCCGCCTGCCCGCAGTTCCGGCCCTTTCCGGCAGGCGGGAACCCTTATCATTCAGCGCCGCTACCGGCAGGAGCAATACAGTGATGACCATTGACGAACAGGTGAAGATCATACGTCGCGGCATTGTGGACCTTGTGAGCGAAGAGGACCTTCGCAAGAAGCTCTCCCGCGACAAGCCTTTGAACATCAAGGTCGGTTTCGACCCCACCGCGCCCGACCTGCATCTCGGGCACACCGTGGTCATCCACAAGATGCGTCAGTTCCAGGAACTGGGGCACAACGTGACCTTCCTCATCGGCGACTTCACCGGCCGCATCGGCGATCCTTCGGGCAAGTCCAAGACCCGTCCTCCGCTGACCGAGGAGGACGTGAAGAGAAATGCCGAGACCTACAAGGAGCAGGTGTTCAAGATCCTCGATCCCGAGAAGACCGCGGTGCGCTTCAATTCCGAGTGGGGCGACGCGCTCACGCCCGCCGATTTTCTGCGTCTCATGTCGAACTGCACCGTGGCGCGCATGATGGAGCGCGACGACTTTGCCAAGCGCTACCGCGAAAATTCGCCCATCGCCATCCATGAATTCATGTATCCGCTGCTTCAGGCCTACGACTCGGTCATGCTGCACACCGACGTGGAAATGGGCGGCACCGACCAGATATTCAACCTGCTCATGGGCCGCACGCTCCAGGGCCACTACGGCATGGAATCGCAGTGCGCGCTCACCATGCCGCTGCTCGTGGGTCTCGACGGCGAGCGCAAGATGTCCAAGTCCTACGGCAACTACATAGGCGTCATGGAATCGCCTTCCGACCAGTTCGGCAAGGCCATGTCCATTTCCGACGAGCTCATGTGGAACTGGTACGAGCTCATTTCCGTGAAGAGCCTTGAAGAGATCGCCGACATGAAGGCCCGCGTGGAGGCCGGCACGCTCCATCCCAAGCTGGTCAAGGAAGAGCTGGCCATGGAGATCGTGGCCCGCTATCACGGCGAGGACGCGGCCCGCGCCGCCCGCGAGGAATTCA
This sequence comes from uncultured Mailhella sp., assembly GCA_905192935.1. GTDB lineage: Bacteria > Desulfobacterota > Desulfovibrionia > Desulfovibrionales > Desulfovibrionaceae > Mailhella. Next base: position 1,775 of record CAJJMX010000273.1, read on the forward strand.
ACAACGTGTTCAGGAAGGGCGGCATCCCCGAGGACGCCATCACCTGGAGCGTGAATTCCGCCGAGGACGACTGCTCGCCCGTGGCCATCCTTGCCGCCGCCGGCCTTGTGCCTTCCCGCGGCGAGGCCAAGCGCAAGATCGCCGCCGGCTCCCTCAAGGTGAACGGCGAAAAGCTCACCGACGGCCTCACCGCCCTGCCTGCCGGCGAATACACGCTCAAGTACGGCAAGAAGGGCTTCATCGTCCTTACCGTGAAGTAGGCCGCCATGATCGACATCAAGCCGGAACCCTTCGGCCGCTGCGCCGACGACCGCTGCCCCGGGCGCTGCCCGTACCGCGACGAGGAGCTCATGACCCCGGAAGGCCGTGCCGCGCTGCTCGACGTCCGCCGTCCTGCGGATGACGGCTCCTGGCCCGCCAAGGTGGTGCACGTGACGCTCCAGCCGGAAGAGACGCTCGTGGACGTGCCCCGCGTGAAGGCCAAGAACGTGGGCATACTGCTGAAGACCCTGGGCCTGCGTCAGGGCACGGCCATCGTGGCCTGCGGCGACACGCTGCTCACGCCCGACACGCCGCTCTATCCCAATCAGAAGCTGCTCGTCAGAAAGGTCATGAGCAGCGGCTAGTTTCCCTGTGCGGGAAGGGCGGGACGCCGCGTCCTTCGGCGCGCGTCCCCGACGCTTAGGTCCTGCGTTTTTACGTCCCGCTTTTTTTGCGGATCCCGGGCCCGTGCGGACATGTCTCCGTGCGGGCCCTTTCCTTATTAAAGGGACGCGGGATAAGCGCCGCGCCGGGTAAGCGCCGCAGGGGAGGGGAGGGCGTCTTTCCGCGTCCCGTCTCCGTTCCGTTTTTCCGTGCGCCTTCCCGGTTTTTCCCGCATCTTCCGCGCCTCTTTGCCTCCCCTCGTTTCTCCCTCGTCCCCCGCGCCTTTTCCCCGCCTCTGCGCGTCTTTCGCGTTTCCTGCTCCCCCCGTCCTGCGCG
>CAJJMX010000274.1 GCA_905192935.1 uncultured Mailhella sp.
GTGTGGATGATGCGCAGCTCTTCCGGAGAACGCAGCACCCTTGCGCTGCATACCCAGAAGGCGAAGGCATCCTTCTGCGCCTGCGTGGCGAAGGGAAGATGGTCAAGTTCGGTCAGAAGTGCGGCCTTCTGCTGAAGAATGGGCTTTGCCGCCTTCTGGAAGGCCTGCCGGACCAGACTCTCCGGATCAAGACTCGCCTGACCCAGGTTCTTCATGTCGGCCGAAAGGGTCTGCATGAACTTTCCGGCCAGAGCGGCAAGGGCGTTGCCTTCAAGGCGGAGCGTTCCCGGAGCAAGATTGTCGCCTATCTGCTCGGCTTCGATGAATGTTGCGATGTGTCCGGGAAGATCCGTGAGCACGGCTTCGGCTTCGGCGTCGATGCGTTCCCTGTCCAGATGACTGGCCTGGAATACTCTTTCTTCCTGATGCAGCCTCTGGATGCCTTCCACTTCCCTGCCGAGGTCGAAGTTTTCGATGAGGTTTACATGGATGCCCGTGCGCTCCTCAAAGGCGGCCATGCGTGCCCTCAGCTCCTCGAGGTTCTCTTCCGGCACGTCGTCGATGTTGATGCGTATCTCGGCAATGTCGCGGGAGGGAATGAGCGGGCCCTGTATCTGCGCTTCTATGTACTGCGCTCCGGTCAGATGTACGCGGGGGTGATTGCCGTCGGTGTTCTTCATGGCGGCCAGAGCGAGCGCGTTGCCGTCAAAGTCGCTCATGTGGGGAATGAGCGCTTCGAGATTATCGTGCGTGGACAGAAGACTGCGCGTGGCGGCGCGGTCGCCGAAGCAGTCCAGAAGCAGAGCCTTGAAGTGAGACTCCTGGTCCAGGTCGGCGAAATTGATGCCCGAGGGCAGGGCGATGAAGGCGGACGTGCGGGCGTCCGGCACCTTCGCGATGCTGTCGAACCATTTTTCCAGCGCCTTGTGCTCGTCGGAGTTCACGTCGCGGCAGGCCGTGGTGAATTCGGCCGGAAGTCCAGCGCCGTCCAGAAGCGCGTAGAAGGACGCGCGGCGCTCCTGCGACATGTTGACCACGGGCGCATAGAACGTGTCTTCGGCAATGTAGGTCGCGCGTCTTGCCACGTCGTCCTTCAGCACTATGGCCGCCGATCCGTAGCCCGCTCCTGCGGATACGGCGCCTATCCTGCGGCCCTGCACGTTGAGCGCGCCGTACACGGGACGCTCGTCGGCCTGCACGGCGTGGCCTTCGAGCTCGGGGAAGAGCAGCCGTTCCGCGGCGTCGCGGCGGGCAAGGTAGCCTTCGCCCTTGATGAGCGTCTCTTCCTCGGCCAGATGGAAGATGTTCTTCATGGGCTCGTCGGGATGCGCCATGATGCCGCTCTCGCTCAGGAGCACGTCCACGTCGACGTTGATGGTGAGCTCCGCGCTGCGCAGAACGTCGGCCATCTCCTTCACGGACACGGAAGGAAGATCCCTGCGGCGAAGCGCTTCCGTTTCCCCGGCGGCCGTCTTTTCTCTCGTCGTGGCGCTTTCGGCCGCGGTCTCCACGAGCGTGCGCAGGTTGGCGGGGGAAATGTCGTGAGGCTGCGCCGGAGCGATGGCCGCGCCCTGCGCGCCGTATTCCTCGCTGAGACGCGGCGGCATCCTGAGGGCCGTGAGCGAGGCGTCTTCAGGATGCGCGGCCACAAGATCGTCCACCATGCCGCGCACGGTGCGGTTGCTCACTTCCTTGAGCACCAGCGCCTGAAGGTCGAACAGCAGCGAGGCGGCGCTGCGCGCGTCTGTGGCCTTGGCGTTGATCTGTCCTTCGCGCATGAGCGCGCTTTGCAGAAGATCCATGTCCCCGGACGTGAAGGCCTGATACACGGCGGCCAGTTCCGCATTGCTCAGATTCTCCACGGCGGGAGCAAAGGCCCACATCATGCTTTCCTTCTGCTGCTCTGAAAGCTGACCGAGCCTGTCGAGCCTCGTCGTGTACTCCTGCGCCGCCTTGAGGCTGCCGAGAAGCGCCTTGGCGTTCAGCGTTCCGGGCTCCCGGAGCACCTGAAGCGCCTTCTGGGCGGTATCTGCGAGACCTGCCTTGCCTCTGACAATTTTTGTGGCGGTCGTAAAGCCCTGGAAGGGAACTTTGTTGGCCTTTATGCTGTCCAGACGGATGGGCTCACCCTTGCCGAGCTGTACCCTGTGATTGCCGAAAACGCCGGTTTTTTCCGTAATGCCGCGGGCTTCGAGCTGACTGTGCAATATCTGATCGGGCTGTATGCGGGGCATGTTGTATCCTCCTTGAGAGAACGATGAATGCGGAACACTCATGATCTAGCAAGTTCCGTGCCGAAATGCCGAAAAAAGGGCACGGCAGGAACGCTTTCATAAAAAATATCCGCTCCCCAGGCTCTTGTCTACAGAAACGGACACCTGAAACGGACGCTCTGAAGGGATGCGGAGGTGCCTCGGAAAGCGCGGACACTGCCCGTCTTGCAGCGGAGGAAACTTCGAAACGGCGGCGGGGCAACGGGACGGCGGGCGCTTCACCGGACGGCCGGGGGAGGCGTGGCCTGAACGGCGTCATGAGAAGCGCAGGGCGCAGGGCTTTTCAGGGTCGGCGTTCCGGCTTTTTTTCGGAGCGCACACGTTGTTTTTTTGGAATATGAAGAGAAAGAGCAACTTTTTTTCGGAAACGGCAAAAAAATGCTTGCCAGCCACGGCGATTTTCTATAAGTTGCAGCTCGTGCCCAGGTGGTGGAATTGGTAGACACACTATCTTGAGGTGGTAGCGCCGAATG
>CAJJMX010000275.1 GCA_905192935.1 uncultured Mailhella sp.
AGGATAATAAGGCGGCAGAAAGCCCACCACGACGGCAGGCCCCTTGAGATTGACCAGCGACACCAAGTGATCGAGCACCGCGAGGCCCGTTTCACGCTCATCCATCCCTTCGGGAAGGGAGGCGGCATAGGAGCAAAGACGTCCCTTCACCTTTTCCACGCCGTCCTCTCCGGCCAGACTCTCCATGAGTTCCCGCACGGTAAACACACGCGGTTCCCAGGCGGGAACGGGCGTATCCGCACGACCGGCCAGCGTCTGAAAGTGTCGTCCGGCCTTCTGGATACCGTCAAGAGTTTCCTCCAGAGCCTGACTGGCAATCCTGCGACAGACTTCCAGCATGTCCAGAGGGCTTCTGCTTACGGACAGAACATTGAAATACGCGACGGCTCTTTCCGGCAGCGTGACCGAATAGGTATCCCGAAGATCCTTCAGCTTGAGGCAGACAGGCGGCGTCAGCGTATCCTCTCCCGTCCCGTCCATGAGTTCGGGGCAGCAGTCCATGAGGCACACCACTCTTGCGGCAATGGCCGCAGCATTCACGCCGTCAAAGGAGTACCCGACATGCGCCTCCCGTCCCACACAGAAAAACAAAGGCATGATCTTGCCGGTGGTACCGGTGAACAGAATGCGATGAGGCCGGCTCTCTGCCGTCGTCTTCGAGGTCCAGAAGGCGGGCTCCCCGGAAAGGGCCGCCACAAGATCGAGTCCGTGTTCCTTCACAAAGGCGCAGAGTCCAGATAGTGAGCCGCGCATGCCCGCAGAACTGCCCTCCTCGTCGGGAACGGCCAGAAACAGCAGATTCACCTTGAGTTCGTCGCGGTGACGGGCCATGTGCGCAAGATACGTCATATAAAGCGCAATTCCCGCCTTCATGTCCATGACGCCCCGGCCGAAGAGCCAGTTGCCTGAGGCAAGATCCTCCCTCGCATCTTCGGGCATGTCCCTTTCCGACATGGCCGCCGTATAGGCGTCGGCGTCGAAGGCAAGATCCGCCAGATCTCCGCATACGTCCGTATCCACCACGTCGAAATGACCGTTCAAAAGCACCGTACGGGAAGAGGGGACTCCGGCCTCTACGAAGGCCAGCACGGCCCGCCTTGCCAGTCCGCCGTTTTCCACGGAAAGAAAACGCAGAAAATCAGGATGATCCTGAAAATATTCCTCACCGGACAGCATGTCGTAAATAGCGTCGGCCGCCTCATTTTCTCCCTTCGTATGGGATACGCTGCGTATGCGTACCAGCGCTTTCGTCAGTTCCAGCATTCCTTCCCGCGTAAATTCAAGCATGGTGCCTCCTTATTGCGAGGCAGAAGGTAGTCCCGGCAAGGAAAAAATACAAGCTGACCGCCGTCGGCAACCATACGGGCACTCTTCCCCTGAGCGATCTCAGGCAGAACACGCTTTCCCTGTCGCGTCCGAAGACCGCCCCGGCTGCCGCATGTCTTCCCGCTCCGCCAGCGTTTCCGTCTCCCTTTCGTGAGGCACCCTTTTCTCTTCAGACCGGCGCATGCCCTCCCCTACGGCTCGGAGGCCTCTCGAGGCCCCTCGCTCTTCCGCGTTCCTGAAGCAGCACAAACGTGTCCGCCATGCGGTCACGCGCAGCAACAGGCTCCCGGCAGGAAAAGCGTCTCCCCTATTTTAAAGAAGCGACAGGCCAGGACAGACACCGGATATCCGACCGGTATGAAAATCCGTTGAGAATGCCCGCGCGGGGGAAGCGTCAAATCCGTTTTTCCCGAAGATATTCGGCCCTCAGAGCCTGTCCGGTCACAAGGCCGCCGACGCTTCCCGGTCTTTTGCGAAGTTCGGGAACATTAAAGCACAAGGCGCACAGACAACGAATCCATTGCCTGTACGCCCTGCAACCGGATAGGAAAACAGAACTACTTGTCGAGCAGATCCTTCAGCGCAGCGCGCAGAGGTTCCTGAAGCTTCTTGTCCTTAAGACCGAAATAGATTCCTGCGGTCAGATAATCGACCCAGTCTCCGGCGTCGAAGCGGCGCCCCTTCATCTTCACGGCCAGCATGCCCTTGTCCTTCATATAGTTGGCAAGAGCGTCGGTCAGCTGGATCTCTCCGCCCTTGCCGGGCTTGACATTGGCAATGTAGTCGAAAATCTCACGAGGAAGCACATAGCGGCCCACGATGGCGAGACGGGAATCCATGGAGCCGACGGCAGGCTTCTCCACCATGTCGGTAATGCGGTAGACGCCATCCTCCACTTCCTCGCCGGCCACCATGCCGTACTTGTCGATCTTGTCGGCGGGCACTTCCATGACGCCGATGGCAGGCATGTTGTACTTTTCCGCCGTCTGCACGAGCTGAACGAGACCGGCATTGTCACCCACCATGAAATCGTCGCCCACCATGACGGCAAAGTAGTCTTCCTGGACCATGTATCTGGCGCAGCCGACGGCGTGGCCGAGACCAAGCTGCTGCTTCTGACGCACGGCCATGACATCCACCATGCTGGCGGCTTCCTGCACGGCCTTGAGCTGTTCGATCTTGCCGGCTTCGGCCAGAAGCTCTTCCAGCTCGATGTTGCGGTCGAAATGATCCTCCACCACGCTCTTATGACGATTCGTCACAAAAATGACTTCCCGCACACCGGCACGCACGGCCTCTTCCACAACGTACTGGATGACCGGCTTATTATAGATGGGCAGCATTTCCTTGGGAATGTTCTTGCTGGCAGGAAGAGAACGCGTACCCCATCCGGCGACAGGAAGAAC
>CAJJMX010000276.1 GCA_905192935.1 uncultured Mailhella sp.
GGCGCTGCATCCTGCGGCAAGCAACGCATAGGGCAGCTGCGTGGATACGTGCTCGATGTGACTGCATCCCGCACCGGCACTGGAGAGAATGGTGGTATCGGAAATGGGCGAACAATGGTCGCCGAACACGCTGCCCGCCAGCGTGGCGGAAAGAGATACCACAAGAAGCTCGGGGCACAGAGCCTGCGCCACGGGAACCACCAGAGGAATGAGGATGCCGAAGGAACCCCAGGCCGTGCCGGTGGAGAAGCTGAGAAAACCGGCGATGATGAAAATGAGGAAGGGCAGCATTCCGCCCACCATGTTGCCGCTCGTGACCAGCGATTCCACGAACTTGTTGGTCTGGAGCATATCCTGGCACACGCCGCTGATGCCCCAGGCAAGCACGAGAATGAGGTTTGCGGTAAGCATGGCCTTCATGCCTTCCACGGCCCCGTGCATGAATTCGGTAAGGCTCATGAGACGGCGGGGAACATAAAGAAGCAGCGCCACGACGAGACCGCCGAAAGAGGCCCACACCAGCGCGGGAGAAGCATTGCAGTTGCCGAGAGCGGCACGGAACTCATGATAGGCCGGATCTGAGCCCCAGTAACCGCCGCTGTACATCATGGCGAGCACGGCGAACACGATGAGGCTGCCTATGGGAATGAGCATGTCGAACACATGGCCGTTCTTGGTTTCAAGACCGATTTCCGACTTCTGGGCCATCACGCCGAGATCGCCCTGTTCCGCGCGCTTTTCCGCCGCGCGCATGGGGCCGAAATCCCACTTGAACAGGCACAGCAGCACCACGAGCGTGAGGGAAAGCAGCGAATAGAAGTTATAAGGAATGGCCGCAATGAAGGCCGCAATTTCGCTTTCAAACGCCCCTGTGGACTTCAGGTTGCTGCCCACGGCGGCGGCCCAGCTGGACACCGGCGCAATGATGCACACGGGCGCGGCCGTGGCGTCGATGATGTAGGCCAGCTTGGCGCGGGAAATCTTGTAGGTGTCGGTGACGGGCTTCATGCCGGTGCCCACGGTGCGGCAGTGGAAATCGTCGTCGATGAAGATGAGGCCGCCGAGGCCGCAGGTGGACAGCATGGCCGTGCGGCGGCTTTTAATGCGCGAGGTGGCCCAGCGGCCGTAGGCCCGGGAGCCGCCGGCCATGGAAATGACATACACCAGAGCACCGAGCGCAGAACAGAACATGACGATGTCGAAGTTGAGACGCTTGCCCATGATGGCGAAGGCCGACTCGATGGTGTTCATGACCACGAAATCCGCCCCCGTTCCTACGGAATAGATGAACGTTCCGGTCAGAATGCCGATGAGCAGGGAGGAAATCACTTCCTTGGTAATGAGCGCAAGAACGATGGCCGTCACGGGAGGCAGCAGCGACATCCATCCAGCATAATAAGGTTCCATACATCCCCCAGAGAGGTAGGCGTTTCCCGAAAGAAACGCGGAAAACAACGTACGCTCCCGCCACGCTCCATGGCCGGGACCGCGTAAGGGGCGAAAATGAAAGACACTTCACTTGCACCCCCGCAAGAGACTCTTCACATTCTGACGAGACTAGCAGATTATACGCCGCTCTTCAACGTTTTTTACGGACGAATCGGGCTTTTCATGAAGAAGTTTTCCAAAAGTCAAAGGGGAAGGAAAACGGCTGAAAAACATTGCCGTTTTCTTCCCCTCTGTTTTGTCTTCATGCAGTCTTCTTCCGCACAGGTTGCAGAAGAAGCGAGCCTCCCCGCGGTCCGGAGGCACATTCCGTATTTTCTACGGCCGCTCCGCTTCCGTTCTACGGCAGTTCAGCACCTCTTCCACCACGTGATCGGCATAACGGTCGTACACCTTCTCCCCGGTTTCGGCAGTAGCCATGCGCGGATCGCCGAGATAGGCCAGATAGGCGCGGCAGCCTATGAAGTCGTTGCCTGCAGCGAGGCGGTCGAAAAAAAACTCACCTTCCCAGTTCGGCTCCAGAGTCTTCAAAATTTCGGTGTCCACGAGATCGGGACGCCGGTTGAGCATGAGCGCGGTTTCGCTTTCCCCGGCATGAAAGTCCCACTCCGGATGCTCGCACTGCAAAAGCTCCTGAATGCCGGAACCGAGCAGCCAGTCGGAAACGATCACGCGGAGGCTCGGATCGCGCTTCATGGCGTTTTCCGCCGCCTCCTTCAGAGCCTGGGCGTTGCGCGGCTCCGCATGGCCGCACATGACGAACACGTGCTTGAACCCCCACTTCGCGAGCCCCACGCACACATCCTCCACCATGGCGACCACGGTTTCATAGCGCACCGTAATGTTGCCGAAAAAGCAGTTCACCGCCTCGGCAAGAGCGTAATTCACGGGCGGAGCGATAAGAGTTTCCACGCCGAGTTCCGCAAGTTTTCCGGCCGCACGTTCACACACGTCGATGGCGCTTTCAATGTCGGTTCCTACGGGAAGATGCTGGGAATGCACTTCCGTGGGCCCCACGGGAAGAAAGGCGACGTCCGTTTTCCGGGCCACCGCCTGAATCTGCCTGGTATTCATTTCATACATATAGTTCAGCTTCATGTTTTTCCCCGGCGCAGTTCCATGACATGGCAGGAAAAGGAACCGCAGTTGAAGTTTTCCAGGTTCTGCGAGTCCGAAACATCCGCTTTTTCCTTTCTTGCAGAAGAAAAACGGCAAAGAACCCGCAGCACCCTTGAATTTACACTCTTTTAACCG
>CAJJMX010000277.1 GCA_905192935.1 uncultured Mailhella sp.
GTTCTGCCCCTTCGTGTTCGGATGGGCCAAACCCGTGCCGATCAATCCGCGCTACTTCCGCGACTACCGCAAGGGCATGCTGCTTGTTTCCGCAGCAGGACCGCTCAGCAACATGATCCTCGCCATGCTCTTTGCCGTGTGCCTGCGCCTGCTGCTCTTTGCTCCTGCCGAATTTCTCGTGGGCACTTCCACGGGCAAATTCCTTCTGGAAATGTTCCAGACGGGCGTCGTCGCAAACTTCGCCCTTGCGTGGATAAATCTGCTGCCCATCCCCCCGCTTGACGGCGGGCACATACTCGAAACGCTGCTCCCCGGACAGATAGCCCTTCAGTTCCAGCGCGTGGAACGCTACGGCTTTCTCATTCTCGTCCTTCTGCTCGCAAGCGGCGTCTTGAGCTCTCTTCTCATGACTCTGGTCCGCTGGTCGTGGAACATCGCTCTCACGGCCGTCGGCCTCTGATATCTTTCCCCTTTTCCCTACACACCAGGAGACACGCCATGACGGCGAACGATCGTACAGTTTCAGGCATGCGGCCCACCGGGCCTCTTCACATCGGTCATTATTTCGGCGCACTCAAGAACTGGGTCGAAATGCAGAAGACCCACGAGGCCTTCTTCTTCGTGGCCGACTGGCACGCCCTGACCAGCAACTACGCCGACACCTCGAAGCTTCCGCAGTTCGTGCACGACATGGTCGTGGACTGGCTCTCCGCCGGTCTCGATCCCGAACACTGCGCCATCTATCGTCAGTCCGACATCAAGGAAACCGCGGAACTGCATCTGCTGCTTTCCATGATCACCCCGCTCGGCTGGCTGGAACGCTGCCCCACCTACAAGGAACAGCAGCAGCAGATCACCGACAAGGACCTCGGCAACTACGGCTTCCTCGGCTATCCCGTGCTCATGACCGCCGACATCATTCAGCATCGTCCCCGCTGGGTGCCCGTGGGACAGGATCAGCAGCCGCATCTTGAGCTTGCCCGCGAAATCGTGCGCCGCTTCAACACCATGTACAATACGGAAGTGTTCCCCGAACCCGAGGCCAAGCTCACCCCTGCCGCCAAGTGCCCGGGCCTCGACGGCCGCAAGATGTCCAAGAGCTACGGCAACGGCATCTTCCTCAAGGACACGCTCGAAGACCTCGAACCCAAGATCAAGGGCATGTTCACCGACCCCGCCCGTCTGCGCAAGAGCGATCCCGGCAATCCCGACGTGTGCAATCTTTTCCCCTACCACGTGCTGCTCGCCGACAAGGCCACGCAGGACGAAGTGCGCGAAGCCTGCACCCACGCCACCATGGGATGCGTGGCCTGCAAGAAGATCTTCATGAAGAACCTGCAGAACTTCCTCGAACCTCTGCACGAGCGCCGCGAAGCCATTCTGTCCAAGCCCGGCCTTGTGGAAGAAATACTTGCGGAAGGCGGAAAAAAGGCCAGAATGTCCATAAACGCCACCATGGAACTGGTGCGCGCCGCCATGCACATGGACTAACGGCCGACGGGGGCTCCGACGGACCTCCGGCGAAGCGGGACCTTTGTCCGCTTCAAAAGTCATGACAACAACGAAGGCGGGCGGCATCCGACTCCGGGGCTGCGTCGCAAAGACGCATCTCCCCGTGCCGGAACGCCCGCCAACGAGGAATCATGCAGCCTGCCTTCGACATTCGTAAAGAACAGGAAACTCTTATCCTGCACGCCTCCGGTTCCTGGTCGAGGCAGGCTCTCTCATCCTCGCCTCTCGTGCCGGACGCCATGATCTCCCGTGCCCTCGCCGCCGCCGACGGCATGAAGTCCGTGCGCTTTCTTGCCGACGATGTCACCGAATGGGACAGCGTGCTGCTTGCCGCCTTCAACGCCGTAGCTCAGAAGGCGCGCGCCGCAGGTCTTCATGTGGACACTTCCGCACTTCCCGGCGGCATGGGGCCCATGCTGGACATGGCTCTTGCTGTTCCCCCGAGGGACGGCAACGTCAGAAAGGAAGAACCCGGCTTTCTTGAAATCATAGGGGAAAAAACTCTCGCCTGGCCCGGCATCACGAAAAACGTGGTGGACTTCGTGGGAGAGGTCTCCATAAGCATGGCGCGCTTTTTCTCCGGCCGCGCCTCATGCAGTTCACGCGACATGTGGAACGTGCTGCGCGAGTGCGGCGTGGACGCCCTGCCCATCGTCACCCTGACAAGCCTTCTGCTCGGTCTCATTCTGGCCTTCGTGAGCTCCATGCAGCTCAAGCTCTTCGGCGCGGAAATCTATGTGGCCTCCCTTGTGGGCGTATCCATGGTGCGCGTCATGGGGCCGGTGCTCACCGGCATCGTGCTCTCGGGCCGCACGGGCGCCTCGTTTGCCGCCGTCATAGGCAGCATGCAGGTCAACGAAGAGGTGGACGCTCTCACCGGCTTCGGCATTTCTCCCACCGACTTTCTCGTCCTGCCCAGAGTGCTGGGCCTTGCCGTCATGACGCCCATGCTCACCCTCTACGCCGACATCGCAGGCATTGCGGGAGGTTTTCTTGTAGGCGTGCTCATGCTCGACGTCACCCCCGCCGCCTACATAAGCAACACCCTGCAGTTCATGAAGCTCGGCTACGTGTGGACCGGCCTTCTGCATGCTCTCGTGTTCGGATTCATCATTTCCCTGTGCGGCTGCTATCAGGGCATGCGCTGCGGCCGCAACGCCTCCGCCGTGGGCCGAGCC
>CAJJMX010000278.1 GCA_905192935.1 uncultured Mailhella sp.
GGTCACGTTGGTGCCCTTGCCGGTCATGGCGTCGCCGAGGAGCATGGCCGCGGCGATGAGCAGGAAGACGCGCCAGGGGAAGACCACCGCCGTTTCGCTGATGTCGGCGATGGGCTTGCCGCGCAGATGCACGAAGCCGACGAGGAAGAGGGCGACGAGCGGGGCGAGCATGTAGGTCCTGGAGAGGAAGGCGCCGAGGAAGTTGTCCTTGCCGATGATGCCGGGCACGAGGATCCATCCGGCGAAGATGGCGAAGGCGACGAGCACGCCCTTCTGATAGCCGGTCATGGGCTTGAGCGGTTCCCTGCGCAGGGCCTCGGGATCGAGCCGGAGCAGGGGAGAGACGTCCACGCGGAAGACGAAGCGCATGAGCAGCATGAGCCCGGCTATGGACGTGAGGGAGATGATGAGGGCGAAGCAGAAGTAGGAGGCTGCGGGCAGGGCGGGCACGTTCATGCCGGGGTTGCTGGCGGCCATGCTCCACACGTTGCCGAGCAGCAGGAATGCGCCGGTCTTGAAGGGATCGGAGGCGAAGGAGAGCAGGGCCATCACGATGATGTAGACGAGCATGATGGAAACATATCTGTCGCCGCGCTTGTAGCCCGCCTGCTCGAAGATGCCGTACATGACGGGCCACATGAGGAAGCATATGGTCGTCTGCTCGAAGAAGGCCAGAAAATAGGAGGCGAGGAGTATGACGCCTGTCAGCACCCACGGACGGCCGATGATGAAGTTGCGGTGCAGTATCCACTGGGAGAGCCAGCTGGACACGTTGCTCTTGATGAGGGCCGTGGCGAAGCACAGGGTGAAGAAGATCATGACCACCATGGGGTTGCCGAGCAGGGAACTCAGGACCTTGGGAGCGGGAGTAAATCCGCTGAAGGCGAGCATGAGCACGCCGAGAAAGCAGGGCCAGAGCGTGTCGACGAAGGTCCAGAGGTACACGACGCCGAGGAAGATCATGGCGTTGACCATGCCCATGCGGGTGATGGTGATGACGGCGGTGCCGTCCGTCACGGGAAAGCCCGCCGCGACAAGAGCGTCGTTGACGGGAACGGAGAGGGACGGACAGGGCAGAACGTACCCGAGGAACATGAGCCCTATGCCGATGACGGTATGGATGATGGTGGAGAGAGGAAGTTCTCTTACGGACATGCTGCCTCCAGCAGGGGAGCGGAGAAAAGGCGTTGGAACAAAAGGGGGAGGGAGAAAGCGAAGCGTCGCCTCTTCACACCTGGACTTCTACGGATGCTGGTTAACATAGGGCGACGGCGGACAAAAAAAACTAGTCTAAGCTAGTTTTTGGGAAATTTTTTGCTTTTACCCGGAAAAAAGGCCGCGCAAGGGAGAGGATTTTCCTCCGTTCGGGGGATGTCGGGGAAGCAGAGCTCCTGTTTTTTCGGGGGATTGTGAATAAATGTCCGCAAATGGGTGCAATGTCCGTCCGGAAAAAATTTTTTTCGGAGGGAAACGTGTTTTTTGTCCCTGCTCGGAGAAGGGGAAGGCAGGAGGCCGGAAAGGTCCGGAGCGCAGAAGATTTCGGCCGAGGCGAGAACGAAGGAAGGCGTGCCGTCCGGCGGCCCTTCGGCGCGCCCGGGGCTGATACGAAGAAGAGCGGGGAAAAGAGGGGGCGGAAGTCTGCGCCGGAACGAGGGTGGGCGGCGTCGGAGCCTGAGACGGGCTCAGGAAAACGGTCACAAGAGAACGCGCATCTGAACGAAGGCGGACGATTCCGGGGCAATGGGGAGCGGCTTTGCGCCGGTCAGATCCTGCCCGGTCTGCGGGTCGGAGGCGTTTTTTTGAAAAGGCGCTGCCGGGATCGTTCTTTCAGGGACGCGGGCTGTTTTCATCCATGCCCTGATCGGCGGCGTTTCCGTAGGAGATCTGACTGAGCTGCGAGGAGAGCTTCATGAGTTCGCCGGGATTTTTCACGAAGGTGATGCCCTTGTCCTTGGCCAGTATGCCTTCCTTGCGCAGTGAGCGGAAGATCTTGGTGACGGTCATGACGTGCAGGGAGAGATGACCGGCTATTTCCGTGTAGGTGAGGTAGCGCGGCAGGGCGTGGGGCGGATGTTTTTCCATGAACACGGAGATCATGCGGCAGACCCTCACGGTGGCGGAGAGCGTGGTGTTGTTGACGGACTGCACGATGATCTTCATGAGGTTTCCGGCAAGGCCCCGGATGAGCAGGGTTCTCAGCGGCTCCTCGTCCATGTGCTCCATGAATTCCCCGTGCGTCATGGACACAAGGCGGCAGCGGGTCTTGGTGCGCATGACGAGCGATTCGTTGTACAGAAGGAAGTCGAAGGCGTCGTAGGGAATGGCGTAGGCCTGATTGACGGACGGAATGAAGCTCAGAAGATCGCCGGGATGGAAGTAGATGAGGGAATGGGCTCCGCCCACGGCGGACATGGCGGTAAGCGTCACGGCGCCGTCGAGCAGGTAATAGACGCGGTCCACGCAGAGATTCGTGCCGCGGGGCACGGCGATTTCCCTGCTGAAGCGCAGAAGATGGCTGCGGCAGGTTTCGATGTCGAAGAAGCTGTTTTTTGCGTCATGGCCGGAGTGCGGGCCGAAGGGGCCGGTCGTTCCCGGAGAAGGAAGATGGGAGGAGGCGTTCTTCATGATGCATGCCCCTGTGCGGCGCCGCGGCATGACTTCCGGAGCCG
>CAJJMX010000279.1 GCA_905192935.1 uncultured Mailhella sp.
GTCCGAGCTCTGGAGGCTGGAAATGAGGGCGAGCCCGGCTGCGCCCGGCAGGCCGAGCAGGGGCTTCATGAGCGGGGTGAGCAGCTTTTGCGCGGCGTGCAGCGCCTGCATTCTTTCCGCCATTTCCACCACGCCGAGGGCCAGCATGATGCCCGGCACGAGCGACAGCGCGAAAAGAAAGCCGTAGCGGGCCCCGCCGCCGCCCTTGCCGAGGAAGGTGAATTCCCCGGCGATGTGTCCGAAGGAGCCGCTCACCGTGGTGAAGTCGAGACAGCCGAGAGCGCCCGGAGCGCCGGCAAGCGCGCCGGAAAAGAACACGACGGTCAGGGCCAGCGCGACGTAGGCGCGCAGGGGAAGCGCATGGTCTGCGCTGCGCGGTTCAGTCATGGAGCTGCTCCTTCATGGCGCGCGCGATGTTCCGGGCTTCGGCCCGGTCGGGCTTGTCCGTGCCCGTGCGCGGAAGATGGGGAACGCAGAAGACGTGCTTCGGACGGAGGTGACGCGGCACATGGGTGAAAAGGCTCGAACAGTCTTCCATCTTCGGGCCTTCCGCCAGCATGACCACGATTTCCCCGAACTTCTCGTCCGGCACGGCGGTGATCTGGAAGGGGCAGGGCATCACGGACCGGAGCATCTCTTCGAGTTCCTCGATCTGGATCTTCACGCCGCCGCTGTTGATCACGTTGTCCCTCCGGCCGAGGATGCGGAAGCGGCCCGAGGATTCCAGCACGGCGAGGTCGTTGGTGAGAAGTTCCGTTCCGCATACCGCGGGGGCGGATATGATGAGCGCGCCGTCCCCGGACAGGCGCAGGGACACGCCCTCGAAGGGCGCGTACCACTCCGAGGCTTCCGGCCCGTTCAGGCGTCGCAGGGCGATGTGCGAAAGGGTTTCCGTCATGCCGTAGGTGGACCACACGGCGTGGGGGAAGTCCCGGAGCCTGCGGGCAAGAGCCGCGTCCACGGCCCCGCCGCCGATGATGATGTGCCGCGTTTCGCGCAGGAGTCTTGCCTCTTCGGGATCTTCCAGCGAGGAGTACGCCTGGGCGGGCGTCACGGCCAGAAAGTCCGGCGCGCGGTCGAGGCCCTTCAGAGGATGCCCGGAAGGCTCGACGCAGTGAAGGTCGAGACCCCATTCCATCGCGCGCACCACCACCATCTTGGCGCCTATGTAGCGAAGAGGCATGCACAGAAGGGCCCGATCCTTCGCCGCAAGTCCGAGAAAGGAACAGGTCATGCGGGCGCTTGCCCTCATGCGGCTCTTTTCCGCGCGCATGATCTTGGGCGCTCCCGTGGAACCGGAACTCTGCACGGCAACGGTCGGAGCGTCGTCGAACCATTCCTCAAGAAAGTCCGCGAGCTCCTCGCGCACGAAGCGACGGGACGAGGCGCGCAGCATGTCGAGATCGCCGGGCCCGAAGGCGCGTCCTTCAAAAAGAAGCGTATCGTGGTTCATGGGCGGTCTCCTAGGGGAAGGTCGGCGTCCGGGAAAAGTCGGGACGGCGCTTTTCCAGAAAGGCGCGTCCGCCTTCCTGCGCTTCGTCGGTGAGGTAGTAGAGCAGCGTGGCGTCGCCGGCAAGCTCCTGTATGCCCGCCTGTCCGTCCAGTTCCGCGTTGAGCCCCGCCTTTATCATGCGCAGCGCAAGCGGACTGTGCTGCATCATGGTTTCCGCCCATTCCACCATTTCATCTTCCAGTCTTTCCAGAGGGACCACCTTGTTCACGAGTCCCATGGCAAGCGCTTCCCCGGCGCTGTACTGGCGGCAGAGAAACCATATTTCGCGGGCCTTCTTCTGACCCACCACACGGGCCAGATAGGACGCGCCGAAGCCTGCGTCGAAGCTCCCCACCTTCGGGCCGGTCTGGCCGAACCGGGCGTTTTCCGACGCGATGGTGAGATCGCACACCACGTGCAGCACATGTCCCCCGCCTATGGCAAAGCCGTTGACCATGGCGATCACCGGCTTGGGCAGGGAACGTATCTGCTTCTGCACGTCGAGCACGTTGAGACGCGGCACGCCGTCCTGTCCCACGTAGCCGCCGCGGCCCTTGAAGTTCATGTCGCCGCCGCTGCAGAAGGCCTTGTCTCCGGCCCCGGTCAGCGCCACCACGCGGATGTCGGAAGATTCGCGGCAGAGGCGCAGGGCGTCGCCCATCTCGGAGACCGTGGTCGGCGTGAAGGCGTTGCGGCGGTGAGGTCGGTTGATGGTGATTCTGGCAATGCCGTTGAAGAAGTCGAAAAGGATGTCTTCATATTCCCGGATGCGGGTCCACTGTCGGCTGCTCATGGGCTTTTCCTTTGCTTGATGCGGTTGGTGACGCGGCAGGTGGAAACGAGTCGTCCCTCGTCGTCGACGATGTCGACGTTCCACACGTGGATGCCGCGGCTCTGATGCAGAATGGTTGCCGTAGCCGTGACTTCGCCGCCCATGGGCACGGCGCGGACATGGTTCGCGCTGACCTGGATGCCGAGCGGAACCTCGTTTTCGCCGCACAGCGCAAGCGAACCGAATCCGGCCAGCGTTTCCGCAAGCGCCAGAGAGGCCCCGCCGCTCAGAAAGCCGAAGATCTGAGAGACCTTTTCCTCGACCCTGAGCCGTGCCCGGGCCGTGCCCGGCTCCGAGCCGACAAGCTCCATGCCGAGAAGATCATGAAGAAATACCGGGTTCCGC
>CAJJMX010000280.1 GCA_905192935.1 uncultured Mailhella sp.
TCCCCTATAAAAATGGCTATTTATCAACTGTTTGTTGTGACATAGCCTTATTTAATTCTATTCAATATTGAGGAACGCTACATGGCCAGAAAAGCCGCAGAAGATACCGCAGCGAAGCCTGTCAAGAAGACGCGCGCCTATCATTCTCCCCGCAGGAAGGAACAGGCCAACGTGACGAAGTCCCGCATTGTCTCGGCAGCCATGCAGCTCATGAAGGAAAAGGGCTATGCGGACATGACCCTCGAGGCCATAGCCCGCGAGGCCGGCGTGGCTCCTCAGACCGTCTATGCCGTATGCGGTTCGAAGAAGGGCGTGCTTGCCGCCATTCTGGAAACGACCGTGGAGGCCAAGAAGTACGACAAGCTGCGCGACTCCATTCCTCAGATCATGACGGGCAAGGAGCGCGTGCGCGAGATCGGCCATTTCATGTCGGTGCTCATGGACGACGCCATGCCCGTGTTCGACATCATCCGGGGCATGAGCGTGCTTTCGCCGGAGTTCGCCGAGCAGGAATACGATCAGAGCATGATGCTGCTGGAAAAATGCCGCAAGTCCGTGCACAAGATGGCCGAGGACGGCATGCTCAGGCCCGGTCTTTCCGAGGAGCGGGCGGCGGAGCTGTACTGGAGCATCAGCACGCCCGGCATGCACCGGCGTCTGACCAAGATGCTCAACTGGTCGTCGGAAGAGTATGCGGCCTGGGTGTCCTATCTCATAGGGGTCACGCTTCTGAACTGGGATTCCCCCATGCCCTTCCTTAATGAAGGGCCGCGCAAGAGCGGCGTCTCCTGTCTGAAGCGGAAGGTCTCGGCATCCAGCAGGGAAAAGGTGGACGACGCCCGGGGAGCCTCCGGAGAGGAGTCTTCCGGCGATGATTCCGGGGAGTCTTCCGACGTTTCCGGCAAGGCATCGTGAAAAGAGCGGAAGAAGCCTCTT
The DNA here is from genome assembly GCA_905192935.1 of uncultured Mailhella sp. GTDB lineage: Bacteria > Desulfobacterota > Desulfovibrionia > Desulfovibrionales > Desulfovibrionaceae > Mailhella. The sequence continues at coordinate 937 of CAJJMX010000280.1, forward strand.
GCCTTTACGGCCCGACTTTGTGAATATACGCCCCGGCGCCGATGATCCGCGCCGTTTCTTCATGCCGCCGCTTTTGGGGCGGGCACAGTTCATCATCAGTATCTGAAAAGGTGCGGCCGGATGTGCGGCCGCAGGAAAGTTCCGCGGAAAAGAGCGTCTTTCGGCGCTTCTTCGGTTCGGGATTTTTGTCGCCGCCGCGTCATATCATGCGCCGGCGCGCCGATGTCGTTTCAGGACTCCGGGGGGAATGTCATGAGTCAGAATCAGAAAGCCAGCGAAATGGGAACGAAGGGCGTCGGACGCCTTCTTCTCGAATATTCCATACCCGCCATCCTGGGCATGGTCGTCGTGGCGCTCAACCAGATCATATCCAGCATATTCATAGGCTACGGCGTGGGGCATCTTGCGCTTGCGGCCATGGCGGTCACCTTTCCCATCGTGAACCTGCTCATGGCGTTCTGTCAGCTCGTCGCCGTGGGCTGCGCCGCGCTCTGTTCCATCGAGCTCGGCCGCAAGGACATGGAAAAGGCCCGCAGCATGCTCGGTCATTCCGTGCTGCTTGAGATCTTCTTCGGCGTGCTGTTCGGACTTGCGTTCTGGATCTTCCTCGATCCTCTGCTCATGTTCTTCGGGGCCAGCGGCGAGACCCTGCATCTGGCCCATGAGTTCATGGTGCCCCTGATCCTGCTTTCTCCGCTCGGCTTTCTCATGCTCGGCTTCAACTATCTCGTGCGCGCCACGGGATACCCCAAGACGGCCATGATGACGGCTCTTCTGTCCTCTCTCGGCATCATCGTATTCTTGCCCGTCTTCATCTACTGGTGGAACTGGGGCATGTACGGCGCGGCCTGGGCGCAGATCGCCGGTCAGGCCATGTCGGTTCTGTGGCTCGTGGCGCATTTCTGCCGCAGAACTTCGCTCATCCATTTCCAGAAGGACATCTGGAAGCTGAAGTGGGAGGCCATACGCAAGATCGTGGCCATAGGCATGGCTCCCTTCCTCATCAACTTCTGCGGCTGCATCGTGGTCGTGCTCATCAACCGCGCCCTTCAGGATCACGGCGGCGACCTCGCCATAGGCGCCTTCGGCATCGTCAACCGTCTGCTCATGCTCTTTGCCATGAGCGTCATCGGTCTCGGTCAGGGCATGCAGCCCATCATCGGTTTCAACTTCGGCGCCAAGCGGCCCGACCGCGTGCGTCAGGCCCTCAAGTACGGCATGCTGAGCGCCACGGCCATCACCACGGCGGGCATGCTCGGCTCGTGGTTCTTCCCCGAGCTTCTGGTGCGCATCTTCACCGATCATGCCCAGCTCGTCGAAGTCTCCACCAGGGCCCTGCGCATCATGGGCGGCCTGTTCATCTTCGTGGGCCCGCAGATCATCGTCGGCACCTATTTCCAGTCCATCGGTCAGGCCAAGATAGCGAGCATCGTGTCGCTGTGCCGTCAGATGATATGCCTCGTGCCCGCGCTTCTGGTCATGCCCGCCATCTTCGGGCTCGACGGCGTGTGGGTGAGCATACCCATTGCCGACTTCACCGGCTGCATGGTGGCGGTCTTCTTCCTCCGTCTTGCGCTGCGCGCCGAGGACAATCCCTGCATGCAGGGGGATCCGGAGTGCAAGCCGCCGTCGAAGTTCTTCAAGCCCAAGCAGTTCTAGGAACGTTTTTCATGCATGGAGCGCCGTGACGGGCGCAGAAGAAGGCCGCGTCTTCCTGAAGGAAGGC
>CAJJMX010000281.1 GCA_905192935.1 uncultured Mailhella sp.
CGGTCATATTGCGGCCCTCGCGGGCCTCGCGGAGCTTCGCTCCCAGTTCTGCCAGAGTCATAGCGCGCCTCAGTTACGGATGTCGATGAGAGCCTTGTCACGAAGCTGCGCAGTGTACTGCTCAAAGCGCTCCTGAAGGCGGGGACGACGCAGGATCTGCTCGATGCGGCTTGCGGTTCCGGGGTCGGGCACGGCGTCGCTGCGCTCCGCGCCTTCATCCGCCTCGAAGTCGAGCAGCGCTATCTGCGCCTTGTTGGCGTTCATGCTGAGAAGAGGAGACACGTCGCCCTTCTTCATGTGCGAGACCTGCTCCATCATGCCGGGAGCCATGTCGGAAAGCGCCATGAAGCCGAGATCGCCGCCCTCCTGCGGGTTGGGTCCGATGGACACGGCGCGCACGGCGTCGGCAAAGGACACCTTGCCCGACGCGATGTCGCGCGCCCACTTTTCCGCGTCGGCGTCCACGGGATAGATGAGCATGGCCACGCGCGCGCGGCCGGAGGCGAATCCCGCCATATTCTTGCGGTAGTAGTCGTTGATCTCGTCCTCCGTGACCACGACCTTGTTCACCACGTTGCGGCTCATGAGCCGCTGCGACACGAGCTGCACGTACAGTCTGTCGCGGAAGTCCTTCTCGGACATGCCTTCCTTGGCCATCTGCTTGAAGAACACGTCGCGGGAAAGCTGACTGTCCTTGACGATGCGGTCTATGGCGGCGTCCACGTCGGCGTCGGAGACCTCGATCTTTTCCTTGGCCGCCTCCTGGATCAGGATCTTGTCGTTTATCATCCTGTCGAGAACGGCCTTGCGGACTTCGGCCGCCATCTGGGGATTCTTGGCGGGATCGACCTTCTGACCGGCAAGTTCGGTCCTGAGGGCCTTGTCCAGCTCACGGACGGTGATCATGTCGCCGTTGACCACGGCCGCAATGCGGGAAACCGGAACCGCGAACACGGGCTGTGCGGAAAGAAGCGAGGCCGCACAGGCAAGAGATATGAAAAGGGTACGCAAAACAGCACACTCCTGATATTCGGTAAGATGGTTGTTTATAGCCTGTTTTTTGCGCACTGGCAATGTTCGCGAAAGGCGCTGCAGGGGGCGGAACTTCCCGGCAGGACAAGACATAATAACGCGCGTTCATTGAAAATATTTCACCCGCGTCATAAAAGGCGGGCCAGATTGTCCGCGGCGGCGCGTTATTTTGTTGCCCGCCGTCCCGCCTTCTTCAAAGACGCTTCCGGAGGAACCTTTCCCGCTCCGAAAGAAGCGGATGCCGGGCCCCTCCTCAGGACGGCGCGCCCTCCGGACTCTGCTGCAACGAGCCGAGAAGGGTCCGCGCCTCGTCGATGCGCCGGGCCGCGCTCTCTTCTCCGTCGAGCGAAAGTTCCAGCGTCGCCGGAGGCTGAAGACGGATGCGGTCCCTGTGCGCGAGCACAAGACGCACGATGTCCTCCGGCCGCACCTTCTTCTGACCGTCGGCCCACGTCACGCGGATGCGGTCCGGCAGTATGTCCGCCCGGGCCACGCCGAGTTCGTTCACCCGGCGCTTGAAGGCAAGCACCGCAAGGAAGTTCTCGAGCGGTCCCGGGAACGGGCCGAAGCGGTCGCGTATCTCCATCTCCACGTTTTCGCGCGTCGCGGCGTCGGGCGCGGAGGAAAGCATCTTGTAGTACTTGAGTCTCTCGTGCGCGTCCTCCACGTAGGTGTCGGGGATGTGCGCCGGGATGCCGAGATTGATCTCCGTTTCCGTGCGCAGCAGCTCCTCTTCGCCCTTGAGCTTCGCCACGGCGTCTTCGAGCATTTCCAGATACAGATCGAGACCCACGCGGGCCATGTGTCCGGACTGCGCCTCGCCGAGTATGTTGCCCGCTCCGCGCAGACGCAGATCCTCCATGGCCACCTGAAAGCCGGCTCCGAGATAGTCCATTTCCAGAATGATGCGCAGCCGCTCCCGGGCAAGGCTCGGCAGATGCTCCACGTCCGACACCACGAACACCGCATAGGCCTGCCTGTCCGAGCGCCCCACCCTGCCGCGAAGCTGGTAGAGCTGACCCAGACCGAACATCTGCGCCTGATCCACGATGAGCGTGTTCGCCCGGGGAAAATCGAGCCCCGATTCCACGATGGCCGTGCACACGAGCACGTCGAGCTCGCCGTGCCAGAACCTGTGCATGGTGTCCTCAAGTTCCTTTTCCGCCATCTGCCCGTGGGCCATGCCCACGCGCGCGCCGGGCACGAGCTCCTTCACCATGGCCGCCGTCTGCGGCAGGGTCTGCACGCGGTTGTGCACGAAGAACACCTGTCCCTGTCTCGCGAGCTCCCGCTCCATGACCTGTCTGAGCGCGCCTCTGTCCCTGTCGATGATGGCCGTGGCCACGGGCTTGCGCTCGGCAGGCGCGGTCTCGAGCACCGAAAGCTCCCGTATGCCGGACATGGAGAGCTGAAGCGTCCTCGGGATCGGCGTGGCCGTCAGCGTGAGCACGTCCACGTTCTTCCGCAGCGCCTTCAGCTTTTCCTTGTGGCGCACGCCGAAGCGCTGCTCCTCGTCCAGAATGAGCAGCCCGAGATTGGGCAGCTCCACGTCCTTGGAAAGCAGCCTGTGCGTGCCTATGAGGATGTCTATCTGACCGCGCGCCGCGGCCTTCAGGGTCTCGGT
>CAJJMX010000282.1 GCA_905192935.1 uncultured Mailhella sp.
CGAAACGCTCATACCCGGCCGGGAAGTCACCTGCGGCGTCCTGGGACGGGCGGGCGAAGAACGGGCGCTTGCGCCGGTGCTCATCGTGCCGAAGCGGGAATTCTTTGATTTTCACGACAAGTACGCCGCCGACGGCGCGGCGGAAATTTGTCCTGCGCCTCTTTCCGCCGAACTGACGGCCAGAGTGCAGGCGGCGGCCATCGCCGCGCATCGCTGCCTGGGACTTGCCGGATACAGCCGTACCGACTTTCGTCTGACGGAGGAGGGCGAACTGTTCGCGCTCGAGGTGAACACGCTGCCCGGCATGACGGACGCGAGTCTCGTGCCCAAGGAGGCCGCCGCCGAAGGCATGGAGTTCGGAGAGCTTCTGGAAACGCTGCTCTCCTATGCCGTGGAGAAAAAGGCCTGAAGACTTCGACGGAAGGAAGATCACCGGCGGCCGCACCCGCGAAGAGCGCTTCTTTCGTCCCGGACGCGTCATGCCGGAAAGGTTTTTCGTCCCCGCAGTCTTCGTTCCGGGCTTTTTCGCAGCCGTGAACGAGGCGTTTTTTCGCGGCGGAGACGAAAAGTAAGTCCCCGCAGCAGCCTTGATGCCTCGACAGGCGAAAGAGAGCTGCGGCCGTTGTGTTTCAGACTGTTTCCTGCCGTTGTCCCCGACCATGGTCGGGGATTTTTTTGCCTTTTTCTCCGGAGATGCGGCAGAGCCCGAGGCGGAAAGCCGCAGGGAGGGGGCGTCGGGACACGACGCATGAGACAAAATTGAAACGTTCAGTCCTTCCGGGGACGCTGAAAGATGGGCGGAAGAGACAAAAATGTTATAATGTAACATATTGAAATTAATGGAAAAAATATGAAAATACTTTTACAATAATGTAAAATTCAATTAAAACAAGCATTAAAGTGAAAAATAAAATTTCGTTTTTGTCATAAAAAGAGGTTGATTCTCGGGGAAAATAGGGATAGTCGATAGTCGTCAGCGCCGGAGTATACCATATTTTTACAAAAATGTATTATTTGGGACCGGTGAACGATAGTTGTACATTTTTGGGGAGCCCCTTCCCCTTCCGCTATTTAAAGGAGCAGACTCTCATGGGTAACAATTACGTGCAGAGCGTCGTGGAAAACGTGCGTGCCAAGAATCCTCATCAGCCGGAATTTCTGCAGGCCGTGGAAGAAGTGCTCTTCTCCATGCAGCCTCTTTTCGACAGGGAATCCAAGTATCAGGAGAACGCCATTCTTGAGCGCATCGTGGTGCCTGAACGCCTTGTGGAATTCCGTGTGGCCTGGACCGACGACAAGGGCCGTATTCAGGTGAACAACGGCTACCGCGTCCAGTTCAACTCCGCCATCGGACCGTACAAGGGCGGCCTGCGCTTCCATCCCAGCGTGAACCAGAGCATCCTCAAGTTCCTCGGCTTCGAGCAGATCTTCAAGAACAGCCTTACCGGCCTCTCCATCGGCGGCGCCAAGGGCGGCAGCGACTTCGATCCCAAGGGCAAGTCCGACGCCGAAGTCATGCGTTTCTGCCAGGCCTTCATGACCGAGCTTGTCCGCTACATCGGTGCGTTCAGCGACGTTCCCGCCGGCGACATCGGCGTGGGCGGCCGCGAAATCGGTTACCTGTTCGGTCAGTACAAGCGTCTGACCAGCCGCTTCGAAGGCGTGCTCACCGGCAAGGGCCTCAAGTGGGGCGGCTCCCTCGCCCGTACCGAAGCCACGGGCTTCGGCAACGTGTACTTTGCCGAGAACATGCTGAAGGCCGTGGGCAAGGACATCGAAGGCAAGACGGCCGCCGTGTCCGGCGCGGGCAACGTGGCCATCTACACCGTGAAGAAGCTCTATCAGCTCGGCGCCAAGCCCGTCACCGTGTCCGACTCCCGCGGCTGCATCTATCAGCCGAGCGGCATCAATCTTGAAGTGCTGCAGCAGGTCAAGGAACAGGAACGCGCTCCCCTCACCCGCTACGCCGAACTGTGCAAGGATGCCACGTTCATTCCCGTTTCCGAATACCCCGCGGGCGAGCATCCCGTGTGGAACGTGGGCGCCGACCTCGCCTTCCCGAGCGCCACGCAGAACGAAGTCACCCTGGCCGACGCGAAGAACCTGCTCTCCAAGGGCTGCATCCTGGTGAGCGAAGGCGCCAACATGCCTTCCACCCTGGAAGCTACCGCCGAATTCCAGAAGGCCGGCATCTGCTACGGCCCGGCCAAGTGCGCCAACGCCGGCGGCGTGGCCACGAGCCAGCTCGAAATGGAACAGAACGCGGGCATGACCTCCTGGACCTTCGACGAAGTGGACGGCAAGCTCAAGGGCATCATGGCCGGCATCTTCCAGGCTGCCCATGATACCGCCGAAGAATTCGGCCAGCCCGGCAACTACGTGATGGGCGGCAACATCGCCGGCTTCCGCAAGGTGGCCGACAGCATGATCGAACAGGGCCTCATGTAAGGATCCCGTCGGCTCATCCGCTGACAGACAGATGGAAAACGCCGTCTTCCGGTTTTTCGGAAGGCGGCGTTTTTGCGTGCAGGGCAGGGCGTTCCCACGCGACTGAACCCGTTGAAATGATGCAGAGAAGAAAGGCGCGACGGCCTGCGTCGGCTGTCCAGAAAGGAAGCTGCCCCCTGTCGGACGTGCGGAGGCG
>CAJJMX010000283.1 GCA_905192935.1 uncultured Mailhella sp.
GCCGCGGCTGGTCTGAATGAGAAGGCGCTTTTCCACGTCGAGCCCGCCTTCCGAGATGACGGAGGGCGGTGTGGTATCGGTGTCGAGCAGCAGGAAGCGCGGTTCCGGCACGTCGGCAAGCGACGTGATCTTCGTGGTGTCACGGCCGATTTCCCACTCGTCCGTGGGATCGAAGGCGTCGAAGGAGTAGCAGGGGATGCCCTTGAGCTCCGGCATGGCGCGCAGCTCTTCAAGGGTGCATGACGGCGGCGTTTTCTGCATCACGGGGCGGGTGGACCCCATGCGGCAGGCGGCAAGGCACACGAGAAGCACCATAAGGCAGGATACGGATACGATGTAGCGCGGGAACTTCAGGCCGAAGAAGCCGACAAGGAGGCAGAGCAGGGCGAACACGGCGCAGTAGAGCGCATAGTCCCTGTGGCTGAAGGCGATGAAGAGGCATATGCCTGCGGCCGCCAGCGTGCCGAGGCCGAGGTGCACGGTGATGATGCCTCTCTCGACGCGCGAGAGCGTGCCTGCGGCAAGTCCGGATACCCAGTGCCGCAGAACCTGCGCGGAAAGAAGGGCAAGAGGCACCATGGCGGGCATGAGATAGCGTTCCTTCTTTTCCGGAACGAGGGAGAGCAGGAGCAGAGAGAGCAGGAACCAGCAGAGCGTGAATTTCATGTCCGCGCGGCTTTCGTCGCTTTTGTTCAGCCAGCGGTTGAAGAGGCCGGAGAGCGAGACGAGCGCCCAGGCGCCCGCGAATCCCGGGAAGGACAGGTAGAAGAAGAAGGAAGCCGTGTGCATGGTGCTCCATGCCTTCACTTCTCCCTGAGCCACGCTGGCGGCCACATGAGGCACGGCGAAGTACACGTAGAGGTACCACAGCGAGCCTATGAGGCAGCCGCCTGTGAGAATGACGGCAAGGCGTTTCCACGGGATGCCGCGGCGGAAGATGAGAAGGCACGCGAGGAAGGGCAGCAGCATGGTATAGAGCTGCACGGGACCCTTGCTGAGAATGGAGGCCGCCATGAAAAGCATGCCCGCAAGGAGAGGGCCCCGGCCCTGCTTCACGAGTCCGACGAGCGCGCCGGTCATGAAGACCACGGAGTAGATGTCCCAGGAATTGGTGGTGCCGAGCTTGAGGGTGAGCAGCATGGAGGAGACGACGAGCCCTGAGCAGAAGGCGGTCTTGTCGTCGTCGAAGAGCGTCCTGCAAAGGTCGTAGCAGAACACGCCGAGAAGCGCCGTGACGAGGATGACGGGCAGATGCAGGGCGAACATGGAAGGCTCGGGATCAAGCAGAAAGACGGGCACGGTGAGCCACACGGGCAGCGGCGGCTTGTTGAGGCGTATTTCCGTGAAGAGATGAGGGATGAGCCAGTCGTGGTCCAGGGCCATGGACTGGGCGGAAATGAGGTTTCTCGCTTCCATGATGCCGGTGCCGAACACGTAGACGAGAGGCAGCAGAAGAAGCAGGGAGAAGACGTAGATGAGGGTGCGCTGTTTCATGATAGGGCCTCTCTTGGAAACTCACCGGAAGCGACGGGAAGAGACGGAGGCTGTGCGGGAGCTTTTCAGTCCGATGACGATGTTTCTTGCGTAGGCCACAAGGCCGAGTGCCTGACCGAGAATGAGCACGATGTCGAGCCTCAGTACGGCGTAGAGGCATATGAGCAGGGAGCCTGTCAGACTGATGATCCAGAATCCCATGGGAAGCACGGAAACGTGGTGGCGCGAGGAGTACCACCACTGATACACGAAGCGCAGGGTGAAGAGCGCCTGGCTCATGCAGCCGAAAACGAGCAGGGGCAGGGGAATATCGGGGTTTTTGAACAGGATCTCCGTCACGTTCACGCCGGAGAGACCGAGGCTGACCGCAGCCGCGGGCGGCGTGAGAAGAAGAACCGCGCGCACGATGAGCGCGCATTTTTGCCATATGCCGTTGGCCTTGAGGTTCCAGAGGTAGATGTAATAGGAAATGAACTGTCCGAGAATGATGGCAAAGTCGTTTCTCAGCCAGCCGTAGAGCATGAGCAGATAGGCCCCGCATATGCTGAACACCCAGAACAGCGCGGGAGAAATGATTTTTTTTGCCCGTTCCGTTTTTATCCACTGGTGGAGCATGCGCAGGGAGAAAAATCCCTGCGCGAGCAGGCCCACACCGGTGACGAGCAGATATTCCTTCATGATGATTCCTTGGGAATGGGTTTCCTGCCGGGCAGGAAGGAGCGGAAGTCACGGCGTTGCATCGGCAGTCGCGTGAAAGTCGTCAGGCCTTCGGACGAAGGGGGACGCCCGTCAGGACAGCGTGGCCTATATCCATTGCCGGTCAGGCCTTCGGACGCATGGGGATCCGCTCCTGAAGCCGCTGTCCGACAATGGTCGTTTTTCCGGAACCTGTGCGGCCTGCTTGCGGCGTTCTTCTCCTTCGTACCGGAGGGCGGAAAAAGGAGCGTCCTGCCTCGGCGGCGGGAGCGGGGGGTCCGTTTCCAGGAAGAAGGCGCACCTCTCCGGTTTTCGCTTCCGGTCTGCGGCCGTGGATCAGTCCTGCTTCAGGTTGTCGGCCTTCACCTTGTAGGCGATGTGCCTTTTCTGCATCCAGCGCACGGCCAGGCAGTCCACGAAGGGCGAGATGAGCCT
>CAJJMX010000284.1 GCA_905192935.1 uncultured Mailhella sp.
ATTGCGGGACAGGGCCTCGGTGATGTCGGGGATCTGATAGAGCTGGTTCTTCTTCACTTCCACGAGGCGCAGGCCCTTGTCGCAGTAGGCGTTGACGATGGCCTTCACCGTGCTGCTCTTGCCCGTGCCCGCGTCGCCGTAGAGGAGCACGTTGTTGGCGGGCTTGCCCGCAAGCAGGGCCTCGGTGTTGGCGATGATCTTGGAACGCTCCTGCTCGTAGCCGGGAAGCTGATCGAGCGTCTGCGGATCGGGATGGCGCACGGGCACAAGACGGCTGTCCTTCACCGTGAACATGCGGTACTTGGCGAAGATGCCGTAGCCCTTCTGATGGATGGTGGCTATGCGTTCACGGTAGGCGGCGGCAAAGTCGAGATCGCTCGTCTTCCAGCTCGGCAGAAAGCCCTGAAAGTTGAGGGATTCGCGGATGGTGCGGCCGTCGAAGGAGCTGAGCTTCTGAAGAAATTCGAGTTCGTGTTCAAGGCACTCGGCGAGGAAGGGGGACACGGGCCTGCTGCCGCAGCTTTGCAGCATGTAGATGTTCTCGTCTTCCATGATGAGGTTCAGCAGATAGGCGCTCAGATCATCGTTGCGCGCGAAGAGCGCGGAGGCAAAGTCGCAGTAGGCGTCGACACAGGCGGACGTGTCGGAGGAGTCGGCGTCGAGCAGCTTCTTGAGCCGGGAAATGACGGGGTCGGAAAGGAGGTTGCGGAAAATGACGAGGCTGCAAAGCTGCATGCTGGTAAGGGTCAGGGATTTCATGAAACAGTCACCTTTAAAAATTTTCGGCAAGTATAGGTCAGGCGGAAGCGTCGCGCAAGAGCGCCGGGCCCGTGTTTTTCCGCATCCTTCGTTTTTTGCGGTCGTGTTTTCTCTCCCGCCTTCGGGGGACATGGCGTTTCGGGCTGCTCCGGCCTTTTGGCGTTTCCCTGAAAAGGCGCGTGCTTTTCGTTTTTCTCTGGGCCTTCCCGAAAGGTCATGGCGCCTCGCGGCATAGAGCGCGTTTGGACCGAGGCTCTTGCGCGGAGCCTTCCGCTGTGGCACAAGCAGAAGAAAGGTCTGTCGGAAAGGCGGGACGCCCTTTGAGGCGCGTCGCGCGGCTTTTGCGGGCGGCCTTTCCGGACAGTGTTTCAACCGTGAGAGAAAAGGAGTCGTCATGAAGATAGTGGTGCTCGACGGGTATACCCTGAGGGCGGGCATGGAAAGCCCGTGGCCTGTTTCCGACGCCGGGGACACCTGGGTCTGCCATGACCGCACGCCTGCGGACAAGGTCCTGGAGCGCTCCCTGGGGGCGGATATCCTGGTGGTGAACAAGGTGGTGGTGGACGCCGCGCTCATGGACGCGCTGCCCTCGCTTCGCTGCATCGCCGTGACGGCCGCGGGCACCAACGTCATAGACCTTGAGGCGGCCGGTGCGCGGGGCATCGCGGTGTGCAACACCCCCGCCTACGGCACCGACGCCGTGGCGCAGCATGTGTTCGCCCTGCTTCTGGAGCTGTGCCGGCACACGGCGCTTCATGACGAGAGCGTGCGCCGCGGCGACTGGGCGCGCTGCGAGGATTTCTGCTACGCGCTCACGCCGCAGGTGGAACTCACGGGAAAGACGCTGGGCATTTTCGGCTTCGGCAATCTGGGCAGGCGAGTGGCCGAGATAGGGCACGCCTTCGGCATGAAGGTCGTGGCCTGCGCCCACAGGCCCGTGCCCGCGCCCGGCTATGCGCCGTTTGCCTTCGTGTCCCGCGAGGAGCTTTTCCGCGAATCGGACGTGCTTTCCCTGCACTGTCCGCTCACCGACGAGACGCGCGGCCTCGTGTGCCGTGAGACGCTCTCGCTCATGAAGAAGGGCGCGATCATCATCAACACCTCGCGCGGCCCCGTGGTGCGCGGGCAGGACGTGGCCGAAGCCCTTCGCGAGGGCAGGCTCGGCGGTTTCGGTGCGGACGTTCTCGAATGCGAACCTCCGGCCATGGACGATCCGCTGCTTTCCGCGCCTCATTCGCTCATCACGCCGCACATCGCCTGGATGACCGACGGCGCAAGGCGCAACATCGTCGCCATCACTCTTGAGAACATCCGGCGTTTTCGCGAGGGCGACCCGCAGAACGTGGTGAACAGGGCGTATCTGAAGGCGCGGAACTGACGGTTCCGTCCGGGGGAGGGCGCGTTTTTTCGTCCGGTCAGGACGGGTCCGTCTTCATATTGAGAAAAGGCCTGCCTGCGCATGCGCAGGCAGGGCCGGAAGGACGGTCCGTCGGGGCAAGGTTCCCGGCGGACGTTTTTTGTCGCGGCAAAGGGGCGGGAAGAGAAGGCGAAAGGGAAGGAGCGGCCGGAGGAGAAGAGATAGGAACGGCGCGGCCTTGTCTTCCGGCTGTCCGGCAGGGCGGAAAGACGCTCTTTTTGCGCGGCGAGAAAAGGCGGAAGCGGCGAGGAGCGCGGCAGGACTTTGCCCGTATCTTCCCGGGGCGTGGAAGAGCCGCGGGGCGCTTCGGCAGGCTGAGGCTCTCCGGGCTCGTCCGGCAGGGCAGGGGCATGATTGTCGGCAGGCCTGGAAGAGAAGGCTTCCGGGCTCGCCTGGGCGTCCGTTTCCAAGCTGTCGGCGGTCCGCTCCGGCATGAAAAAAGGCCGG
>CAJJMX010000285.1 GCA_905192935.1 uncultured Mailhella sp.
AATGACCGAAATGCGCGCTGGGTACTGCCTCAAGACCGGCAGGAGCGTTGGAAGGAACAGCAATAAGGATGGCTTCTGACATGGGAAACTCCTTTGGGGATGACCTGTCCCATGGACGGAATGGCATGAAAACATAGCCCATGCAGGGAAAAGCTGCGCGTTTCCTTCCGCCACGGAACGGTTTTATATTTTTGCTCAAATGAGCAAATAAATCCTTACCTGCCCCGTGTCAAGAGGATGCGGAAATATCCGTATCCGCCTTTTTCCGAAAGCAGCTTTCAGACAATTGGGCCCTGCGGGCTCTGCCGTGCTCCGGCATGACCCGCAGGGCCGCTGTTTTTTCATTTCCGCAGGAAACGTGCACACCCTTCCTCAGGCTCAGGGCTTCACCCGGGCCGCTCTCAGCCCGTTGGCCACAACGATGAGCGCCGTTCCCACGTCGGCGAACACGGCCATCCACATGGTGGCGTTGCCGGTAAATGCCAGCAGGAAGAAAAGAGCCTTTACGCCGAGAGCCAGGGCGATGTTCTGCACGAGAATGGCATACGTCGCACGGGAAAGCCGGATGAATCTGGGAATCTTGCGCAGATCGTCGTCCATGAGCGCCACGTCTGCGGTCTCCATGGCGGTATCGGTGCCGCTTCCGGCCATGGCAAAGCCTATGTCAGCTCTTGCGAGAGCCGGAGCATCATTGATGCCGTCGCCGGCCATGCCCACTCTGCCCCACTGCTTGGCCAGCTCTTCCACGGCGTTCAGCTTGTCCTCGGGCAGAAGGTTGCCGCGAAAATCGTCCACACCGGCCTGAGCGGCAATGACGCGCGCCACCTTTTCGTTGTCACCCGTAAGCATGACCGTATGCACGCCCAGTTCCTTCAGGTCGCGCACGGCTTCCCTGCTGCTTTCCCGGATGGTGTCGGCCACGGCGAACACCGCACGCACGGACGTCTCGTCCGCCAGAGCCACCACCGTTCTGCCCTGCGCTTCAAGGGCTGCCGCACGCTGCTCAAGTTCCGCACCGGCAAGATTGGCAAGCTTCATCATTCTGATGCTGCCGAGGCTGAAGCGCACGCCGTTCATGGTGCCGCGCACGCCCTGACCCGCCACGGCCTCGAAATCCTCGACTTCCAGAAGATCCATGCCTTCCTCCACAGCCTTCTCGGCGACGGCGAGGGAAACCGGATGATCCGATCTGACCGCAAGACTGGCGGCCAGAAGCAGCCCTTCCCGCACGTCATGTCCGTCCATGGCCTCCATGTCCGTCAGCTTCGGCTTGCCGCAGGTGATGGTTCCCGTCTTGTCGAGAGCCAGGCAGCGCAGAAGGCGTCCCTGTTCGAGGAACATGCCGCCCTTGACGAGTATGCCGCTTCTTGTGGCGGCCGCCATGCCGCTGACTATGCTCACGGGCGTGGATATCACGAGCGCGCAGGGACAGCCTATGACGAGCAGCACAAGACCGGTATAGACGGAGTCCAGCCATTCACGCCCCATGAAGAGCGGCGGAACCACGGCCGTGAGCAGGGCGAGCAGGAAGACGGCGGGCGTGTACCATCTGGCGAAGCTGTCCACAAAGCGCTGCATGGGAGCGCGGCGGCCCTGCGCGTCTTCCACGGCGTGGATGATGCGCGAGAGCGTGGTGTTCGAAGCCGCAGCCGTCACCTCGAATTCAAACGCTCCCGACGTATTGATGGTACCGGCAAAGACGGTATCGCCTTCTCCTTTTTCCACGGGAATGCTCTCTCCCGTGATGGGAGCCTGATCCACGGCGGAATGACCGGAAACGACCACGCCGTCCAGGGCGATCCTTTCCCCGGGTCTGACCCTCACACGGCTGCCGATGGCCACCTGACGGATCTCCGTTTCCACCCACGAACCGTCGGGCTGAAGCACCGTCGCCTTCTCCGGGGAAAGGGCAAGAAGCCTGCTTATGGCGTTGCGCGCCCTGTCGAGAGCTCTGGCCTCAATGGCTTCGGAAACATTGAAGAGCACCATGACCATGGCCGCTTCCGGATACTGGCCGATGATCACCGCCCCCGTCACGGCCACGGACATGAGCGCGTTGATGTTGAGATTGAAATTGGAAACCGCCAGCCAGCCCTTGCGGTACGTACCGAGTCCGCCGAGCAGTATGGCCGCCACGGCGAAAAGAAGCGGAAGTGCCGAGACGAAGGAAAAGCCTTCCGCCGGACGGGACACGACTCCCCACTCCAGCGCGAATTCCATGCCCTCGGAAAGCACGGCAAAAAGTCCGGCCAGTGCCAGTTTCTTCCAGGGAATACGGGGAGACTCCACCGTGCGGGGCGCAATCTCCCGATCTGCGACCACAGGCTCAGGGATCATGTCGATGGAGGCGAGGGCCTCCTCGATGATCGTGGTGGACGGCAGTTCATGATGCACGGTGAGCACGCGCTGCATGAGGTTGAACTCAAGTCCGGTGATGCCTTCCACCGACGCGAGTCTCTTGCGGATGAGAGCCTCCTCCATGGGGCAGTCCATATTCTTTATAAGGTATACGGCTGTCGTGTCCGAGGCGAGTGCCGCCACGGAACTGTCCACGGGCTGCGGAGCCTCGTGCTCATGATGACAGCAGCATCCGTGATGCCCGTGACCGGCTTCGTCATGAT
>CAJJMX010000286.1 GCA_905192935.1 uncultured Mailhella sp.
TCCGCATCCCGGTGCACATGATCGAGACCATCAACAAGCTCATCCGCACCTCGCGCTACCTGGTGCAGGAGCTCGGCCGCGATCCCACTCCCGAGGAAATCGCGGAACGCATGGACTATCCCGTGGACAAGGTGAAGAAGGTGCTCAAGATCGCCAAGGAACCCATTTCCCTCGAAACCCCCATCGGCGACGAAGAGGATTCCAGCCTCGGCGACTTCATCGAGGACAAGAAGGCCGTGGCCCCCGCCGAAGAGGTGGTGAACACCAAGCTTTCCGAACAGATCGCCGCCGTTCTCGCCGACCTCACGCCCCGTGAGGAGCAGGTGCTGCGCAAGCGCTTCGGCATCGGAGAAAAGTCCGACCACACCCTCGAGGAAGTGGGCAAGCTCTTCAACGTCACCCGTGAACGCATACGTCAGATCGAAGCCAAGGCTCTGCGCAAGCTCCGCCATCCGGTGAGAAGCCAGACCCTGCGCTCCTTCTACGAAAACTGATGCCGGGACGAAGGCCCGGGACCGCATCGTCCCCGAGCCTTTCGCTTTCCCGGGCTTCATGAGGCCGCGGCCTCCGGTTCATCCGGTTGCGCGGCCTCATGACGTAACGGGCAGGTGCTTCCGAACAGCGGCCGTCCGGACCGCTCTTTCTGCCCTGCCGTGATTTTCCGTGCTGCGGCGACCTTCCTCTGCCGCTCTTCCGGCGCCAGGGTGCGCCTTCTTCAACCCCAGAGCTCTCAACAGCATGACACATTATTCCTGCATCGTCGTCGGGGCCGGACATGCCGGCTGTGAAGCGTCCATGGCTCTCGCCCGTCTGGGTCATGACGTGCTCGTCATCACGAGCAACGTGGACCGCATAGGACATCTTTCCTGCAATCCCGCCATAGGCGGTCTGGCCAAGGGACATCTGGTCCGTGAAATAGATGCCCTCGGCGGCTGCATGGGCAAATGGGCCGACGAGGCCGGCATACAGTTCCGCATCCTGAACGCGAGCAAGGGACCGGCCGTGCGCGCCCGTCGCGCCCAGATAGACCGCGAAACCTATCTTGCCGCGGCAAAACGCGACCTCTTCGCCCAGGAAGGACTCACCATCTGGCAGGACATGGTCACGGAGATCATCGCGGAAAACGGCAGGGTCAGAGGCGTGCGCACCCAGCTCGGCAAGGAGTTTTCCGCCGATCACGTGCTGCTCACCACGGGAACCTTCCTTCAGGGACTCGTGCATGTGGGCCTCGTGCACTACAGCGCCGGACGCTTCGGCGACTCCGCAGCCATGCAGCTTTCCGACTCCCTGCGCGCTCTCGGACTCACCCTCGGACGCCTCAAGACCGGCACCACGCCGCGCCTTCTGGCCAGCTCCATCGACTTCGACGCCATGGAGGCCCAGTACGGAGACAATCCGCCGCAGGGCTTCAGCTTCAGCGGCCCCGGCCCGGTGCTGCCGCAGGTGCCCTGCTTCGTCACCTGGACCAACGAGCATACGCACGACATCATCCGCTCGGGGCTCGACCGCTCTCCGCTCTTCACCGGCGTCATCACGGGCGTGGGCGCACGCTACTGCCCGTCGGTGGAGGACAAGGTCGCCAGATTCCCCGAAAGGGAACGTCATCATGTGTTCATCGAACCTGAAGGCCTGAATCGGGAAGAATATTACGCCAACGGCATTTCCACCAGCCTGCCGCTGGACATTCAGGAAAAGATGGTGAACTCCATCCGCGGTCTTGAGCACGCCAAAATCGTGCGTCCCGGCTACGCCATCGAGTACGACTACGTGAATCCCGTGCAGCTGCGTCCCACCTTCGAGACCCGCAAGGTGGAAGGCCTGTGGCTGGCCGGTCAGATCAACGGCACCTCGGGCTATGAGGAAGCCGCGGCCCAGGGACTCTGGGCGGCGCTCAACATGGACGCGAAGATAAAGGACCGCGAACCCTTCCTGCCCGCCAGAAGCGAAGCCTACATGGCCGTGCTGGCCGACGAGCTCGTCACCAAGGGAACCAACGAACCCTTCCGCATGTTCACTTCCCGCGCGGAGTACCGCCTTCTTCTGCGCGAGGACAACGCCGACGCCCGCCTCACCCCGCGCGGCCGCGACATCGGCCTTGTGAACGACGATCAGTGGCGCGTCTTCCGCGAAAGACAGCAGAGCCTGCACACGCTCATGGACAAGCTCAGCTCCGTGCGCCTCACTCCCGACGCCGCCACGCAGGCCGCCTTTGCCGATCTCGGCGAACCCTGCCCCAGCCAGGCCGTCACCCTGGCCGATCTCGGCCGCCGTCCGCAGCTTCCCCTGCGCAGACTCTCCGTGTTCCTGCCCGAGCTTGAAAGCACCCCGGACGACGTGCTTCAGGAAACGGAAATCATACTCCGCTATTCCGGCTATCTGGAACTTCAGGACGAG
Organism: uncultured Mailhella sp.; assembly: GCA_905192935.1. Lineage (GTDB taxonomy): Bacteria > Desulfobacterota > Desulfovibrionia > Desulfovibrionales > Desulfovibrionaceae > Mailhella. The sequence goes on from CAJJMX010000286.1 coordinate 2,395, forward strand.
CTCGTGCGCCGTGCCGCCCGTCAGGAGTCCATACGCCTGCCCGAAGACATGGACTATTCCGGCATTTCCGGTCTCTCCCGGGAAATACAGGAAAAGCTCTCCGCCATACGTCCCCTGACGCTGGGACAGGCAGGACGCATTTCCGGCGTCACCCCGGCAGCTCTCGCCTGCCTGGAAATAGAACTGAAAAAACGCGGGCTGCTCCGTACGGACGGCGGC
>CAJJMX010000287.1 GCA_905192935.1 uncultured Mailhella sp.
AATGGACAAGAGCCAGAATCGGCGTGCGTCATGCCGTGTGTCTCGGACTTGCGTGGGTGGCGTTCATCAATGTGATCGTCCGGCTGTGGGCGGATGATCTGGTCCGACTGGCCACGGGCAGCGCAAGTGCCGAGGTCGTCGGCGCGGGCAGTCTGTATCTGCGGGTCGATGCGCCGTTCTATACCGGCATTGCGGTGCTCATCATTCTTCGCTGCGCGCTTCAGGGCATGGGCGGACGGATGCTGAGTCTCGGGGAAGGCGCGCTGGAACTTGCCGGAAATGTGATATTCGCGCTTCTTGTGGTTCCTTCCATGGGCTACATGGGAGTATGCCTGTGCGAGCCGGTGACATGCACGCTCTGCGCCGTCTATATCAGCGTGTGCTATGTTTTTGTCGTACGGCGCAGAGAGAAGAAGTTGCGCCGAGACTGAAGGAATGTTGGCCGAAGACTGCGTCGTCCGGTCGCGCGTTCTGCCGTCTGAGGCTGCGGCGACACGGGGCGGCCAAGCCTGACGCAGGATGCAACAGAAGGAGAAAAGCCATGGAAAAGGTGACCAAGGAAGTTATGGGAGCCGTGTTTTTTGAGAACGGCCGTATTCTCGTCATGCGAAGGGCTCCGTTCATGAGCTGCCCCGGCAGCTGGGAGTTTCCGGGCGGCAAGCTCGAGGCCGGAGAGACTCCTGAACAGTGCCTTGCCCGCGAGCTTCGGGAGGAGCTCCGCATCGAGGCGGAGATCGGAGAATATCTGACGGAAAACAGTCACGGTTACGACTTCGGCACCGTGCATCTTTGCGTGTATCGCGTAAGATCCTGGAAGGGAGATATCGCGCTCACCGTGCATGACGACATGCGCTGGGTGCCTCTGAAGGAGCTGGCGACCTTTCCCGGCCTTCGTCCGGCGGACATGCCCGTTGCCAGGGCTCTGGAAACAAAGCTCCTCAGCCAGAGGTAGTTATCGAATACCGGAGAGAAGGTCCCTCAGGCGTTGTGCGCGGCGTATTTCCCGGCATGACGACGGAAAGTTCTGCGGGACCGGCATCCGGTTCGAAGGCAGGCTGCGGCTTTTCGCATGTCTTTCGAAAAACGGCATGATTACCCGCGTCCGGCGGATGAAGCGTCACGCACAAAAAAGGCGACCCGTGAAAGGCCGCCTTTTTTGTTTTGACAGGGAGCAAAGACGCGGAAACATCAGCTCCGCTTTTGTGCGTTCAGCTTTTCCGCGCAGTCGATGCAAAGATGCCTGCCGTCCACTTCGCGTATGCGGGTGGACATAACCCCTTCGCCGCACGCGTCGCAGATGATGGTGGGAAGGCGTCTTGCCGTCTGAGGCATGTCGCAGAGCGGCTCTCCGACAGAAAACAGCTCTTCGAAGGGCAGGGAAAGTATCTGCTCGATACGCGCCTTCTTCAGGCGTTCCGCTTCGGCTTCGAGAGCGGCGCGTCTGTCCCCGGAGAGATGTTCGTTCTCCAGTTCCTTCCGCACCTCTCCTGTGCGTCGGGAAAGGTCGTCTTCGCGCAGTTTCTGCATGAGACGGGCGCTTTTGCCGTCGCTGCGCCGGAAAAAGCTGAAGGCCACCTTGCCCCGGTCCCGGAATATGAGATTGCCCTTGCCGAAGGTGCAGCCCACGAGGGCCTGAATGGCGTCGACGGCGCACATGTCGGTTTCGGTGACCGCGACGATTTCCTCGTCGGCGGCGGTCCCCATGTTCTGCATGGCCCATGCCGCCGCGCGGATGCCCGTGCTGAGGCCGGGACACCAGTGTCCGTGGAAGGCCACGGCCTTGTCGATGAGTTCCTGAGTGATGCCTGGAGCGTACATGTATTCTCCTTGTGGTTGTCTCGAGAGTGGGAAGGGGATCAGGATCTGCGGGGACAGACCATGTCCATGTTTTCCGTGGAAATGCGCACGCACTGCGGCCCGTAGATGTGCTGAAGTATGTCTTCGGTGACGGCCTCATGGACCGGACCTTCCGAGAAGACGCGGCCCTGATGCAGAACGGTCGCCGTGTCGCAGAACCAGAGTATGTGGTTGGGATCGTGACAGCAGACGAGGATGGCCACACCCTGTTCCGCGACTTCCCGCAGGACCTTCCATACCGCAAGCTGATTGCTGAAGTCCAGCGCGCTTGTGGGCTCGTCCAGCAGGATGAGCGGAGTGTTCTGCGCCATGGCCCTGGCTATGAGCACAAGCTGTCTCTGACCTCCGGAAAGCTGGTTGCAGGAGGCATCGGCAAGATGCGCGATGCCTATGCGTTCCATGGCTTTTTCGGCCGCGGCCCTGTCTTCGTCCCTGAGCCTGAACCAGCCGTCCATGTGCGGGGAACGTCCCATGAGCACCATGTCCCGCACGGCAAAGGGAAAAGGCTGCCGATGCTCCTGGGGCACGTAGGCCACATGACGGGCCAGCTCGGCGGGACGCATGTGGGCGATGTTGACGCCCCGCACGTGGACCTGTCCCTTTTCGGGATGCAGAAAGCCCATGCAGCAGCGGAAAAGGGTGGATTTGCCGCTGCCGTTGGGGCCGAGCAGGCCGCAGATCTGTCCCGGACGTACCGAGAGACTGACGTCATGCAGAATGGTTCTTCCTGAATAGGAGAAGGTAAGATTCCGTATG
>CAJJMX010000288.1 GCA_905192935.1 uncultured Mailhella sp.
CCCACAGTGCGAGGAACCTCATGAACCTGCACGAGGACTCATCCGCCTCTGCCGGAGCGGGCCGCAACGGCACACGCTCCATGTTCAATGCCCAGGAGTCAGTCATGGCCACATCACATGCAACCTCACTTTCCCCTCAGCCCACCGGCCTGGCGCCCCTGCGCGCGTGCGTCGGCCTTCTGAAGCATCTGGAAAGCGTATGTCAGAAAGTCAGCGCCCTCGGAATGTTCTTCTTCCTGCTCATGGTGCTCATCACCGCGCTCGACGTCGGTCTGCGGTACTTCTTTTCCCGGCCTCTCAGCGGCACTCTGGAACTCACAGAGTTCTTCATGGTCATCGTGTTCTTCACGTCCGTGGCCTACGCCCAGTGGACGGGCGGCCACATCGTCATGGACGTGGTGACCGCAAAGCTCAGTGAAAAGGCGCAAACTCTTCTTTCCGTGGTCACCACGTTCTGGTCCGTGGCCACCGTGGGCGTATGCCTTGCCGCCATGGCTCGCTACGCCTCCACCTGCGAGCTTTATTCCCCCACGCTCAACCTGCCCGTGGCTCCCTTTGTGTGGTTCGCCTCCGCAGGCTGCCTGCTTCTGCTGCTCACCCTCGTACACGACTTTTTCGCCGCCATATTGAAGGCTCACGACAACTACGGCTCCGGAGCCATGCTCCTTGCCCTGCTTGCGGCCTTCGCCACCACGGCCGCCTTCGTGTGGTTCGCCACACACAGAATGCGCGGAGTCTCCAGCGTGGCCCTCGGCGTGTGGGGCTGCGCCTTCATGTTCTTCCTGTTCTTCTCGGGCATGCCCGTGGCCTACGCGCTCATGGCCTCGGCCGCCGTGTTCATCGCCAACATGCGCGGCACCATGGCCGCCTGGAACATGCTCGGTCAGTTCTGGTACAACACCGTGGCCAGCTACGACTGGTCGCCGCTCATGTTCTTCCTGCTTATGGGCTATGTATGCTTTGAAGGTCAGTTCGGTCAGGACCTCTACCGCGCCGCCCGCTCCTGGATGGGCCACTGGCGCGGCGGCCTCGCCACCGGCAGCGTGTGCGCCTGCACGGCCTTCGGCGCCGTGGTGGGCGACTCCCTCGCAGGCAGCGTGGCCATGTCCGCCATCGCCCTGCCGGAAATGCGCAAGAGCCACTACGACGACGCCCTCGCCATAGGCTGCCTCGCCTGCTCCGGTACCATCGGCAGCCTTATCCCGCCTTCCACCACCTTCATCCTCTACGGCGTGCTTGCCGAACAGTCCATAGGCGAACTGTTCATCGCCGGCGTCATTCCCGGTCTTCTGTGCATGTTCTGCTTCATCGGCGTCATCATGGTGTGGGCCCGCATCAATCCCGCAGCCGCTCCCGCATCGCCCCGCGTGTCCCGCCTGGAAGCCCTGTCCTCCCTGCGCTCCGCCCTGCCCATCATGGCCATATTCATTCTGGTCATCGGCGGCATCTACGGCGGCATCTTCACCGCCACGGAAGGCGGCGGCGTGGGCGTGTTCGGCATGCTGGCCCTTGCCTATGCCCTGCGCCGCATGACCACCAAAAAGCTCTCCTCCGCCCTCAACGACGCGGGCAAGTTCACCGCCATGTGCTTCGCCCTGCTCGCCGGCGCGAACCTGCTCGGCAACTTCATGACCCTGAGCCGCATCCCCATGGTGCTCGCCAACGCCATTGCCGCCCTCGACATCGCGCCCATGCTGGTCATGGTGGCCATCATCATCGTGCTCTGCTTCCTCGGCTGCTTCATCCCCGCCATTCCGCTCGTGCTCATCTGCGTGCCCATCTTCGTGCCCATCGCCAAGGTGTTCGGCTGGAACCTCGTGTGGTTCGGCGTCATCTCCACGCTCGTCAAGAACATGGCCTGCATCACTCCGCCCTTCGGCATCAACCTCTTCGTCATGAAGGGCATAGCCGACGTGCCCATCGGCCTCATGTACAAGGCCTCGCTTCCCTATGTGGTGGGCCTGTTCGTGTGCGTCGGACTCATTGTGGCCTTCCCGCAGCTCAGCCTGTGGCTGCCTTCCATGATGCACTGATTTTCTCCTCTTCCCGCTCATCCTCCCGGATGGCGGGCACTCCCCAAACCTCCCGCACCCGGAGACACAGACCGGGTGCGGGCCCGAAAAGCCCTTCCTGCCGAAGGGCTTTTTCACGGCCGAAAGAAATGGCGACACTTCCGGACAATCGCGGGGGCAAAAACAAGTCCCTGCCAAGCGTCCGGCAACGAAAACACGCGCCCGCCGAAGGCATCAGGATTGCAGATTCTCCCTTCTTCCTGCCAGAGCCTGCCGTCGCACGAAAACATTCCGGCGTCGCCTGCGCACGGCACGAAAAAAACGCCCGGTACGCCCGTTTTCTGAACATGCGCAGGCTCTCTCATGCCGGACGCAAAAAAATCCCCGCGCGGATCTCTCCGGCGGGGATTTCATCACGTCATTCCGGCTCACGACGCCGCAAGGACGCCTTGTGCGGAAAACGTCGTCACACACGCACTCAGGCGGCTGCGGCATCCTTTCTGTTGTGGATGGCGTTCAGAATGAGCAGGAACACCACAAGAAGCACACCGCTCACAAGCAGGCAGATCCAGGGGCTGGAGCTGACGAAGCCCGCCA
>CAJJMX010000289.1 GCA_905192935.1 uncultured Mailhella sp.
GGAGGCGAAATAAGCCCCTGTCTCACCGGCCGTGCGTCCGACCGACGAAACGCTCGTCCGGGACAGAGACCTCACGCGGCCGAGTGCCAGCGGCGCGACGCTCCGCGCCGTGGAACGGCCCTCCACGGGTACAGGCTCTGCCCTTCCCCGAGAGACGACGCAAGATGGGCGCGCACGGCCGCAAGTCCGTCATCGGTCACCGTGCGCAGACGCCCTGCGGACTGCGGATGCAGGAATGCGGAACAAAGCTCGTCCGCCTCGGCGACGAACAGCTCGCCGTTGAGGTACTGAGGCCCCACGCGCCAGCGGCCTATGCGCAGACTTCCGTAGCCCGGCTGCGCGCCGCGCCAGCGATATTCGATGAAAAGACGCTCCCCGCGTCCCTGAGTCGTGATCTCGGCAAGCTGCACGGACGTGCCGCGCACGCCCACGCACAGGAAGAGACGTTCCTCGTCGGGCAGGTCTTCGAGCCTGCCCGTCCCCTCCATGACATGCACGGAGGGCAGAGTCTTCATGATGCGTCCGGAAAGCGCCACGACGACGCCCGGTACAAAATCTTTTTTCTTCATGCATTTTCTCCTCAAATTTTTCTTTATTCCCGTCCATTCTCACGGACAGGTCCCATGATGAATCATGGACATCTTCATATTCCACGAAAATCATATTCATGATAGAGATAATCATCAGTAAGAAAAAGTCAATGCATGATTCTTTTGCATCATGATGGTCATCATCATGTGCCGATATTCCCGGGATACGTTTGTCTTGCAGTCAACGATGTCCGGACATCCGGACAAAAAAACGGCCGGAAGCGCAGGTCCCGGCCGTTTTTCTTTGTCGCTGTGCGGGCTTTTTGCCTCACACCATGGCGGAGAAGAGAAAGAGCGCGTGCATGGCGGCAACGAGAGCCGTGAAGGCGCGTTCCGCCCCGCCCTCAGCGCCCATGCCGAACCAGCGCAGGGACAGTCCGCCGTGCGGGCAGACGTTCAGGCAGTCGCGGCACAGCGTGCAGGAGAGAGAGGGTCCTCCGGCGGCAAGACGCGCGAGATCGAGCGCGCCGTAACGGCAGACGCGCGTGCACGCGCCGCACGCGGTGCAGCGGGACGTGGTGCGCACGCGCCAGAAGGAAAGACGCCCCAGAAGACAGGCGAGAAGGCCCAGCGGACAGACGAGCGTGCAGTAGGCGGCCCAGCCTTTTTTGCGGCTGACGAAAAGCGCCGCGGGAAGCATGAGAAGACCGAGCGCCGCGCCTCCTGCGACGGCCCAGGAAAGCGGCGCGCCCAGATAAGCGAGCAAGAGCGCCGCACCGCCCACGACGAGCAGCGCCAGCACACGCCAGCGCAGGGGCCCGGGATGGGGGGAAGGTTTCGCCTTCGAGGCGGCCCAGGCATCCCAGGAGCCGAAGTAGCAGAGATGACTGCACCACGCGGCCCCGGCGATGAGAACGGAGAAGAGGAAGAGAAACGGCATGAATCCCGCCGTGCCGCGGTAGAGCATGCCGGCCACGATGACCCCGGGGACGGGAATGTGCATCTCGCCGGTCATGGCGAACACGGACCAGCCTGCCGCCGACAGGGCGAACTGAGCAAAGAAGACCAGGGAAAACAGACGCCATACCCGCAGCCTTGTGCGCGTCGCCCCTTTGCGGTCGTTCAGCCCCGCGCAGACAAACGCCGCCCAGAATCCGGCAAGAAGCCCCTGCACCATGCCGAAGCCCGGAGCCAGCCGGTTCAGGAGCAGAAGATGCGGGGCAAAACGAGCCATGAGAACAAACGGCACGGCGGCAAGAAGGAAGGATGCCGCCTGCATGAGCGCCCTGTCCCTGCCGCGGGAAAACCACGCGCGGCCGGGTCCCGTCCAGACGATGGCCGCCGCCGTGACCGTGAACGCCGCCACGGCCACGAGGATGACCGCAAGCCTCATCCACGGCGCGCCCATGGCGAGACGCACGTGCACGAGCACTTCGGCGGTACGCGCCCATTCCCCGGCAAGAAAGACCAGCGCGGCAAAGCTCACCGGCCGCATCCACGCCCGTCGCCCAAAGCACGCCAGCGCCCAGAAAAGACACGTCGCCGCGCCTCCCGTTCCGCCGGAACGCCACAGGTGCGCGGCCCCGAGAACAAAGGCCGGAACAAGAAAAAGCGGCGTCCAGAAAGCGCGCGCCGTGCGCGGTGCGTCGTTGTTGTCCAGCATCGTCATCCTGTTTTTTTCTCCTTTTTCCGGGCCGCCTTTTCCGGCCCGCCGTCCGAAGACGAAACACCTGTTCCGGTCTCTTCCGGCCGTTTGCCGTGCAGACCGTGCCGACCCTGATTCCTTCCGCGAAAAACGGGACCCCGCCCGGCCTCGAAAACGCCCCGACGGACGCTCCCTTCCCCGCGAAAAACGGTCTTTTCCCGCCGGAACCTTCCCCGGAAGAAACGCTCCCCTTCAGCCTGCGGACGCTCTCCCGCGCCTTCAGGCCCGGCCGCGCCCCGCAAAGTCCCCGTCAGGAGGAATCCCCTTGGGCGCCGTGGACAGCGCGGTCTGCCCGGAACGGAGTCCCCGGACGCGAAGGCATCTCCCGCCGTCACGGCAAAGGTCCCGGTGCCGTCAGGAGCAAGGCCCCGGC
>CAJJMX010000290.1 GCA_905192935.1 uncultured Mailhella sp.
TAGCTTGAGCTGCTCATGCGCTGGAACAAAATGATGAATCTTGTCGGAGCCCGGCACTGGAGAGATGCCCTTGACGAGCTCATCATGGACAGCTTTCATCTTGCTGCATTCCTCAGGTCGAGAATCCTGCCCTCTCTGCCTTCCGGACCTGTCACATGGGATCTCGGCTCCGGCGCCGGGCTTCCCGGCATCCCTCTTCGCATGGTGTGGCAGGACGGCAGTTACTGGATGGTGGAATCCCGTGAGAAACGCACCATTTTTCTTTCCACGGTGCTCGCCCGCTATCCTCTTGCCGGTACCCGCGTATTCCGGGGACGTGCCGAAGAATTCATGGAAGGAAAAAAAGCCGACCTCATCGTCAGCCGGGCCTTCATGCCCTGGAAGGAAATGCTCGCCTTCGTGAGCGGACACCTGACGGAAGGCGGCTGCGTCGTGTTCCTGACAAGGGAAGAACTGACGCCGGAGCCTTCGCTTCCCTGGACGCTGACGAATGTCATGAAATACGAGGCGGGGGGCTGCACCCGATACTTCTGCGCCTTTACCGAAGGCCGGAAAGCCTGAACATGCGGCGCTGACGCGAGGAGGAAGGAAGAGGTCCTGCGTCTCTGCACTTCCTGTGTCGGACGTAAGCCCCGTATCCTGCTGCGCCATGCTTGGGCCGTTTCCTGCCCCGTACTTATAAGTATCTGTCTGCCGGAAAAACGGCAGCAAAAAGCCCGGAGGAAACTCCGGGCTTTGAATATTCAACGGGCTGCCTGACGTCGACGAATCAGGCAGCCGCGGCATGCATGATGATCAGTTGAGCTTCTGCTGTTCGTTGAACTTGTCGATGTACTTCTGACGGCACTCATAGCTGCAGAAGTGCAGCGTCTGATCGCCGTTGCGGACGGTGATGGAATTGCTCTTGTCCACATATGTTCCGCACACAGGATCCTGTACCATTTCTCCCGCTTCCATGCGCTTTTTCTGCTGCTGGGCTTCCTTCTCGGCCTTTTTCTTGCTGTCGTTCATAAAGAGCCGGTACAGAACGTAGCAGACCAGTGCAAAAATGACTACCTTGATGATCATACTCTCTCCTGAGCAGGGTTATCGTCGTCACAGGGCACTGCAAAATCAGTGCGGACGAGTTGAATCTATTGAAAAATGGCGGAACCTTCAAGCCGGTAGGACAATTTTTCCAGCAGACTTTTCACCGTTCTTCCGTCAGGCATGATGAGGTCCGGTGCAATTTCAAGCAGCGGCACAAGGACGAAGGCACGTTCCTCCATGCGCGGATGGGGAAGAATGAGATGCTCGCTTTCTCTCGTCTGTTCATCACCGAAGAGCAGAAGATCCATATCGATCAAACGGGGACCGAAGTGATCGGCGGCATCACGCACGCGTCCCATGACGAGTTCCTTCTCAAGCATGGCATCGAGCAGGCGAAGAGAGGTCACTTCTCCGGAACAGTCCAGCCGTATCACCTGATTGAGGAACCACGGCTGATCCTTTCTTCCCTGAGGCTCCGTGCGATACAGGGAAGACTCCGCCGACACCCGAACTCCCGGCAGAGACGAAAGCTCACGACGGGCACGGGCCAGATGAGCTTCGGCATCCCCCATGTTGGAGCCGAGACAGACATATGCTTGCATCATGTTTTCCTTCCTGTGCTTTTCTGGAGCAATACACTCAGGCGTACCATTCTGTCCAGCCCGGTTCCTTTCTGTTGACAGCACAGGCGGCCCTGTTGCACAAAAAGGCATGTCGTCCATCGTCTCTTCCTTTGCCGCAAGTCATGCGGAGTCGCCGGTCCGTCCTCTTCTTTCCGTACAGGGCGTGTGGAAAAGCTTCGGCTCTCTTCAGGTGCTGAACAACGTCTCCTTTGATGTCAGGGAAGGCGAAAAGATCTTTTTCATCGGCCCGTCGGGTTCCGGCAAGTCCACATTGCTCCGCTGCCTCAACCGACTTGAAATCATACAGAAAGGCCGGATCATCGTCGAAGGAACGGACATCTACAGCAGCACGTGCGACATCTGCCGTCTTCGCATGGACATGGGCATGGTGTTCCAGTCCTTCAATCTGTTTCCTCATCTCAGCGTTCTTGACAATCTCATTTTTTCTCCCGTCCGGCTGCGCGGCATGTCCCGCACCGAAGCCGTGGAGATGGCGGAGAATCTTCTGGTCCGCACAGGCCTTGCGGACAAAAGAAACGTCTTTCCCGAAGAACTCTCCGGCGGCCAGAAGCAGCGCGTGGCGATACTCCGGGCTCTGGCCATGAAGCCCCGCATCATGCTTTTCGACGAGCCCACATCCGCCCTAGACCCCGAGATGACGGGAGAAGTGCTGTCTCTCATGAAGGAGCTGGCCGGCAAGGGCATGACCATGGTCGTGGTCACTCATGAAATGGGATTTGCCAGAGAGGCCGCAGACCGGGTCCTCTTCATGGACAAGGGCGAAATCGTGGAACAGGGAAGTGCCGCCGACATCTTCGAGCACCCCGCACAGCCGAGACTCAGGCAGTTTCTTCAGCAGATGAAGCGATAACCATACCGGCAGCTTGCATTGGCATGATTTAGTCGCGACCCATGCCGGGAGTCTCTTGCAAGTGCCGCACCGGCATGCTAGT
>CAJJMX010000291.1 GCA_905192935.1 uncultured Mailhella sp.
GGGCCACGGTGGCCATTTTTTCCCTGGAAATGAGCAAGGAATCGCTCATGGACCGCATGCTCTGCGCCTGGGGCAGGGTGGAGCTTTCGCGCGTGAGACGCGGCTTTCTGGAAGACGACGACTGGGCCAAGCTGTCCGCGTCGGCCGACGCCCTTTCCCGCGCCAAGATATTCATCGACGACACCGCGGGTCTTACGCCTCTCGCCCTTCGGGCCCGCTGCCGCCGTCTCAAGGCCGAGCATGGTCTCGATCTTGTCATGGTGGACTATCTTCAGCTCATGCACTCCGCGCGCAACGACTCCCGCGAACTGGAAATTTCCGACATTTCCCGCAATCTGAAGGCGCTTGCCAAGGAACTGAAGGTCCCGGTCATCGCGCTGTCCCAGCTCAACCGAAAGGTGGAGGAACGCACCGACAAGCGCCCCGTGCTCTCCGACCTGCGTGAATCCGGCGCCATCGAGCAGGACGCCGACCTCATCATGTTCATCCACCGCGAGGACGCCTACAACAAGAAGGGCGACCGTCCGAAGACCGGCATTGCCGAAATCATCATAGGCAAGCACAGAAACGGTCCCACGGGCACGGTGGAACTTGCCTACCGGCCGGAGTTCACCGCCTTCGACGACCTTGAAACCACCTATGTGGAGCCTTCCGAATCCCAGCAGGGCTGACGGGCCGGGACCGATGCTCTGGGCAGGCGGAGACCTTTCCTTTGAGCATCCCGCAGCATACGTCCGCAGCATCTTCCATGCCGAAGGAAAGTCCTCTGCAGATCTTTCGCAGACGAGTGCAGAGCACGGCCATGTCCGGCGTCTCGTGCGCTGAACCTTGCCTCTGACGCACAGGCGTGCTACTGGAAGCGGGCGGCCCCATCTTTCCGACGGACACGGCCGACATTCCGGAGAATAGGATGTCATTCTGGAACAAAGAACGCATCAGCCCCTCGCAGATCATCATTCTGGGCTATTTTCTGCTCATCGTCTGCGGCACGGCGCTGCTCATGCTTCCCTTCACCACCAGGGACGGCGCGGGACCGGGCTTCGGTGACGCGCTCTTTACGGCCACGTCCGCCATTACCGTGACGGGCCTTGTGGTGCACGACACCGTGCGCTACTGGTCGATATTCGGCCAGTTCATCATTCTTCTGCTCATACAGGTGGGCGGTCTCGGCGTCATGAGCATGGCCGTGGCCGTGGCCGTCCTGGCAGGGCAGAAGATCGGCTTCCGCCTGCGCTGGGTCATGCAGGAATCCATTTCCGCGCCGCAGCTTGCGGGCATCGTGCGCCTTACGGGCTTCATCTTCAAAACCGTGCTGGCCGTGGAACTTCTCGGCGCGGCCCTGCTTTCCCTGCGCTTCTGTCCGCAGATGGGGCTCTTAAAGGGCCTCTGGATGGCGCTTTTTCATTCCGTGTCCGCCTTCTGCAACGCGGGCTTTGATCTCATGGGGCAGGCTCATCCCTACGCCTCTCTTACGGCGTACACCTCGGATCCTCTCGTCTGCCTCGTCATCGTTTCGCTCATCACCACGGGCGGCATCGGCTTTCTTACGCTGGACGACGTGCGCTCCCACGGCAGGGATTTTCGCAGCTACCGCCTCCAGAGCAAACTTGTGCTTCTCTTCAGTGCCGCGCTCGTCCTTCTGGGCTTTCTCTTTTTCTTCTTCTATGAATTCAGCCGCGAGGGCTGGCACATGTCCGGGCCCGAGGCCGCGCTTGCCGCGCTTTTTCAGGCCGTGAGCCCGCGCACGGCGGGCTTCAACAGCGTGGACCTTGCGGCACTGAGTCCCATAGGCAAGCTCGTCACCATTCTGCTCATGCTCGTGGGCGCGGCTCCGGGCTCCACGGGCGGCGGCTTCAAGGTGACCACCTTCGCCGTGCTCATTCTGGGGCTGCTTTCCATCTTCCTGCACCGCTCGGACGTGCGCGGATTCGGCCGCAGACTGCCGGACATGGCCCTTCGCCGGGCGTCCGGCATCTTCATGTTCTACCTTCTTCTTTTTCTGGCCGGAGGCATGCTGATTTCCGCCTTCGACGAGCTGCCGCTCATGACGGCCTTCTTCGAGGCGGCCTCGGCCATTGGTACCGTGGGGCTTACCCTGGGAGCGACGCCGGAACTTTCCGACGCTTCGCGCGGGATTCTCATACTGCTCATGTATTTCGGCAGAGTGGGCAGTCTCACCGTCGTTTTTGCGGTTTCCTCCGGCATACGGCAGGACGGGTTCCGCTATCCTGCCGAAGATGTGGCCGTGGGCTGAAAGGAGTGTGCCCGATGAAATCCGTACTGCTCATAGGACTCGGACGTTTCGGTCGCCGCATGGCGAGAAAGCTGCGTGAACTTCATCATGAAGTGCTCGCCATCGACAGAAACGAGCAGAGGGTCAACGAGGCGCTGGATTTCGTGACCAGCGCGCAGATAGCCGACGCCACGAGCGAGTCCTTCATCCGCTCCGTGGGCGTGAGCAACTTCGATATGTGCGTGGTGGCCATAGGCGACGACTTCCAGAGCTCTCTGGAAACCACGGCGCTGCTCAAGGAGCACGGGGCGCGCTTCGTGCTCTCCCGCGCCTCAAGGCAGGTGCACGCCAAGTTCCTGCTGCGCAAC
>CAJJMX010000292.1 GCA_905192935.1 uncultured Mailhella sp.
CCGGTAGAAATTTGAGCACGAAAAAGTGCGCGTGCCCCTTGCGGCGGCACGCGCACTGAAACATCAGCTTTTGAAAACACGCTTCTCTGCCACCGTTCGAGCTTTAGCATCACAGGGCGGTGAAGTCGCGTTAGATCCTGCCTTGTTTTCGACAGGACCTGTTCAAACCAGCGTGGAATGTCTCCATTCCTTTGCGGCAGCGACCCATATCCCTGTGGTAGCCTTACCTACCGGATCATCGTGTTTATTTTACCCGAAGCCCTGGGCTGTGTCAAGCCTTTTCTCCCGGCGTTTCCTCAGTCTTGGGCTCCTCGGGCTTCGTCTCCTCAGTTTTGGGAGTTTCGGCCTCGGCGTTCTCCTCACCACCGGCCTCTGCGGGGGCCTGGCCGTTCTGCTGGGCCTGGACAGCTTCCCGCTCCCGGCACAGCTCTTCGTAGAGCTGCATGGTGTTCCACTGCAGGTTGTTCATGGTCAGCACGGCCTTCATGGGGATGGGGGGCAGCTTGGCCAGACGGATGACCTCCAGCACCTGGGCCAGCAGCACCTGGTTCAGGCCGCAGAAGACCAGCATCCGCTCGGGCACGGGCTTGACGTCAGAGGCGTCCTCCAGAGGCTCGCCCTTGCCGTCGGCCAGCTCGGCCAGGGTCAGGTGATACTTGTCCGGGGTGACGGGACGCATCCGCAGACGGAGCATGGCAAAGATCTGCCGCAGCTTGGAGTACTCCGGGCCGGAGCACTCGTACATCAGAATGGTTCCAGACTTAAACTTCATGTTCTTCATGTTTGATTCCCTTTCTTGGGGGCGCCGGCCCCGCTTGCTTTGTTTGTCAGACCTGGGCCAGAGCCTGGTCGATGTCGGCGATGAGATCGGCGGCGTCCTCGATGCCGCAGGACATGCGCACCAGGTCGGGGGTGATCCCGGCGGCGGCCAACTCCGCGTCGTTCATCTGCCGGTGGGTGGCAGAGGCGGGGTGCAGGCAGCAGGTGCGGGCGTCGGCCACGTGGGTCTCGATGGCGGCCAGGCGCAGGTGCTTCATAAACTCCTCCGCCGCCTTGCGTCCGCCCTTCACGCCGAAGGAGACCACGCCGCAGGTGCCATTGGGCATATACTTCTGGGCGATGTCGTAATACTTGTCCCCCTCCAGACCGGGATAGGTGACCCAGGCCACCTTGGGGCTGCTCTTGCGATACTTGGCCACCGCCAGGGCGTTTTCACAGTGGCGGGCCATGCGCACATGCAGGCTCTCCAGACCGAGGTTCAGCAGGAAGGCGTTCTGCGGAGCCTGAATGGCGCCGAAGTCGCGCATGAGCTGTGCCGTGGCCTTGGTGATGTAGGCCGCGGCATTGCCGAACTTGGTGACGTAGGTGATGCCGTGATAGCTTTCGTCGGGAGTGCAGAGTCCGGGGAACTTTTCGGCATGGGCCATCCAGTCGAACTTGCCGGAATCCACGATGCAGCCGCCTACGGCCGCGCCGTGACCGTCCATGTACTTGGTGGTGGAATGCACCACGATGTCGGCGCCCCACTCAATGGGACGGCAGTTCACGGGAGTGGCAAAGGTATTGTCGATGATGAGCGGCACGCCGTGGGCATGCGCGGCCTTGGCGAAGCGCTCGATGTCGAGCACCACCAGCGCAGGATTGGCGATGGTCTCGCCGAAGACAGCCTTGGTATTGGGACGGAAGGCCGCATTGAGTTCCTCGTCGGTGCAGTCGGGCGAAACGAAGGTGAAGTCGATGCCCATGCGCTTCATGGTGACGGCGAACAGATTGTAGGTGCCGCCGTAAATGGTGGAGGAGGCCACCACATGATCGCCGGCGCTCGCAAGGTTGAACACGCTGAAGAACGAGGCCGCCTGACCGGAAGAGGTGAGCATGGCGGCGCTGCCGCCTTCGAGGGCGGCTATCTTGGCGGCCACATAGTCGTTGGTGGGGTTCTGAAGACGGGTATAGAAGTAGCCGCTGGCCTCAAGGTCGAACAGCTTGCCCATGTCTTCGCTGGTATCGTATTTGAACGTGGTGCTCTGGATGATGGGGATCTGACGGGGTTCGCCGTTGCCGGGAGTGTAACCGCCCTGTACGCAGGTGGTTTCGATATGCTTGTTCATGCGATATCCTTTGTTGAGGCGTAAGCCGTGTTTGCATTTCTGCCGTGCCGGTCGGACATGCGGGGGTCGGAGCATAGGCGATGTCCGACAGAAACAGGTGAACAAAAATGAAAAAGCCCGCGCTTTTCGCACGGGCTTCCTGCCAGCATTGTTCAGGCATGAGGACAGACCGGTGCGACTGATGTTTCGCCCCTGCACATGCGCTCGTCGAGAAGTTCGAGGAAGTATTCCATATCATGCCTGCCTTGATATAACCCTATATCTGGAAATCCTTATATAGATGCCTTGCAAAAATGTCAAGCAGAGGAAACAGAAGTCTCGGATTTTCCTTGCAGCTTTCGCCCCGGACCCTGTCCTGCGGGAACAAGGGAGGCGTGCGTTTCCGGGGAAAAGAGAGGAAAGCGTGCTGTGCGGCGCTGCGGACCGGGACGAAGAAGATACCGAGGGAGATCGGCGGAAAAACGTCGAAGCCCGGAACGGTATGGGCTCC
>CAJJMX010000293.1 GCA_905192935.1 uncultured Mailhella sp.
GCTGCCGAAGACGTCCGGTCGGAGGACTCCCTGTTTTTGGTGAAGGCATGGCGCAGCGAGTGGAGCAGACCATGATCCTCGCCGAGATGAAACAGGAGAAAGTCTCTGATCCGCATCGTTCCGGCTGCGCCGAAAGCGGCTGAGGTCATGGTATCACGCACCATAGAGTTCCCGTCCTTTGGCGCGGAGCAGCCACAGAAGATAGGGAGCTCCGACGATGGAGGTGATGATGCCGATGGGAATTTCCGTGCCTGTCAGCGTGCGCGCCAGCGTGTCGCAAAGGAGCATGTAGAGCGCACCGAGCAGCGCCGAGCACGGAATGACCCAGCGGTTGTCGGGACCGAACATCATGCGCGCGGCATGGGGCATCATGAGCCCCACCCAGGCGATGATGCCCGCCGCGGACACGCATACCGAAGCCGCCAGCGTCGCCAGGATGATGAAGATGATGCGCAGCCTGTCGGGATGGACGCCGAGGCTGCGCGCCTCCTCGTCCCCGAGCGAGAGGAGATTGAGCTTCCAGGCAAGAGCGGCGAGAGCACCCAGACAGGGCAGCACGGTACCGGCGGTTACGGCCGCATCGTGCCAGTTGGCGTAGTAGAAGCCGCCCATCATCCAGAAGGTGATCTCCCGGAGTTCCACGTCCGAGGCGAGGTATTTCATGATGCCGAGACCGGCGGAAAAAAGCGATCCTGTGATGATGCCGGAGAGCACCAGTGTGACGGGCGGGGTTTCTCCCCGGTTGCGGGCAAGGAAGAAGGAAATGAGAACGGCCGCCATGCCGGCGAGGAAGGCGGAAAGCTGACCGTTGGGAAAAATCGCGGGAAACACTATGGCGAGCGCCGCTCCGCAGGAAGCCCCCGAGGAGACGCCGAGAATGTACGGCTCCACGAGAGGGTTTCTGAAGCATCCCTGATAGACCGTGCCGGAAACGGCCATGGCCATGCCCGTCATGGCTGCGAGAAGCAGACGCGGGAGGCGTATGCGCCATACGATGATGTCGTGCATTTTCGAGGCCGAACCGTCGCCGAGACCGGCATGGGCAAGAAGAACGTCCAGAACGTCTCCCGTCGTCATGTCGTAGTCGCCGAGTATGAGTGCCAGAACGGCGGCGGCTGCCAGGGCAAGACAGAGCAGCATGACCAGAGGGACGCGCAGTGTTTTCATGGTGACCTCGGAAGGAAACGGGAAAGGATGCTTCGTGCTCCTGCGGCAAGGATGCGCAGAAAGGGACACGGAGCCAAAAGCTGAAGCAAAGCTTGAAGGATCAGAAATGACTGTCGGCCATCCAGTCCAGAAGCTGCGTGCTTCTCAGGCCTCTGGCCGTGGCCTCGTCCACGCCGTAAACATCCTGATAGAAGCGCAGGGCGAAGTCGTAGACGCTTATGTCCGCGAACAGCCCGGGATACGAGGCCTTGGCGATGATGAGCATGTCGAGGGGATATTCCACGCGTCTTGAGGCGTTCATGGGCGACCAGGGCAGGGCATAGACCCTGCGGTTCCTTACGGCTCTGAGCTCCTGAAGATTTTCATAGTAGGGAGCTTCGTAGAGTTCGAAGGGAGGATGATAGCCGTTGGCCGTGGGCAGAAGGATGACGTCGGGATCGCAGGCATAGATTTGCTCCGCGCTCATGGGGACGCTCGTGCCTCTGCCCTGATAGGCGTTCCTGGCGTGGACGACCTGCTCTATGATGTAGGATTCCGGCGTGTCCGTGCCCTGTACGGCGCCTGCGCCGCCTTTCTTGCGCACGTCCGGGCGAAGACCGAGGAGAAGGACGGATGGTCTGTCCTTGTCGGAGACGTTCCTTGTGCGTTCCCGTATCATGGTTTCGGTGGCGGCCAGCCTGTCGGCCAGGGCCTCGGCCTTCTGACGCAGGCCGAAAAGCTCTCCTATGATGCCCGCTTCGGTCTTCATGCTGGAGAGGTCCGAAGAGTGGAACCATGTGGGCGAATAGAGCACGACGAGAGGAAGGCCGAGGGCTTCAATGGTGCCGATGGTTCTGGATACCTTTTCCTTGTCGGTGCCTGCGGGGGTGTCGCCCACGCGCAGGATCACCACGTCGGGAGAGGCGGCCGCAAGAGCCTCGTAGCTTATGATGTTGCCCTGAGGCGAATTGACGCAGGGCAGATCGTTCAGCCAGGGATGAAGATACTTCATGGTGTTCCAGCCGCGATACTCCTCGCTTTCGCCGGTGCGGGAGGTGAAGACGTACCGGTAGTCCCTCTTCATGGACCAGGAGCCTATGACTTTGACCCTGTCGATGACGCCAAGATGCGTCATCACGCCTTCGATGAAACCGTCGTCGATGGTGGCCACGGCTCTGGGATCGTCGGGAACGCTGACGGGAACGCCGCGCATGTCGGTGACGGTTCTGGCCTCACCGGCGGAAGGAAGCAGCGCAAGCACAAGAGCGGCGGCAAGAAGGAAGGGGGTTCTCATGGAATCTCCGGGAGTTGAATCTGAAGATGGAAGTGTCACAAATGGAAATAACGTGTTACTGAAGAGGAGGTAGCACGTTTTCCCCAAAAATGCCATGAGAAGATGGAACGGAAAAGCCCGCGGAACTTCCGCGGGCTTTGATGA
>CAJJMX010000294.1 GCA_905192935.1 uncultured Mailhella sp.
CGCATGCACGATGACGTAGTCTCCGGGACGGGGAGCTTCGGGCAGAAGCAGCGTGGAGATATCCATGAAATTTTCTCCGCTGCCCACCTGGACCCTCGCCTGTCCTTCTCCCGGCACTTCCACGACGCGAACAGGAACGGCAAGACACATGACGACATTCTCCTGAAAAAAGACACGATGAATATTCAATCGTCCTTCATACTCCGGGGAGGAAAATCATGCAAGCGTATCATGTCCGGCCCGGGCACATACATTGCCAAATGGCGGGAAATCGGCTAACGTCCCTCTACTTATCCACCGGAGCAATATACCACCATGAATGAAATCTTCGCACCCGTCCTGAATCTTCTGAACCGCCTCGGCGAGATGGCGCTGTTCCTGTTTGAAGGCTTCAGACAGGCGTTCCGTTCCCGTCGTCTGGCGGGCAAGGTTCTTCAGCAGGTATACGTCATCGGGGCAAAGTCCATGTTCGTCATCCTGCTCATCGGACTGTTCACCGGACTGGTCCTCGGCCTTCAGGCCTTCTATGCCATGTCCATGTTCGGCGCGCAGGGCATGCTCGGTTCCCTTCTCGCGCTCACGCTCATCCGTGAAATGGCTCCCGTGCTCACGGCCGTCATGGTCACGGCGCGCGCAGGGTCCGCCATGACGGCGGAAATCGGCGTCATGCGCATTTCCGACCAGATAGACGCCCTGGAAGTCATGGACATCAACCCTGTGGGCTATCTCGTCACGCCGCGGCTTCTTGCCTCGCTGTTCACCTTTCCCCTGCTCACCTCCATATTCACGGTCGTGGGCATATTCGGCGGCTATCTTTCGGCCTGCGTGCTGCTCGGTCTCAACGAGGGCCGATACTTCTCGGGCATAGAGTCGAGCGTCACCATGGACGACGTGCAGGGCTGTTTTCTGAAATCCGTGGTCTTTGCCGTCATCGTCATCACCATCTGCTGCTTTCAGGGCTACAACGCCCACAGAAGAAGCGACGGCAGGGGCGCGGAAGCCGTGGGCAACGCCACGACCTCGGCCGTGGTCATGAGCTGCGTGCTCATCCTCATGGCCGACTATGTCCTCACCTCTTTTCTGCTCTGAGGCCCGCATGAATCAGCAAGCATGGAACATTTCCCTGGAACATCTGGACGGAGGCTATGACGGCAGAGCCGTGCTGAAGGATTTCTCCGCCGTCATTCCCGCGGGCGCGATCACGACCATTCTCGGAGAATCCGGCTGCGGCAAGACCACGCTGCTGCGTCTTCTTCTGGGCCTGAACCGGCCTTTTGCAGGACGCATCCTCATAGGCGGACGCGACGTCGGCCGCATGTCGGAGGAGCAGTTCCACAAGATGCGCCGCCGCTTCGGCGTGCTCTTTCAGGACGGCGCGCTCATAAGCTCCCTCACGCTGGCGGAAAACGTGGCCCTGCCGCTTCTCGAGCACACCACGCTTCCGAAAAAGACCCTGCGCGACGCGGCCCTGCGCACGCTGGAGCTCGTGGGGCTCGACAACTTTGCCGATTATTACCCCGGCGAACTTTCCGGCGGCATGCGCAAGCGCGCAGGTCTCGCCCGGGCCATCGTCACGGAGCCGCCCGTGCTCTTCTGCGACGAGCCCACCTCGGGACTCGATCCCATCACGGCCGCCCAGATGGACCAGCTTCTTCTGGACATGAAGGCCTGCTATCCCTCCATGACCACCGTGGTCGTCACCCACGATCTCGGCAGCATGGACCACATAGCCGAACACGTTCTGGTGCTCAGGAACGGCAAGGCCGCCTTTTCCGGCACCAGGGAAGAACTGCACGCGTCGCAGGATACGTACCTGCGCCGCTTCCTTGACCGCAAATTCGAAGAATCCCGCCGCATGGCGGCCCCGCCTCTGGACAGCTCCGTCCGGCAGGCGCTGGCCGAATGGCTGGACGACTAACGAGGAATCTATGTCTGCTGCAAAAAACACCGTCATCGGAGTATTCGTGGTCATCGGCCTTGTCTGCGTGGCCTATCTCACCATCAAGCTCGGCCGCATGGAAGTGCTCGGCGACAGCGGCTATACCGTGACCGCCCGCTTCTCCTCCGTGGCCGGTCTGCGCACGGGCGCGAGCGTGGAAATCGCGGGCGTGTCCATAGGCCGCGTGTCCGCCATCCGTCTCGACACCAAGGATTACA
Organism: uncultured Mailhella sp.; assembly: GCA_905192935.1. Classification (GTDB taxonomy): domain Bacteria; phylum Desulfobacterota; class Desulfovibrionia; order Desulfovibrionales; family Desulfovibrionaceae; genus Mailhella. The sequence goes on from CAJJMX010000294.1 coordinate 2,158, forward strand.
CGGCCATGGTCGATCTGCACATCAACGAAGGCGTTCCGCTTTCCGACGATGTCATGGCCTCCGTCAAGACGAGCGGCCTCATAGGCGACAAGTACATCGCCATCACCCCCGGAGGATCGGAAACGCCGCTCGAACCCGGCAGCCTCATCACCGACACGGAACCGGCCCTCGATCTCGAAGCCCTCATAGGAAAAGTTGTTTTCGGAGGCGTATAATGCGTATAAGAATCTTTTTCGTCGCTCTTCTCATCTGCGTGCTCGGTGCGGTTCTGCCCGCCCGCGCCGCCGACATGACCGCCCGTCAGACCGCCGAAGCCGGCGCCGAGCGCATCCTTGCGCTGCTCAACGATCCGGCCTTCAAGACGCCGGAAGGCAAGCCCGCCGTCCGGCAGAAGACCGACGCGGAAGTGCTCAGTCCC
>CAJJMX010000295.1 GCA_905192935.1 uncultured Mailhella sp.
GGAGCAGGTCCTTGCCGGGGCCCTCAAGAACGACGGAGCCGACTTCGAGAATATAGGCGTAGTCGGCGATGGAAAGAGCGGCGTAGGCGTTCTGCTCCACGAGAAGAACGGTTTTGCCGTCTTCATTGATGCGGCGGATGATGTCGAAGATTTCCCTCACGAGAATGGGCGCCAGGCCGAGGGAAGGTTCATCGAGCATGATGAGGTCAGGACGGCTCATGAGGGCCCTGCCCACGGCGAGCATCTGCTGCTCGCCGCCGGAGAGGGTGCCGCCTTTCTGCCAGCTCCGTTCCCGGAGCCGGGGGAAGAGGTTGTAGACGAGTTCCATGTCGCGGGCTATGCCGTCTTCGTCCTTGCGGCACCATGCGCCGAGGGTGAGGTTTTCGGCGACGGTAAGATGCGGCAGAATGCGGCGACCTTCGGGGCTGAGGGCAATGCCGTTGCGTACCATGTTTTCAGCAGGAAGGCCGATGAGATTCATGGGCTTGTCGCCCTCGTGCCTGGTGAGGAGGATTTCTCCGCTTGCTCCTTTGACGAGTCCGGCAATGGAGCGGATGATGCTGCTTTTTCCTGCACCGTTGGCTCCGATGAGCGTGACCACGCTTCCTCGGGGAATGGAGAGGGTCACGCCCTTGACGGCATGAATGCCGCCGTAATGCACATGAAGATCGTTAATCTGCAACATTGTTTACGTCCTCGCCGAGGTAGGCTTCGATAACGCGCGGGTTGGAGCGGATGGCGTCGGCGTCGCCTTCGGCGATGAGTTTGCCGTATTCCAGCACCCAGATGTGTTCGCACACGCCCATGACCACCTTCATGTCGTGCTCGATGAGCAGGATGGTGAGGTGAAATTCGTCGCGTATCTGGCGGATGAAGTTCATAAGCTCGAGACTTTCCTGGGGATTCATGCCGGCGGCGGGTTCGTCGAGAAGCAGGAATTTGGGTTCCGTGGCCAGGGCACGGGCTATTTCCAGACGACGCTGTGCTCCGTAGGGAAGAGCGGAGGCCGTTTCGTCGGCATGCGCGGAAAGTCCCACGCGACGCAGAAGTTCCAGGGCCTTTTCGCGTATGTCGCGCTCTTCGCGCCGTGTCCCCGGCAGACCGAGCACCGCTCCCCACCAGTGACCGCTGCGGCGCACGTGACGGCCGATCATGACGTTTTCAAGCGCGGTTTCGTTGTAAAAGAGCCGGATGTTCTGAAAGGTTCTGGCCATGCCCAGAGCGCATATGCGATGAGGGGCCATGCCGGTGATTCTGCGTCCTGCGAAGACGACTTCGCCTTCCGTGGGACGGTAGAAGCCGGTGATGACGTTGAAGGCCGTGGTCTTGCCCGCGCCGTTGGGACCGATGAGTCCCACGATGCTGCCTTCGGGAATGTCCATGGTGAGTTCGCTCACGGCGGTGACGCCGCCGAAGCGCATGGTGACGTTTCTCACTTCAATGATGTTTTTCCGGCTCATGCCTTACGCTCCTTCTTGCGGCCGAGGCGGGAAAAAAAGGCGGCCAGGCTGTCCCAGGTGATTTCCCTCATGCCCATGATGCCCTCGCGGCGGTACAGAATGATGATGAGCAGGCACACGGAGAAGACCACCATGCGCATGCCCGGGATGCCGGGAATCTCCACAAAGCCGAGATTGATGGGCTCTTCCACCACGCGGAGCCATTCGAGCAGCACGGTGATGATGACGCTGCCGATGATGCTGCCGGTGATGGACCCGAGACCGCCCGCCACCACGATCATGAGGATGTTGTAGGTGAGAAGGAAGGTGAACATCTTGGGGTCGATGGTGGTGAGGAGATTTCCGAGCAGGGCTCCGCCCACGCCGGCGAGAAAGGCGCCGAGGCAGAAGGAAAAGAGCTTGGCATGAAACACGTTGATGCCCATGACCTGAGCGGCGATTTCATCGTCTCTTACGGCCTTGAGCACGTTGCCGAAGTTGCTTGAGAGCAGGCGCACGGTGCAGAAGACCACGACAAGCAGCCATATGAAGCTGGTGAAGAGGTCCGTATGACTGGGAATGCCCTTGATGCCGAGAGAACCGTTGGTGATGGGCGTGGCATTGACGATGAGCACGCGGATGATCTCCGAGAAGCCCAGAGTGGCGATGCCGAGATAGTCGCCGCCGAGCCTGAGCACGGGGATGCCGATGACGAGGGCGAAAAGCGTGGCGACGATGCCGCCGAGGATGACGGAGAACCAGAAGGGCGTGTGCAGGGCGGCGAGCGAGGGAAGAATCTCGTCGATGATCCACATCATTTCCTTCTGATCGGGGGTAAGGACGCACAGTGCGGACACATAGGCGCCTATGGCCATGAAACCGGCATGTCCGAGGGAGAACATTCCGGTGAAGCCGTAGATGATGTTGAGGGAGATGGCAAGAATGCCGTACACGGCGACAAGGTTCAGGATCTGCACTTCATAGCCGTTGAGGGGCGAGGGCAGGAAGGAGAGCCCGGTATCTTCGGCCATGCTGCCGTCGGCCCACCAGAGGAAGAGAAAAAGCAGGGCGATGGCAAGAACGGTGAGAGTGTTGTTGCGCGCCCTGGAGGATTCTTTAGCTGCGCTCATC
>CAJJMX010000296.1 GCA_905192935.1 uncultured Mailhella sp.
ATGACGCCCCCTCGCAAAAAAAGGGAGATGCCGGTTCTGACGAGACTGGCGCGGAAACGCAGTCCACATCGTTTCCGGACATATTCTCGTGGCATTCCGGCATATTGCTCATTCCTTAAGGATACAGGAGCCTTTTTATGGTCAAAATGCTGTCGATTCTTGCTCCGGCATTCATGCTGCTTCTTACGGGATGCAATCTTGCACCCGACTATCAGCGTCCGGAAATGGATATTCCTCAAACCTGGGACGCCTCGCAGTCACAGGCTCTCCAGAGCAAGTGGTGGGAACGATTCCACGACGAAACGCTGAACGCTCTTGTAGAGGAAGCTCTCGCCCACAATAAGAACATCGACCAGGCGATGGCCAACGTGGATCAGGCTCAGGCCGGACTCGGCATAGCACGCGATGCACTTCTGCCCGTGCCTTCCGCCTCGGCCGACGGCACACGTACCATGGCGCGCTCTGCAACGTCGCCCGCCGCCATGCAGAACAACGGCAAGAACACGCACACCTTCTCCGGCGCGCTTGCCGCAAGCTGGACGCTCGACTTCTGGGGCAAGTACTGGAACGCCGCAGAATCCGCCCGCGCCTCTCTGGTGGCTACCGAAGCCGCGCGCGACAATGTGATACTCACCGTGGCCGCCAGCACCGTGGAATCCTATTTCTGGCTGAGCGCCTACACCTGGCAGGAAGAAATCGCGCGGGATGTGCTGAAGAACCGCGAAGACTCCCTTAAGATCTACCAGAACCGCTTCGACAACGGCCAGATAAGCGATCTCGACATTCTGAGCATCCGCGCCAACGTGGAAACGGCGCGCAATGCCCTGGCCTCCGCAAGGATCGCCAAAAACGCCGCCGAGACTTCCCTTGCCGTGCTGCTCGGCCGCTCTCCTGCGGAAATCATGAAGATGGACGCTCTCAAGGCTCCTGCCTCCCTCATGACTTCGCTGGACAAGACGCCCGCCCTGCCTTCCGGCATTCCCTCCCAGATTCTGGAGCATCGTCCCGACATCCGTCAGGCGGAAGCCAATCTTCAGGCTGCGAACTACGACATCGGCACGGCGCGCGCGTCGTTCTTCCCGTCCTTCTCCCTTACCGGACTGCTCGGCGGCGCGAGTCTGGAACTCAACGAACTGCTCAGAAGCAGCAATCAGTACGCCAGCGTCGGCGGAAGCCTGAGCCTGCCGCTCAACTTCTGGACCATCAAGCGCACCGTGGACAGCGCCGAGGCCGCCAAGAAGGCCGCCGTGGCCACCTACGAACTCACCGTGCAGAACGCCTTCAAGGACGTGCGCGACGCGCTGGTTTCCCAGACCGAATACGCCAATTCCGTGAGCGCGCTCACCCGTCAGGTGGACTACCTCTCCCGCGCCGTCATGCACGCACGCACCCGCTACGACAACGGCTTCGCCTCCTACCTCGAACTGCTCACTGCAGAAAGCAATCTGTTCACCGCGCAGCAGTCCCTTGCCGTGGCGCACGCCAATCATCTCGTCAGCATAGCCGAAGTGTGCCTCGCCCTCGGCGGCGGCTGGCAGGAATAACCCGCTACTCCATCCTTACCCAAGGAGCATGTTATAATGGTCAGAATTCTTAAGCTCGCGCCTGCTCTGCTGGCGCTTCCCTTCCTCCTTGTCGGCTGCGATCAGCTGAGCGGCCTCATATCCAAGAAGGACAACGCCGCCCAGGCGCCCCAGGCCCGCACCGTCCGCGTGACCACCGTAAAAATGACTCCCCACAAGGTGGACATTCAGAGAGAACTCACCGGTCGCACCGTGGCTTACCGCTGGGCCGAAGTTCGCCCCGAAGTGAGCGGCATTCTCAAGGAACGCTGCTTCACCGAAGGTGCCATGGTCAAGGAAGGCGACGTGCTCTACCGCATCGAGCCCGACACCTACAAGGCCACACTCGACAAGGCCCGCGCCGATCTCGCCAGCGCCGAAGCCAATCTCAACGTGACCCGCCTGCGCGAACGCCGCACCGCCAGCATGCTGAAGACCAAGTCCGTGAGCCAGCAGGACTACGACGACGTGAAGGCCACCCTGCGTCAGGCCGAAGCGTCGGTGCAGTCCTGCAAGGCCGCCGTGGACTCCGCGGAAATCAACTATCGCCGCACCGAGGTGCGCGCCCCCATCAGCGGACGCATCACCCTCAGCAACTACACCGTGGGCGCGCTGCTCACCGCAAGTCAGGCTTCGCCGCTCGCCACCATTTATCAGACCGATCCCATGTACGTGGAAGTGTCCCAGTCTTCCGACGACCTGTATTCCCTGCAGAAGCAGCTCGGCGAACGCGGCGACCTCAAGGACGTGACCCCCTCCGACATCAAGGCCACCCTCACCATGCACGACGGCTCCTTCTACCCCGCCGCCGGTCACCTCAACTTCACCGGCGTGAACGTGGATCAGACCACCAACACCGTCACCCTGCGCGCCGAGTTCCCCAACGCCGCCAACGTGCTGCTGCCCGGCCTGTTCGTGCGCGTCAACGTGGTCATGGGACAGGACGATCAGGCCATTCTCGCCCCGCAGAAGGCCGTTCTGCGCGATCTCAAGGGCCTGCCCTACG
>CAJJMX010000297.1 GCA_905192935.1 uncultured Mailhella sp.
TTCCTGCCTTTTCTGCCTTTCCTGTGTTTCTTGCCATGGGGGGGAGCATCTTTTAGAAAAGAGGGGGAGGTTTTGTCATGAGCGAATCAGGGAAAGGGGCGCCGCGCTTCATTGAGGTACGAGGGGCGCGGGTGCACAATTTGAAGAACGTTTCCGTGGACGTACCGCTGAACGAGGTTGTGGCGGTGGCCGGGGTATCGGGTTCAGGCAAGTCGTCACTGGCGCTCGGGGTTTTGTATGCCGAGGGTTCGCGGAGGTATCTGGAAGCGCTTTCGACGTACACCAGGCGGCGCATGACGCAGGCGGCGAAGCCGCAGGTGGACGAAGTGCTGCACGTTCCTGCGGCGCTGGCGCTGCGGCAGCGTCCGGGGATCGCGGGCATACGCAGCACTTTCGGCACGGGCACGGAGCTTCTGAACAGTCTTCGTCTCATGTTTTCGCGTCTGGCGAGTCACCGCTGTCCCAACGGGCACTATGTGGCGCCGTCTCTGGCCGTGGCGGCGGGGCGTGCGCTGCGCTGTCCCGAGTGCGGGGCCGAGTGGTTTGCGCCGTCGGCGGAGGAGCTTTCGTTCAACAGTCAGGGGGCGTGCCGCACGTGCAACGGCACGGGCTTTGTCCGCACGGTGGATCGTTCCACGCTGGTTCCGGACGAGTCTCTGACCATCGACGAAGGCGCCGTGGCTCCGTGGAACTCTCTCATGTGGTCGCTCATGACGGACGTATGCCGGGCCATGGGCGTGCGCACCGACGTGCCGTTCCGCGATCTGACGGAGGCGGAAAAGGCCATCGTCTACGACGGACCGGCCGAAAAGAAGCACATCTTCTACAAGGCGAAGAACTCGAATCAGGCGGGAGAACTCGACTTCACCTACTACAACGCGGTGTACACCGTGGAAAACGCGCTCTCCAAGGTGAAGGATGAAAAGGGCATGAAGCGCGTGGAGAAGTTCCTGAAGGAGGACACGTGTCCCGACTGCGGCGGCACGCGTCTTTGCGGGGCGGCCCGCGCGCCGAAACTGCTCGGCCGCTCTCTGGACGAGGTCTGCGCCATGAGCCTCGATGCGCTGAACGACTGGGTGAAAAGCGTGCCCGGCGCTCTTTCCGAAGAAATGCGTCCCATGGCGGAGAGCATTGCGGAGGCCTTTGAGAGCACGGCACGGCGGCTTCTGGAACTGGGTCTCGGCTACCTGTCTCTCGACCGCGCCGCATCCACGCTGTCCACCGGCGAGAGACAGAGAATGCAGCTTGCCCGCGCGGTGCGCAACCGTACCACGGGCGTGCTCTACGTGCTGGACGAACCTTCCATAGGCCTGCATCCCTGCAACATCACGGGCCTGACCGGCGTCATGCGCGACCTCGTGGCCGACGGCAATTCCGTGCTGCTCGTGGATCACGACGCCCAGATACTGTCCTGCGCGGACTGGATCATAGAAATGGGGCCGGAAGCCGGCGAGAGAGGCGGAAACGTGATCGCCCAGGGCCGCGTGGCCGATCTTGCCGCCTCGCCCGATTCGCGCATAGGTCCCTTCCTCGGCGGCGGAAAGCTCAAACGCCTGCGTCCCCGCGTGGACGAAAACGACATGTTCGCTCTCGGAACCATCCATCTTTCCACGAGCGGAATACATACCGTGCACCCGCTTGAAGTCGACTTCCCCAAAGGACGCCTCACCGTGGTGACCGGCGTTTCCGGCTCCGGCAAGACCACGCTCATTCTTGAAAGCCTGGCACCGGCCCTGAACGCCCTCGCCCACGACGAAAAACTCCCCGAACACGTGCGCGAGGTGCGCGCAGACGGCATCACGCAGATAAAGCTCATCGACGCCAGCCCCATAGGCATCAACGTGCGCTCCACCGTGGCCACCTACGCCAATGTCCACGACGAACTCAGAAAGGTCTTCGCCCGCACCCCGGACGCCCGCGCCCTCGGCCTCAAGGCCGGAGATTTCTCCTATAATACCGGTAAACTGCGCTGCCCGGTCTGCGACGGCACCGGCGTCATCAGCCTCGACGTGCAGTTCCTGCCCGACGTGGACGTGCCCTGCCCCGAATGTCGCGGCTCCCGCTACGGCCGAGACGCCGACAAGGTGTTCTACAAGAACAGGGCCGGTCAAGCCTGCACCATGCCGCAGCTCATGGACATGGACGTGCGCGAAGCCCTCTCCGCCTGCGCCGACCTCAAACTCGTCCGCCAGCGCCTCGAAACCCTGAACTCCCTCGGCCTCGGATACCTCACCCTCGGCGAGGAAACCCCGAGCCTCTCCGGCGGCGAGGCCCAAAGACTCAAACTCGCCGGTGAAATGGGCCGCGCCCAGCATGACTCCGTCTTCATCTTCGATGAACCTACCATAGGTCTCCACCCCCTCGACGTGCAGACACTGCTCGGAGTCTTCCAGACCCTCGTCCAGAACGGCGCTACCGTCATCGTCATAGAACACGACATGGACGTCATGGCCAACGCCGACTTCATCATAGACATGGGCCCCGAAGGCGGTACCAAAGGCGGCACCGTCGTCGCCGCAGGCTCCCCGGAACGCATCGCCGCCACACCCGAAAGCCTCACCGGTCAT
>CAJJMX010000298.1 GCA_905192935.1 uncultured Mailhella sp.
CCGCCGGCGATGGAGAAACCGGCGATGCCGCGGGTGCTGTCGGTGCTGCCGGAGCCTGCGGGCGTGGACACCTTCCAGTCGGTGTTCTGGAAGCCCGCGACGAACTTGGGCGCGACATAGAAGCCCGTGTCTCCGGCCTGGGCGGCGCAGGGAAGCGCGAGGAAAAGCGCGAGGACGGCGGCAAGACAAAACTTCTTCATGAGAAATCTCCTTTTGAAAGCAAGACGGGCGCGAGCGCCGGGAAAGACATACCTTCTGGATAGAGAACCGCGGCTTTTAAGTCAACAAGCGGCGGAGGTTGCGAGGGGGAGCGGGAAAGAGCCGCGGGCGCTTGACCGGGACGCACGTCTGCGTTTACCGTGACCGGACCGAAGAAGCGCGGGGTCCCGTTCCGGGAGCGAGGCTGCGGGAGCCCTGCTCCGTCGCGTTTTCGAGGCAGAGCTTTGCCGGGGATCCGGCAAAGGCAACCGCAGACAAGGCAGGAGAAGGCCATGCAGCGCATAGTTACCGTGATTTTGCTGACCGTTCTGGCGCTTTCGGCCGGATGCTCGTGGATAGGAGAAACGGCGGGCCGCGCCAAGGCCGGCGTGGAAAACGCCATCAGCGACACGAGATCCGGATATCACAAGGGCTACGCCGAGGGCAAAAGCTGAATTTCTCCGCTCCCGGGATGAAGCCGCACCGGCCGGACACGCCCGCTCTTCAGGCAATCCCCTGCCCGGGGACGCCGTCTTATTTTCGAGCCATCCCACACCGGGACGCCGTCTTATCTTCGAGTCCGTCCCCGACGGGGGCTGCCGAGCTTCGCGCACGCTCCTGCCCGGAGTTCTGTCTTCTCTTCACTCCCGCCCGGGGACGCCGTCTTATCTTCGAGCCATCCCACACCCGGGGCTGCCTGAGCTTCGCGCGCCGCGACGGGGTGACGACGAGTTCCGGCTAGTTCTTTTTTCCTCGTCCGATGATGCGCGGCAGACTGGTCCTGCCTGTCCAGACCGGCAGGAAGTTGAGGAAAAGCCAGCGGGTCTCCCTGTAGGTGCGGGTTCTTGTGAGGACGGGCAGGCCGAGCAGACGATAACGGCGAATCTCCATGAGTCTCGCGCGGGCCATGGCCCACAGTTCGGGGTTGTCCCTGCGGGCGAAGGAGAGCACGCCTTCCTTGGCGGCCTCCATGGTACGGGCTCTGGTGTGGGAGGTGTTGCCGCTCCAGACGCGGTAGACAAAGAGCGTATCGGGGAGCGCGGCAAAGCAGGTGAAGGGAATGAGACGGCAGAACAGGGCGTGATCCTCGGCGGGGCTGAACATCTCCTCGTAGCGGATGCCGTGTTCGACGAGCACGGAACGGCGCAGCATGGTGGCGGGATGACACATGTCTCCGCAGTGGACGAGGAGCGCTTCCTTGATGGTCACGTCATCCTGCGGCAGATGCGACTGTCCGGGCCTGTCCATGGTGGAGAACTGACAGCCGAGCACGCCGACTTCGGGATGGGCGTCGAGGAAGGCCGTCTGCTTTTCCAGACGCTCAGGCAGGGACACGTCGTCGTGATCCATGACGGCGAGATATTCGCCCCTGGCCATGTCCATGAGCCTGTTGCGGGAACGGGAAATGCCGAGATTGCGCTCGTTTTCGACGTAGACTATGCGGGGATCGCGGAAGGATCTCACCACCTCTTCAAGCCCCTTCTCGGAAGAGCCGTCGTTGAGGATGAGGAACTCGAAGTCCGTGAAGGTCTGCGCAAGGATACTGCCTACGGATTCGCGCAGATGCTCGGGACGGGTATTGTATACGGGCATGAGAACAGAAACTTTCGGCATGCTCAACCTCTTGGAATACAAAACTTTTCTGAATACGGTATGCCGCATGGCGCGGCCGAAAAAGCCTCGGGGATACGCAGGTTCTGCGCCGGAAAGGCGGACGAAGACGTCACGCGAAGCGAAGAGGCGCGTCCTGTCCCCGGCCCGGGGAGCGCGACGCGGAACGGCCCGTCGGGGAAGGCGCCGTCAGGCCTTGTTTACGTCGTTTCTGCGGAGACTGTCCAGAGCGCGAGGGGGCGTTTCCCGCTAATTTTCCGGCATGTTCCGAAAAAATCAGCCCTTTTTTCGGGAGCGGCGGCCTTTTGCGGAGGTTTGGCGGAAGAGGCCCGGAAAGCTGCCAAAGAGCGTTTTCCCCTCATTGTGCCGCGCGTCAGGGCGTGACGAGCACGGCTCTTATGCCGCAGGCCGACGCGGCCTGCATGTCGCTTCGGCTGTCTCCGAAGAGCAGACAGTCGGCGGGCGAGAGCTCGAAGTCTGCGAGGGCCTTTTCCAGCATGCCGGGCCCGGGCTTGCGGCAGCGGCAGGGCCCGGTGAACTCCGGATGATGGGGACAGAAGTAGAAGGCGTCCACGTGCGCGCCGAACTTCTTCAGACGGGCGTTCATGACGCGGTGAAGCGCGCGCATGTCGTCTTCGTCGTAGAGGCCGCGGGCTATGCCCGCCTGATTGGTCACCACGATCACCCGCCAGCCCCAGGCGTTCCAGCGGGCGAGAAATTCCGGCATGCCTTCGATGAAGCGCAGCCTGTCCGG
>CAJJMX010000299.1 GCA_905192935.1 uncultured Mailhella sp.
TTCTCTGGGAATCGACGGTTGATGTCTTTTGGCAAGGCACGGCAGTGCCTCATGAAAAACGAAGAGCGGGGCTCCGAAGAACCCCGTTTGCCTTATACGTAGGCGACAAGCGACGAAATGTCGCCGGTGATTTTTCCTTCGAGCGGACGCTCGCAGCGATACGCGATGCCTGCCGCGGGGCCCACGTGCAAACCCACTACAGGACTTACCGGCTGCACGGTGATCCTTGCCGACACCGACATGGCGGCGGGCGTCGACGTGCGCGGCGGCGGTCCCGCCTCCCGGGAAACGGAGCTGCTCTCGCCCGTGGCCTCCTGCGAGCGCATACACGCGGTGCTTCTTGGCGGGGGCAGCGCCTTCGGCCTGCGCGCGGCCGACGGCGTCATGCGCTTTCTGGAAGAGCGCGGACGCGGCTTCGACACCGGGTTCGCCCGCGTTCCGCTGGTATGCGCCTCCTGCCTGTACGACCTTGAAATCGGCGACGCCTCGGCCCGGCCCGACGCCGACATGGGCTACCGCGCATGTCTGGACGCGGCGAACAGACGCGCCGACTGCGGCAGCATCGGAGCCGGAACGGGCTGCACGGTGGGCAAGCTGAACGGCACGAACACCATGATGAAATCAGGTCTCGGCTGCTTTGCCGTGCGCGTGGGAGAAGTCTGCGTCGGGGCCGTCGTGGCCGTGAACGCCCTGGGCGACGTCTTCGAGCTGGACGGCGGCCGCAGGATCGCGGGCATGCTCACCCCGGACAAAACCGGCTTTGCCGACAGCGAGACGGCCCTCATGACGAGCTGCGCGGAACGCGGGGAGAACCTCTTCACGGGCAACACCACCATAGGATGCGTCCTGACCAACGCCGCCTTCGACAAGACGCGGCTCAAGAAGATCGCGGCCATGGCGCACAACGGTCTGGCAAGGACCATACGTCCCGTGCACACCTCCGCCGACGGCGACACCATCTACGCCCTTTCCGCAGGTCGTGTGCGCGCCAATCCCGACGCCGTGGGCACGCTTGCCGCGCGCGTCATGGGCCTGGCCGTCAACGCCGCCGTGCGGGCCGCGACCGGAACGCCGGACTGCCCGGCCTCCCGCGATCTCACCTTCTGAGACTCCCGACAGAAAAACAACGCACAGGGCTCCTCATCGGGCCCTGACGGCATGAGACAAGAATCGAGGTTCCTCCTTTCAGGGAAATGCAGGCTTACATCCCAGGAATCGGGAACGCCCTTGAACGCCGCCCTGAAAATTTCCCCGTCTGAAACAGCACGGCACAAAAAAGTCCGTCTCCCTCGGACTCCTTTTCCTTCTAAAATTTTCCGCAGCTACGGGCGAAGCTCCCGGTAGGATTCACGAAGGCTGTCGAGTATCACCCTCTCCACATGGGAAAGGGCATGCTGACGGGGATAGATGAGACAATTGAGTCCGGGCATGGGGAATTCACGGACGGAAAGGGCCCTGATGCTTCCGGCGGGAATATTGGGATTTTTGACGACGCTGCGGGGAAAAACGGCGGCAACGGCGGAATCGTTGCGCACGAGGTTGAGCAGGCTTTCCTGTTTGGTACCGTAGTAAGGGGCATGCGCCCGGGAGAAGTAACGATAGATTTTGCTGTAGGCGAATCTGTTGTGATCGTCCTGGGGATAGAGGGCGGCGGTGAACTCTCCGAGCTGTTCGAGACTCAGGCTGCTCTCGACGGCGAGAGGGTGTTTGCTGTTGATGATGACGGCGTAGTCGTCTTTGCCCATGATTTCGACGCAAAGTCCGCTTTTATCGAGGGAGGCGCGGGTTTCCTCGAGTTCCCGGGAAGGGATGGCGCCGCAGATACCGATCATGGGTTCTTCCTTCACCATCTGCATAAGTTCGGCGCGTTTGCATTCATTCAGTTCAACGGCCACATTGGGATAGCGTTCCTTGAGAAAGAGGACGGCCCTGTCCAGAATAAGATTTATCATGGAGCTCGTGCCCACGATCTTCACGGGCATGCGTGCTTCGCAATCGCATTCGCGCAGACTGTCCCAGCGTGAGCAGGTATCCACAATCTGCTGCACGTCGTTGAGAATGGCCTGGCCGCGCGACGTCAGAGACACGCCGGACCTGGAACGGTTGAACACGGAAAACCCGAGGCTCCTTTCCAGAGAGTTCATGGCGGAAAGCAGGGACTGCTGTGTGATCTCAAGCTGTTGCGCTGCCTTGTTGATGGAGCCGCAACGTGCGATTTTCAGAAAATACTTGAACTGACGTATGGTCATTCCAAAAGCCGCACTCCTTTTACGGCCAACTTCGAGCAAAAATCCCCATAAAAATATTTTACCCCGGAAACTGTTCTTAATGAATAAAAATTATATTGTAGTTTCAATATATTATACATGTTACAGTCTTTTGCCTGCAACAGGTCACAACATTACTCTCCTATGCCTGTTCTCCCCGGATTGTTAGATAAAAGACAATGCTAGCAAAAGTCTGACCTGGTCGTCTCACCCTTTTCACCAAGGAGAGTATATCCATGAGTTCCCCTGTTTACAAGCAGCTCTATCCTCATCTGTTCACTCCCCT
>CAJJMX010000300.1 GCA_905192935.1 uncultured Mailhella sp.
GCAGGTACTGCTGCAGCGCCTGAAAAAAGAAATTCATGATGATGCCCGAAAGGATCAGCGTGTTCGGAGACATGCCCCTCAGACGTCCCAGATGGAAGATGAGAAGGGATACGGCAAGGGCGAACACGAGGGCAAGAAGCGCCGTGCCCATCCAGAGCTGTCCCGCCAGAGAAAGCCCCAGCGTAATGGCGATGGCCGCTCCGAAGCTGGCGCCCGCCGTGATGCCTAGCGTGTAGGGACTTGCCAGCGCATTGTTGGTGATGGTCTGAATCTGCAGACCGGCAAGACTGAGCGAGCCTCCCACGAATACGCAGGTAAGGGTCATGGGCAGGCGTATGAACCACAAGATGGCGGTGTTCGCCGTATCGCCGTCAGGCCCGGCGACAAGGGCCGCCACGACATCCCCAAGGCCGATGCCTGAAGAGCCCATGCCGAGATCGACGACGATGAGCACCAGCATCACCACAAGAAGCACCAGGCCCGTCAGCAGACGTCTTCCGTTCAGCTGCCTGTATATGTTTCCCTGACCTGAAGGCATGCCTATTCCCGGGACTGACCGGCAAGTCTGATCATGAAAGTACCGTTGAAGTTCAGCTCGGGAAGATACCTGGCATAGAATTCACGCATGATCCCCATGGGGTCCAGATCCCGGAACGTTTCAGGATAGAGGATTCTGGCCAGATAGAGCGTGAACGTATAGTCGATCATGTTCCGAAGGCTGCCGTGATCCACGGCATAGACTTCTCCGTTCCTGACCGCAGAAAGATTCTTCCATGCCGGACGATCGGCAAAGGCCTTCAGACGCTTCTGCGCCTTTGCCTCGTCGATGGTCAGTCCCATGCTCATCTGGTCGCCCTCGGCATTGTTGCGCCAGATGCTGCCGCCTATGATGATGACGTCAGGATCGGAAGCAAGCACATATTCCGTATCCAGAGGGGCATAAGGCTGGAGGGAGTTTTCCGCAAGGTTGTCCGCTCCGAGATTTTTCAGCATCGCGCCCCAGAGCACGTCCTTGTTGTAGCTGTTGCCGTACTCGCCGACGCCCTTGTTCCCCAGTTCCATGTAAACCTTCCTGTGCCTGGCGGAATCGGGAAGGGCCGCGATCCTGGCATACACGTCTTCAAGGGCGGAGGCGTAGGCCTCGCACTGCTCGCCGGCCACGTCTTCCCTTCCGAGAAGCTGTCCGAGAATCATGGTGCTTTTCGTGTGGTTTTCCACCTTCATGGCATGATAGTCGAGAACAACGACAGCAATGCCCGCCTTTTCAAAGATATCTATCTTCTGATTGTTGTCCGCGAACTGGGAACGTCCCACCAGAAGGACGTCCGGATGAAGGGCCAGAATTTTTTCAGAGTCAAGAACATCGTCATGATATCCGCCGATGCTCGGAATGGTCTTCAGCCGGGGAAACGCTTCCGTATAGACGACATATTCTCCGTAGCGGGTATCCTCCCAGCCGTCGAAGGTCATGCCCACCACCTTGTTCAGGCTTTCCGCCCCGCCCACCATCAGAAAATTCGCAATGTAATTGGCCACGACAAAGGTTTTCGGCAGATTGTCCAGCTCCACCTTGCGTCCGGCAATGTCGGTAAAGGATATCGCCGGAGCGGCAACGGCCGTTGCCGCCGGAAGACACGCCAGAGCAAGCGCAAGGACGCAGCCCGCCGCCGTGCGGAACAATTTTCTGAAAGCATTCATGGTCATTCTCTCCTCATTGACGGAAGTAACACCTATTTTAAAAAGGTGCTACCTGTCAAGACGCCTGCCGTTATTTCTCAAGGCTCTCATGGCGTTGACTCAGCCCGGATTTTGTTCCCGGGCGTACCGCGTCGGACACTGCAGAAACGGAAGTCATCAGGCATGCCGCACGATCCGCCGCATGCAAGGGACTCGCCCCCGCGGACAAATAATCCTGCCCGGAGACTCTCCGTTACATATATCTCCGGCGGACGGCATCTTTCCGGAGCGGAGGAAAAGTTCAACCGTTACTTGAAAAAACATACTTCCGTACTGTCCCGGCATCCATGATTTCATGTCCTGTCAGGACATGCCGCAAGCGCATGAAAGCGGATGTCTGCGATGCCGCAGACCTGCTTCGTCCCCACGAGAGGCCTAAACGTTCCAAGCTCCTGTCAAGGAGGCGCCTTCGACGTTAAAAAGGGAAAACGACGTGCGTCTCTTGTCATCAGCACGCCGTTTTCCCTCAAAAAATGATTCTGTCGGATCTAGTTGAGCGGACGCAGCATCGGTCCTGCCGGGGCCGCGGGAGCTTCGGCCAGAATTTCGCCGTTTCTGCCTATGGTCACCACTTCGCAGGGCACGTTGCGCCCCGAGCGGACCACGGCTTCACGCACGGCGTGTTCCATGCCGCCGCAGCAGGGCACGTCCATGCGCACCACGGTCACGCTGCGCACGGCATTGCCCCGCAGAATCTCACCGAGCTTTTCAGCATAGTTCACTCCGTCAAGCTTGGGACATCCGATGAGGGTCACGCGACCGCGCATGAAACGGCGATGGAACCCGGCAAAGGCATA
>CAJJMX010000301.1 GCA_905192935.1 uncultured Mailhella sp.
CATGGGCGTCATGTGGAGCTGCTGGCTCAGTTTGAACTGCTGTTTTATTTCAAAAGCCATGGTATACCCTCGCGGCGGTTTCGAGTGCGTCGTACATAAGACAAAAACGGGCCACGGCACGGAGTGGTCCCGTGCCGTGGCGGAAAGATCAGCGGAGTTCTTCGGCGGCTACGTCGGCCAGACGGCGGGCGGCGCGGCGGACAAAGTCCTCGTCCTGACCCTCGACCATGACGCGGCAGAGGTTTTCGGTGCCCGAGTAACGCAGCAGAACGCGGCCGCGGGAACCGAGCGTCTCCTCGATTTCCTTTTGTGCGGCCATGAGCTTTTCGCACTGCTCAAAAGGCACCTTGCGGGAAATGTGGACGTTGACGAGCTTCTGCGGATAGAGCTTCAGGCGGTCGGCGAGCTCGGACAGGGGACGGCCGCTTTCGCGCATGATCCGCAGTATCTGGAGCGCGGCCAGAAGACCGTCGCCCGTGGTGCCGTATTCGCGAAAAATGAGATGACCGGACTGTTCGCCGCCGAGCATGGCGTTATGCTGACGCATGGCCTCGATGACGTAACGGTCGCCCACCTTGGTGCGGAGGAGCTGACCGCCGCGTTCCTTCATGAACACTTCAAGAGCCATGTTGCTCATGACGGTGCCCACGAGAAGGTTGTTGTTGAGCTTGCCCTTCTTCATGAGATCGTCGGCGCAGATGGCCATGATCTGGTCGCCGTCGAGCAGGCGGCCCTTTTCGTCCACCACGAGCAGGCGGTCGGCGTCGCCGTCGAGGGCGAGTCCCACGTCGGCGCGCACTTCGCGCACCTTGGCCTGAAGGTTCTCGGGATGGAGAGAGCCGCACTGATAGTTGATGTTGAGACCGTCGGGCGAGGTGCCGAGGCGGAACACTTCCGCACCGAGCTCCTCGAGCGCGAGAGGCGCCACTTTGTAATTGGCGCCGTTGGCGCAGTCGATGACCACGCGCAGGCCGTCGAGGGTGAGCTGCTGGGGAAAGCTGCTCTTCAGATACACGATGTAGCGGCCCGAGGCGTCCACGATGCGGTAGGCGCGTCCCACCTTGTTGGAGGCGGGGTAATCCCATTCGTAGTCCTTGTCGAGGATGAGTTCGGACATCTTGTCTTCCACCTCGTCGGGAAGCTTGAATCCCTCGCGGTCGAAGAACTTGATGCCGTTGTCGTGATAGGGATTGTGCGAGGCGGAAATGACCACGCCGAAGTCGGCCCGCATGTTGCGGGTGAGAAAGGCGATGGCGGGCGTGGGCAGCGGTCCTACCTGATACACGTCCATGCCGGAGGCGCACAGACCAGCGGTGAGGGCAGACTCGAACATGTAGCCGGAAAGACGCGTGTCCTTGCCGATGATGACCTTGCGGCGGCACTCGTCGGAGCGGAACACGGTGCCTGCGGCAAGACCCAGACGCAGAGCCATTTCGGCCGTGAGAGGATAGGTGTTGACCCGGCCGCGCAGGCCGTCGGTTCCAAAAAGACGTTCAGACATGACTAATCCTGTGTTTCCTGAGGTACGGTTGCGGAGGAAGGCGCTCCTTCCTTCTGAGCGGACGCAGCGGCTTTCGTGTCGATGGGCGGAACGGCGGCTGCGGAAGATCGGCCGGCGCCGCTTTTTGCCGTTGCGGCGGCCGAGGGCGCTGCGTTGTCGGGCTCGTTTTTTTTCTGCTCGTCGCCGGAGAGCGCAGGCGGTACTTTGAGGTCGTTGGGCTGCGGCAGGGAAGACGACGGCAGATTGATGTCGCTCAGCGAAAAGTTGCCGGACACATGCTGGTCGGGCAGCTTCATGCCGAAGTTGCTGGAAGGCAGCGAGAATATGCTTTCCGCCGGGGCCCATGCCCGGCTTTCGGGATCGATGTCCGTGCGGCTGTAGAGCATGACGGTGGGCGGTTCGATGGAAAGAAGTCCGGAGCCCGAGGGCAGCATGACTATGGGCGTGACTTCCGCACTGTCGCCGGGCATGAAGTTCGAAGGCTGGCGCACGATGACGCGCACGGCATCGAGGTAGTCGCGGTCCTCCACCAGAGCTTCGGGCACGGAGATCTCCACCTTGGCCGAGGCGGGGCGCACGCTGTACCCTTCATCTTCGTTGTCGAGCTGTATGTCTCTCGTGAGCGTGACGTTCTTGGTCTTGAGATCCAGAGAGTAGCGCAGCGTGGTGACGGGCGGCGTGATCTCCACCTGCGGAGGCGCCACGATGGCCACGTTGGCTTCGTGCGGACCTTCACTGGCGTTCTTCGTGGGATCGTACACGACGATGAGCCTGTCGAGCGAATTGACCTGCGTTTCCGGGCCCTTCACCGTGACGAAGGAGGGTTCGAGAATGGCGTGGGAAATGAGATACGGCGAATCCTCGGGCAGAGGCAGCATCTTGTTTTCGAGAGGAACCACGCGCTCGGTGAGGGCGTCGGCCTCGAGGACGAGACGGCTCGGCATGATTTCCAGGATTTCGAAGGCCTTGAAGTCCGGCATGGAATCCACGGCGAGGGGCAGGGCCGTGGCGCCCCCCTGCACGCCGGCCA
>CAJJMX010000302.1 GCA_905192935.1 uncultured Mailhella sp.
CGGCGCACACCGGCCGCTACGCGCAGCCGCCGTCCGACGAGTCTCGCGTCCGTACAGCGTGTCCGGAGCAAACGGGCGTGGCGGGGTACTCGGGCGTCATGTAACAACAGCTTGCACTGACGGCCTGTTGTGCTACCTTTGGCGTCGGTCGGCCCGTTTCGGGTTTCTGTCTGTTCCGTCTGCCCATAGTGAGTTTTCCATGAATCTGTCCACATCTGCCGTCGGTCATGCTGCGGCGCTTTTCACCGTCGCCGTCTGGGGCGTCACCTTCGTGTGCACCAAGGTGCTGCTCCGGGATTTTCAGGCCGTGGAGATCCTGTTCCTGCGCTTCGTCATGGCCTTCTGCGCCCTGTACCTCGCCGCCCCCGGCCGCCTGCCCGGCATGACCCTGCGCCGTCACGCCATTGTCGCTGCCGCCGGACTTTGCGGCATCTGTCTGTACTACCTTCTGGAAAACATCGCGCTCGACCATACCATGGCGTCCAACGTGGCCGTGATTCTTACCGCAACGCCGCTTTTTACCGCGCTCGTCGCCCGCTACGTCTTCCGCAGCGGCGAAAGACTGGGGGGCAGCTTCTATCTCGGATTCATTGTGGCCATGACCGGTATCTCCTGCATCAGCTTTAACGGCGCTCGCCTCGCCCTGAATCCCGTGGGCGACCTGCTCGCCGTGACCGCCGGGCTCGTGTGGGCCTTCTACGCCTGCCTTACCAGCATCATGGGTACATGGGGTGTCTCCTCCCTCCAGATCACCCGCGCCACCTTCGCCTGGGGCCTTCTGTTCATGCTTCCCTTCATGGCCTTCTTCGGCTTCGACTGGAACATGGAAAGACTCCTGCGTCCCGCCAACCTCGCCAATATGCTCTTCCTCGGCCTCGTGGCCTCCGCACTGTGCTTCACTACCTGGAACGTCGCCGTCCGTGCCGTGGGAACCGTCTGCGCAAGCCTCTACATCTACCTCGTCCCCGTCATCACCGTCGCCGTCTCCGTCGTCGTCCTCCATGAGCCCTTGACCTGGCTCTCCGCCATAGGCACCGTCCTTACCCTCGCAGGCCTCTTCCTCTCCCAGATGGGAAGACGCTGAAAGGCAGGAAACGCAGGAAAGGCAGGCGTGGCTCCGCCCCGGACCCCGTAAAAGGCAATGCGGGGGAAATAATTCCCCCCGCGCCCCCCTGGTTCTTTCAGCTTTTTATCGAAGATGGGGAGAACACGGGAGTCCGGCGCTGAACGGGAAGGACAGGGGAGTCACGCGAAAGCCGGAAGTCTAGGCGTGTGCGTTTCGGGCTGCCAAGGCAGTGTGGGCGTGTGCTGCCGCACCCGCCCACGGTGGCCGACCGATGTTCCCGCTTTCGCGGTCACATCGGTGTTGTTGGAAGGGTTTTCCGGATTTTTAAGGGAGAGGGAAGTCCAAAGCTCTGGAAAACCGTCGTTGAAAGCAGACAGTCGCTTCTCACCATCCCAGCGGGCCTTCGTTTGCAGCGGAAAGCCGACTATCAAAGCTCGGAGAAGCTTGCGTTTGCAACGGTCAACCGTCTCTCAACGCTCTAGGGCCCCGGGCGACGTCAGGAGCCCGGCCGACGACCGCAAGTAGGCGGGATTCATTCCCGCCGTTAAGCGCAGCCCTCGTCGTGCAAGTCTCGCGTCCGTACAGCGTGTCCGGAGCAAACGGGCGTGCGGGGTACTCGTGCGTCTGTGTCTGGCAAAAAAAACAGGCCGCTTTCCCTTGTTCCGGGAAGGCGGCCTTTGTGTTGAATGATCGAAAGGTTACGGCTTGACGGCTCTGGTGGCCGCAAACGAGGGGCAGAACCTGTCGAGCAGGCGTTCCCCGCCGAAGCTGTCCTCATAAAAGCCGGTGATGATGAAACCGGCGTCTATCTGGCCCTGTATCTGCTCCGTGAGGGAGTGGCCGAATTCCACGGCGTCGCCCTTGCGTTCCAGCTCTTCCTTGGACAGGTAGTCGAGATCGGAGTAGGGCAGGGGATACTTCACCTGAAGCACGCCGTCGGCTTCCAGCTTTTCGTCGAACATGTAGAAGACCGGATTCATGAAGCCGCTCATGAGCACGCCGCCCTTTTTCAGCACGCGGAAGGCCTCGTTCCACACCGGCTGTATGTGCGGGATGAACACGTTGGACACCGGATGCACGATGATGTCGAAGCTTTCGTTCTTGAACATGGAAAGATCGGTCATGCTGGAACGCACGGTGGCGAGTTCCAGATGCTCCCGACGCGCCACGGAGCGATCCTGTTCGAGCTGGGCTTCGGAGATGTCCAGCACGGTCACGTCGGCCCCGGCCGCCGCAAGCACGGGACCCTGCTGTCCGCCGCCTGCGGCAAGGCACAGGATCTTCCTGCCCTTCACGGGCGGAAACCATGCGCCGGGCACGGGCTTCTGCGCGGTGAGCAGAATGCACCAGTTGCCGAGCCTCGCGTTATGGATGACCTCGTCGTCTACGGGGACGGTCCAGGGATTCTTCTGACGGACCTTTTCTTCCCAGTTTTTGTTGTTCAGGGCGATGATGTCCATGGTTG
>CAJJMX010000303.1 GCA_905192935.1 uncultured Mailhella sp.
TTTCATCAAGGTCAACTGCGGGGCTATAAGCGAGCAGCTGGTGGACAGCGAGCTTTTCGGATATGCCAAGGGAGCCTTCACCGGTGCGGACAGGGACCGGCGCGGATGCTTCGAAAGTGCCAACGGCGGCACCATCTTCCTTGACGAGATTGGCGAACTGCCCCTTGCCCAGCAGGCCAGACTGCTGCGCGTGCTGGACCAGCGCGAGATTCGCCGCGTAGGCAGTCCTCACGCCGTTTCGCTGGACATCCGCATCATTGCCGCCACCAACTGCGACATGCGCAGACTTGTGCGCGAGGGCAGGTTCCGCAAGGACCTCTGGTACAGGCTCAACATCTGCGTGCTCGAGATACCGCCGCTGCGTGCACACAGGATAGACATCCCCACGCTGGCGCAGTTTTTCCTCAGAGAGAAGGCGGAACGCATGGGCATGGACGCTCCCACGCTTACCCCGGAACAGATAGAGAAGCTCTGTCGTTACGACTGGCCCGGCAACGTGCGGGAGCTCGAACATCTCATGGAAAGGCTGCTGGTACGAAGCATAGGGCAGCCCGATCAGATTGACGATATCCTGACTTCCGAGATGGAAGCGCTGCTTGAAGAGGCGGATGTCGAGATTCCCGGGCAGGTCGCTTCGTTGGAAGGAGTATCGGTCGCCGACGGGCAGGCGGGCCCGTGGCGCGGTCCCGTGAAGCTGGGCGGACTTTTCCGCACCAAACTGTGGCCCTCGCTCAGAGAAGTGACGGACTGCTACATTGATGACGCTCTTGCCTACACGAGCGGACGCATCAGCGGGGAGAACGGCGCGGCGGCGCTGCTCAACTTACACCCCAACACCATACGGGTGCGGAGAAAGAATACCGAGACATAATGCTGCTCGGACGACGCTTCTGCGGGAACGTTGAGAGATTTATCTGGTGGAAATTCTTATCAAGGGACTGGACGGTACGGCATCCTTTCCGGTGTACGGCATGTTTTCGAAAAAAGCCCGGCCGGACCCGGACGCTGACGAGCATGTCGTCTGTGCCCGGACTCCGGCCTGACGTCTTCTTCCGCATACTTCTGACGAGGGGAATCGGCTCGATTTATGTATTTCCTGTGACTGTTCGGGAGACGACGGAGAAAGATTCAGAGAACCTTTCCCCGTCGGTGTTTGCCTAATACAGGCCGAGTATGTTTCCGCCTATGAGCAGAACGCTGAACACGCAGAGCGGTATCCAGATGAAGGATATGGCGACACCGGCCTTGAGCCAGTCTCTCATGGAGTAGTAGCCGTACTGATAGGTTACGAGCTGAACGGCGTCGATGACCAGCACGAAGGAGGCCGTGGCCAAAAATCCCATGGGCAGCGCCAGCGTGGCGGGATTAATGCCTTTGCTTTGGGCAAGAGCGATGACCATGGGCATGAACACCGCGATAAGCGGCGTGGAAATGGGCACGAGCAGGTGTATCCACATGGTGAAGAAGCCCACCACCAGCATGAGCAGCCAGAGCGGCAGTGACAGAAGATCGCCGAGCAGGAAGTTCCCCACCCAGGCCGCCGCTCCGGTGTTCCAGAGGGACATGCTGAGCGAGCAGGCCGCGCCAAGCAGTGTGAGGACGTCCCAGCTCACCCGAGGACCGGCATATTCCCAGTTCAGCAGGCTGATGCCCGGCACGAACAGCGCTGTGCCGCCGAGTACGGCGAGGATGGGAACAGGTATGTGATGGATGCTGTCGGTGAACCACAGAACCATGTTCACCAGAATGAAGATGGCGAATTTCTTCTCGTCGCGACTCATGGGACCGAGCTTTTTCCATTCTTCTTCGAAATCTTCCGTGCCTTCCAGAGAGTCGAGTTCCGGAGGGAAGATTTTGATCATGGCGAACCATACGGTGGGGATGAGCACGAGCGCCACGGGCAGTCCGATGGCCGTCCATTGGGCGAAACTGATGCCGACTCCGGCCATGTCCTGAAGAAACTGCATGGTAAGGATGTTGGACGAGGAGCCCGTAGGCGTGGCGATGCCGCCGATGAGAATGCCCATGGGAAGGCCTATCATGAGAGCCCTTGCGAAGTTGCTGTTCAGGCGCATGCAGCCGTTCTGTTCCACGATTTTGAGGGCGATGGGCGCGAGCATGATGACCACCGGCACGTCGGCCATGACCGTGGAGAGTAGCGTGCCGCCCGCGATGAAGCAGAACACAAGACGGGAGGGACTTCCTCCCGCCATGCGGGAAATCCACAGCGCCACACGTTCGGAAAGCCCGGTTCGCGTAAACGCGTAGGTGAAGCAGAACATGCCGAACACAAAGAAAACCACAGGGTTGGCGAAATCGCGCAGCGAGTCGTTGAGTGTGGCCGTTCCGGCCAGAGGCTGTACCATGACCAGCATCATTGCCGCGACGGTCAGCGGCAGAGCTTCCGTCACCCAGATGATGACGGCCGCTGTCATGAGGGCGATGGCCCGCTGTCCCTGTTCGGGCAGTCCTTCCATGGGACCTAAGCAGAACGCTATGCCTGCGTAGGCGGCAAGCGCGGCGGC
>CAJJMX010000304.1 GCA_905192935.1 uncultured Mailhella sp.
AGCCGTGCTTGTGGGCCGCTCGGGCTCGGGCAAGAACACGCTTCTGCGCGCCGTGAACCGCCTCAACGAGGAAGTGCCCGGATGCCGCACCGAAGGGCAGGTGGAACTTCTCACGAAGCGGGGCACGCTTGAAGTCTTTCCCGGCCGCGGCGCGGACGCTGTGTCCCTGCCCGAGCTTCGCCGCCGCGTGGGCATGGTGTTCCAGACGCCGCAGGTCTTTCCCGTGAGCGTGTTTTCCAACGTGGCCATGCCGCTTTCCGTGGCCGCGGGCTGTCCGCGTTCCGAGCTCGAGGACAGGGTGCGCGAAGCCCTCGTGCAGGCCGATCTGTGGAACGAAGTGAAGGACCGTCTCAGCATGAGCGCCGAAAGACTTTCCGGCGGCCAGCAGCAGCGGCTGTGCCTCGCCCGGGCCCTCGCGCTCGAGCCGGACGTGCTGCTGCTCGACGAGCCCACGGCCTCGCTCGACGTGCATGCCTCCCGCCGCGTGGAGGAGCTTCTGCTCTCGCTCTCCGAACATCTTCCCGTCATCATGGTGTCGCACGGGCTCGCCCAGAGCCTGCGGCTGGCCTCGTTTCTGGCCGTCATGGAGGCAGGGCGCGTGATGCGCGCGACAAGCGATGTTTCCGGCATGAGCGAAGGCGACCTTGAACGGCTGCTCGACGGCGTGGATGACAAGAGCGCGGAAGGCAGGGAGAGCTGAAACGGGGAGACGGAACGCCGGGCCTTCTGAAGGAGGGCGACGGGACCCCACGCGACGGGATCTCACGCGGCGGTCCCGACGCGGAACCGGGAAGAGGAGAGCGTGCCGGAAGGGCGGCTCCGGGTCTTTTGCAGGATGAAGGACGGCGCGGCTCGGAGGATGCGGGATGCCGGAGAAGAAGGCCTCCGGTCGCAGGGGGCTCGGAAGAGGACATCCCGCCTGCCCGGCGCGGAACAGGTTTTCAGCGCGAAAATTTTTCTTCCTTGCCGTCCGGCGGCGGGGAGGATATAACCGAAGAGACGCGCGCATGCGCGCAACCGTGAATTGCAAGGAGAGGCCCGATGCCCAGCTATGAAGAGATCTTCACCCCTGAATGTCTGAACGAAGTGTTTCCTCCTGAACGCACCGACCAGTTCTTCGAAGCGCTGTTCGGCGATCCGGAAGAAGGCGCCTACGACATCCGCCTGGCGCTGCTTTCCGCGTCGGACAGGAAGCTCGATTTCCTGTTCGAGCTGCATCAGCGCGGCGACGCCTGCCTCGCCTGCAATCTCACCCACGGTCTGCCCGCCGTGTTTCTGCGTCATCCCGTCATCGACATCAAGGGCGTGACCGCAGAACTGGCCCGCCGTGCGGGCTGGCCCGACGGCTCCTGGGAATGGAAGCTCGGCAGCACCGACGAGATATCCCGCGCGCTGCACGTCATTCCCCTGACCCTGAAGCGGATTGATTGAGACATCGGGCTTTTTTTGCTTGACTAACACCCCTGATGGAGCTATGTCTTTTCGACCGGAAGGGTCGTTAACTCAGTAGGTAGAGTACCTGCCTTTTAAGCAGAGAGTCGCGCGTTCGAATCGCGCACGACCCACCATGAATTTCAGAGACCATGTCATTGCGGCATGGTCTTTTTTTTGTGTCCTGAATGTTTTTCACGGAGGAGACTCCCTGGAAGGCAATGCCTTGAGTGATTGAGAGATTGTCGGAGAGCCCCGGAGATTCCGATCGAACATTCGGGAGCGAAGAAGGCTGAGAGGGGAGGAGCGGAGTTTCAACGTAGCCGCCGGGAGCTCAGACGGCCCATGATTTTCGACTCGTTCAGCCGGTCAGGGCTCGTGTCGTTTTTTTCTGTTTTTTGCAGGGGAGCTTTTTCCACTTTAGCCGTGCGGCGATACTTGCCGACGGCAACAACAAAAAAGCCCCGTTCTGCAGCATGGCAGACGGGGCTTGCGGTTATTCATGCTTGTTCGGGGGTAGTCTTCTTCTGGACAGGAACGACGTGATCACGCCGAGCAGCGTCGTGCCGATCAGAGCGGCGCCTGTTTTTTCGTATCCATTGATGACCAGGAAGGTTCCGCAGACAACAAAGACAAGACACACGACAAAGGCCATCCAGAGAGCAGTCATGTTTTCTGTATGTTCGCTTCTGGCAATCATGGCCATGTTGGAATCACGTCTCTCCAGCTTTGCAATTTGAGCATCCTGGTCTTTTTCTGCCATCACGAAAATACGATCGGCAGCTCCGGGAAGCAGTTTTTCCATCTGTTCCATAATGGCAGGTGGAGGTATGGGCCCCTGGTAGTGAACCTGATGTTCAACATGCTGAACGACGCGCTCAGATTTCCGTTTTTGCGGTTTGTTCATACTTTTCTGTCGCAGAGGCAAGGAGATTCCAGGCGGCTTCAAAATGCTGACTTATGCCGCAATGCTGATCGTCGTTTTCAAGCAGGATTCGAGCAGCTCTACTTGGACGATTCGATAAGGAGATCATGGTGCCGAGCGCCAGAAAAAATGCTATCGACAGCTTGATAGCTTTTTTCATAGGGATCC
>CAJJMX010000305.1 GCA_905192935.1 uncultured Mailhella sp.
TTTGAGCTCTGCGGCAGTGAAGAGCGATTTCAGCGCGCTTACGGTATTGAACCAGGTGTCTATGGTCCATGGCAGCATGAATTCCGCGCCTGCGGTGCGGCTGCAGAAATGCTCCTTGAGCCAGACATCCTGTTCGTCGCCTGAGGTGCGGCCGTAGTGGAACATGATTTCTCCGTGGCTAGAAGGGTCGGGTATAGGGGATGTCGCCGTATTCGAGAGAGGGGTCTTCGGCGCAGGGCAGAAGCGGCCGCCGTCCTTCCTTCCAGTCCCGGAAGTGGGCGATGATGCGGGCGTGATCGAAGCAGAGAGGCCCGGGAAGAGCGTCCAGAGGATAGAAGGCGGCGTTTTCGGCATCGTCGCCTGCAAGGAGCGCTTCGGGGTGATCGCTGCGGCCCACGAATACGGTGGTGAGCGTATGGCAGCGCATGTCGCGCAGGGGCCAGGAATACACGCCGAGAACGCCTTCCAGAATGATGTCGAGTCCCGTCTCTTCCTTCATTTCACGTACGGCGGCGTGTTCGGCGCTTTCGCCTTCCTCGATGAATCCGCCGGGCAGGGCCATGCCGAGAGGAGGATTCCTGCGTCGGATGAGAACGATGCCGCGCGAGTCGTCATGGATGACGACGTCGGCGGTGGGCAGGGGATTGCTGTAGCGGACCACGAGCGTGCCGCAGGACGGGCAGTAGCGGGGATGATTCATGCATGAACCTCGGAAGGGGATGAAGTCACAATGGTGAACCCGGCCTGTTCAAGTCTGGAAAGGCAGAGCGCGCCTTCGCGCAGGAGGCGCAGACGATGATCCCCCAGAGGCTCCACGATGGTGCTGGCTTCACCGCCGCCGGGAGCGGGGGGCTCGTCGAGGACGCCGTCGATGGTGGGATCGAGGAACAGAAGAAGTTCCGGGTCGAGTTCCGCGGCGGCGGTGACGGCCGGTCTGCCGCTGATGTTGGCGCTGCTCGAGACGATGGGAAAGCCGCAGGCGTCGGCCAGAGCGCGGGCTGAGGGATGGGAGCTCACCCGGACGGCTATCTTTCCGGTGCCCCCGGTCAGGATCTCGGGAAGTTCCTTCCTTGCAGGAAGAAGCAGGGTGAGAGGACCCGGCCAGAAGGAGGAAAGCGCCGCGATGTCGCCGGCAGGACATTTTTCCTGAACGGCGGCAAGCTCAAGCTGCTGTTGACTGCCCAGAATGACGGGCAGGGGCATGGAAAGGGAACGCTTCTTGCACAGGAACACGCGTCGTACGGCGTCGGCGTCGTCGGCCCGGCATCCTATGCCGAAAAAGGTTTCTGTGGGATAGAGGATGAGTCCGCCGTTTTTCATGCGACGGGCCGCTTCCTGAAAGGAAAGGGTCACATTTGCCTCCGTGGCAGCGGTAAAAGCTGATCGCAGAACGGTTGGACGCTCCCGCGTCTGCTGTTCCGGCAGAGGCTGGAACGGCCGTCTTTCCGGACTCGGAACAGGATTTTTTCAAAAGGCCCGGACGGCATGTCCCCGACTCGCGGAAGTTCGGGAAGGTCCGGATTTGAAGCGGAAACGTCAGACCGTTCCTTCTTTTCATACCTGTTCGGATGACGACTTGCAAGCGGAACGGACGCCCAAGACCGGGCGGCGCGCAGGATGAGGAAGAGATGAAGGCCGGAGCAGGAAAGATCGGCGGGCAAGAAGTCGCCGGCTTCGAAACGGTGCTTTTCTTCGGCAGAAGCAGCCGTTTTCGGGATAAAAAACGAGCCCCGGAAGAAACCGGGGCCCGTGGCGTGCTCAGAAGATGCGCTCTTCTGCGGCCGGACAGGTCGAGATCAGCGGATCGTGACGACTTCGCCGTGTTCGAAGCAGTAGTCGGAAAGTTCGTTTCCGAGTCCCGGCAGATCGGGAACGGTGAACTGCCCGTTCACGGGCTGATAGTCGTGGATGCAGAGTCTGCGGTTGTAGTCGTAGCGGCAGTAGACATGCTGCTCGTGGATGGTGAAGTTGGGTATGGCCGCTTCCAGATGAAGCGCCGCAGCGGTGGAGAGCGGGGAGGCGCATACGTGGGCCTGCACGCCCACGTCGTAGATGTGGGCAAGATCGCAGACCTTCTTCGTTTCCGTTATGCCGCCGCAGTTTCCGATGTCGGGCTGGATGAGCTGGATGGATCCGTCTTCGAAGTAGGGCGCGTAGCCCCAGCGGGTATAGATGCGTTCTCCCTGACTGACGGGCACGCGGATGCGGTCGGCCACGAACTTGTTCATCTTGGGCGTGGGGGTGCAGGGCTCCTCGAAATAGAGCACGCCGTACTCTTCGGCCAGATGTCCGAGCTGGACCGCTCCCTGGGCGTCGATGTAGGAGTGGTTTTCCATGATGATGTCCACGCCCTCGCCGACGGCCTCGCGCACGGCCGAGAGACGGCGCCTTATCATGTCGTAGTTTTTCGGCGTGAGTATGCGGGTCGTTTCTTCGGCTCTCAGGCGGTGTCCGTCCTCGGCAAAGGTGAAGAAGTCGATCTTGATGGCGTCGTAGCCCTCACGCACGGCCTTCATCG
>CAJJMX010000306.1 GCA_905192935.1 uncultured Mailhella sp.
CACGGTGCTCGTGGTGAAGTCATGGGTGAGGGCGAGAATGTCGCCGTCGGGCATTTCGAAGTGGTCATGGTGATAGTTGCCCGGCATGCGGAATTCCTTGTAGACCTTGCCGAGCAGGTTCAGTTCGATGAGGCCCGTGGAGCAGTAGGGCATGTGGCAGAAGCGGTGGGAACCGGTCATGATGTTGCCGTTCTTCACGCGCTTGATGTCGAACATGGTGTTTTCGGTGAGCAGCCAGCGGATGTCGCCCATGTAGTCGTAGGCGGTGGGCAGGTTCTTGCCGGCCGGGGTGAGGAACATGAAGTTGTTGCCGAAGTAGTCCATGGACGTGTTGATGTTGCGGCAGCGGCACACGTCTTCGGGCAGGGGCTGGGACTCGATGGCGAAGGTGTTCTTTTCGCCGGTGGAAAGTTCCACGGTCACGCGGGTGGCCATGCCTTCGTAGAGGCCGATGACCGGAATGAAGTGATCGGTGCCTTCGGGGAAGGTGTGCACGATGTTTTCACGGTCGTTGCGCTTGCCGTGGATGGTCATGGTGGCGGTGGCGGGCTTTTCGCTCTTGAAGAGGATCAGCGCGCAGAGCGGGTTGATGAAGTAGGGGTTGACCAGAACATGGGCGTTTTCGAGCGAGGGCTTTTCCGCTTCAAAGGCGGCAAGGAATTCCTTCTCGGCGCGATTCTGGCGAGTAATGAGGTGATCGTTGTAGGTGTGCATCACTTTACTGCTCATGACTGGACTCCTTTCGGCGTTCTACGTGTTGGATATGAGGAACTTAGGCTTTGAGCTTTTCGATTTCCTGAACGATGGCGGGCTTCTGCTTGAGGCCTTCGAGGCGGGAGACTTCCACGCCGTCCTTCATGAAGAGCATGGTGGGGAAGCCCTTCACGCCGCAGCGTTCCTTGAGGTCCTGGTTGGCGTCGAAGTCCACGGTGAAGATGCGGAAGTCGGGATCGTTCTTGCTGATGTCCTTGAGGACGAAGGAGAGCATTTTGCAGGGGCCGCAGGTCTTGGAATAGAATTCCACCAGCATGACGCCGGATTTGTCCATGCTGTCGTAGGCGGCGGTATCGATTTCCGTGATCATGGGATGACTCCTTGAAGATGATGGTTCTTGTTTTGCGGGGCCTGTGCCGGAAAGAGGAAACTATCCTCTCAGCTTTTCAACATATTTGGAAGCGGAGTTGGCGGCTATGGCGCCGTCGCCGCAGGCCGTGGCCACCTGACGCAGGCCCTTCACGATGATGTCGCCGGCGGCGAAGATGCCGGGGCGGGACGTGGCCATGGCGGCGTCGGTCACGATGCAGCCGGTACGGTCGAGTATGCCGAGGTCGGCGCAGAAGGAGGCGGTGGGTTCGAGGCCTATGTATTCGAACACGCCGTCGCAGGTGACGGTGCGTTCCGTGGCGTCTTCCTTGGTGGACTTGAAGCGCACGCCTTCAAGCTTGCCGTCGCCCAGAAATTCCAGCACGTCCTGATAGGGGTAGATGGTGACGTTTTCCATGGCGCGCAGCTTGTCGCAGGCGATGGGGTCGGCCGTGAGGTCGAACATGGTCACGATGGTGAGCCTGTTCACGATGCCGGCAAGATAGATGGATTCCTCCACGGCGGAGTTGCCGCCGCCAATGACCACCACATCCTTGCCGCGGTACTGGGCGCCGTCGCAGATGGCGCACCAGCTGATGCCCGCGCCGGTGAAGGATTCTTCGCCGGGGATGTGCAGACGGCGGGGACGGGTGCCCGTGGCGATGATGACGGCCGAGGCTTCGTACACGGCGTCGTCCTCAAGGCAGACGACCTTCTTCACGTCGCCCTCGTCCACGATGGCGGTCACGGTCTTGTAGTCGAATTCCGCGCCCACTTCCTGGGAGTGCTCGAACATCTTGATGGCGAGTTCCGCGCCGTTGATGGTGCCGAAGCCGGTGTAGTTGGCGATCTCGTTGGTGTTGATGATCTGACCGCCGGGGGCGAGCTTGTCGAGCACCAGGGTCTTCATGTTGGCGCGCACGGCATAGATGGAAGCCGTGAGGCCGGCAGGGCCGCCGCCCACGATGATGACGTCGTACTTGTTCATGGAATTCTCCTTGGTCATGTTGGCTTTCCTCGCGGGGAAAGCGTTTGTTCAGAGGATGACGCGGATCCTTGGTCCGCCGGACAAGGTCAGAAGATGAGCATGGATACCGGGATGCCCACGACGATGATGACGCCGACGATGAGCAGCGAGGCGGACACGGTGTAGGTGACGATCTCCCTGGGGGAGAGCCACTGGGTGTTGCCGAAGAGTATGGCGGCGAAGGGCGAGGCCGCGGGAGTGCAGGCGGCGATGAGCACGGCGAAGATGAAGCAGGCCATGAGGGGCCCGGCGTTCATGCCGAAGGCGTTGCACATGGCGAGCAGCACGGGCGTGAGCACGAGACCGAGCACCACGGAGTTGGAGAAGTTGGTGCAGCATATGCCGAGCAGCACCACGGCGATGCACAGGGGAATGTAGCCGAAGCCGGAAA
>CAJJMX010000307.1 GCA_905192935.1 uncultured Mailhella sp.
GGCTGGATCCAGCGCATTGCCTAACATCTTCGGCAAGGGCGCGAAAATTTCGTTCCCTTTGCCGTGACCGGCATAAAAAAAGACCGTTCCGCGCTCCCGCGGGACGGTCTTTTCTTATCTCAGGCGCTCTTCAATATTCGCAGAAAAATTCAAGACTTTCTCCGACAAGGCCGCGGCAAAAGCCGTTGCGGAAACGGAAATGATTCCCCGTCCCTTCCTCCTCGGCGCTTACGTCTCCGGCCGGACGAACAAGCGTACATCCTGCAGCGACACAGCGCTCAAGCGCGGCATCCACATCTTCGGGCTGCTCGAGAGCTACGGCAATATGCGAGAACAGACCGTTCTCCCGGCCTTCCGCGCCGCAGACGATCTCAAGAATGCTGTTTCCGAAGTCCAGCATGGTGACGTGACGCGGCCCGCTTTTCCAGCTGCGCAGCAAAGGCAGCCCGAGCACCTCGCGATAGAACGCCGTCGTTCTCTCATAAACTTCGCGATCAGCGACAGCCATGGCCACATGGTGCAGTTTCAATCCTTTCATGATTCCGCCTTGTCATGTTCCGCAACGTCAGCGCAGCACGGAACGAAACGAGTGAAGATTGTAAAACTCATCCACATAGGGAAACTGTTCCTGCATGATTTCCACCCTGCGGGGCAGATAGTCGCTGTAACTTTGATGCCTGATGATTTCCGCCACGGGAGAGGCCAGCAGATTGCTTTCCTTCTCGAGCCATAGCGCCTTCTGCAGCGTAGACTCGGAACGGGCGCTCTGTTCGGCCGCATGCCAGTCTCCGGCGGCCAGACGCAGCGTCCGGCACAGCACCCGGAGTGAATACAGATTGCCGTACACGTCGATGTCCCGGTCATCCTGAAGGATGAACAGTCTGGAATCCTCCCAGCTGGACCAGGTCCGGCAGAGGGAATCCACGGATTCGCGCAGCTGCTCCGGAGAATGCAGACCGCTCATGACGCCGATCACGCCCTTTTCTATGGTGATGCGGGCCTCCTTGACGTAACGCTCCTCCCAGTCCGCACCTACCTTGCCCGTACCGGAAACATACGCCGTTGCGTGCGCCTCCCATGGAACAACAAAGGACGGTCCCAGAATACCGAAAAGAAAAAAAAGAACGAAGCATATGTTTTTCATGAAAAAACCCGGGGCTGTCATGACAGATGTCTTCCGTATAACGTAAATCAGCCCTCCCCACAAGAAGGAGAAGAAAGACTTTCCGCTTCTGCGCGGTCCTTGTGAAACGCCGCGAAGCGCCTGTCTTTCTTCTTCCGCAGCTTCTTCACCGTCCGGAAAATCGTGCTTCTGCCCGGGCTTGACACGACCGCATGAGCTGACTTTAATGACTTTCCCCACACGCAAGTCCTTATAACGGAAGGGAAAGGATTCTTCCATGCGTTCACCTCGCCTTGTCATTGCTCTTCTTGGCCTTCTGGCCCTGTCTGCTTCAGCCTGCTCCAAAAACGTCCCGCAAACGCCGTCCGGTCCGACGGAAAACCGTTCCGTCTCGGCACCGTACGGCCACTCATCCTGGCATGAGGACTGGCAGCAGCTTTCCGCAAGGCTGGAGCGGGACGGTCTGGACCCTGCCCGCACAGGTGCGCTCTTTGCCGGGCTCGACACTCCTCCTTCTGCCGTCCCCATGGGCATAAAGGTCAGGGAGCTCTACACGAACAAATTTCTTCCCAAGCCCAAGGCCCGGCCGCAAAAAGCCTTCAAGACCAAGCTCGGCATCCCCGGCCCCTGGTTCAAGGGCGTGGTCACCACGGCCAATGCAAAAAAATGCCGTGACTTCATCGATCAGCATGCCGTGGCCTTCGCCAGAGCCGAACTGAACCACGGGGTTCCCTCCGAGGTCGCCGCAGCGCTGCTTTTCGTGGAAACCAGACTCGGCGGCTATCTCGGCAAGCACAACGCCTTCTACATGCTTGCCAGCATGTCCGTGACCAGAGACCCCTCCGACATTCCCGAATACATGAGCAAGCTTCCGGGCTCCGAGCAGCAGATTCCCTGGATACGGGAAAAAATGGCCGTCAAGGCCGACTGGGCCTACAAGGAGCTCAAGGCGCTGCTCTCCTACTGCTATGCCAACGGCATCGACCCGCTCAAGGTCAAGGGCTCCGTCTACGGAGCCATGGGCCTGTGCCAGTTCATGCCCAGCAACATTTCCCGCTACGGCGTGGACGGCAACGCCGACGGCGTCATCGATCTGTTCACCGTCGACGACGCCGTGGCCAGTCTGAGCAACTATCTTCGCCGCAACGGATGGAAATCCGGCCTGAGCATATCTCAGCAGACACGGGTACTGCGGTCCTACAACGCCATGGACATCTACGCGCATACCATTCTTGCCCTGGCCAGGACCATCCGTCAGCTCGGCTGAGTACGGACAAGAATCCTGCTCTCGGCCTCTTCTCAAGGGGACGGGCCTGCGCAGAAGCTCTGCCGAGACACCCTCTGCATACAAAAAACGCTGCCGAACAATGTCCG
>CAJJMX010000308.1 GCA_905192935.1 uncultured Mailhella sp.
CGGCCACGCCGTCATCC
This sequence comes from uncultured Mailhella sp., assembly GCA_905192935.1. Taxonomy (GTDB): domain Bacteria; phylum Desulfobacterota; class Desulfovibrionia; order Desulfovibrionales; family Desulfovibrionaceae; genus Mailhella. The sequence continues at coordinate 18 of CAJJMX010000308.1, forward strand.
GGTTCCACCACGTCGCCCGTACCGGTAAGAATGAGCGTTCTGTCGGCGTCGGCCACAAGAAGCAGCGCTTCGAGCTTGCGCAGGAACTTGTCCTGACGCCAGTCCTTGGCCATTTCCACGGCAGCCCGCAGAAGATTGCCGCCTGACTCTTCGAGCTTGGCCTCAAAGCGTTCAAACAGCGTAAAGGCGTCCGCCGTGGCTCCGGCGAATCCGGCCACCACCTGTCCGCGATAAAGACGGCGTACCTTTCTGGCCGTATGCTTCATGACCATGCTCTGCCCCATGGTCACCTGACCGTCGCCGCCTATGGCCACGCCATGTTCATTGCGCACGGCAAGAATGGTCGTTCCTCTCAGTTCCATCGCTGTCTCCTGCCCTATCGGGCTTCTTTCATGATTTTGGCTCGTTCCGCAGCCTTTTTCTCATAATCCTTTATGGCATTCTTTTCCTGCGGGCTGCGGGCCGCAGTCTTTGCCTTTTCCAGCCAGTTCTTCGCCCTGCGGTCGTCGTTGACATAAAGCGACGCATAGGCAAGGTGCAGATAGCCTTCGCTCAGTCTGTTGACCGCACCGAGGGAGCGGCCGTAGTAGGTATGCACTTCACTGTCTTCCGGCACGAAGCGCAGCACCTCACGATAGCGCTGCTGGGCTCCGGCCCTGTCTCCCGAATCGTCGAGGATGCGGGCATAGAAGAACAGCCCGTAAAAATCGCCGGGATACAGACGAAGCGCCTTTTCAAGATACCTGCGGGCACGATTGATGTCTCCGCCCTTGGTATACTCGAAAATTCCCGCCTCGCGAAGAATGAGCGCATCATCGGGAGCAAGTTTCAGCGCCGACTGGAAAAAGCCCTCGGCATCCTTGACGCGGTTCTGTCTGGCCGCCAGCATGCCCCGGCCCCTGAGACTGACGGCATCCTTATCCCCGCCTCTCGCAAAAATCTGCTCCGCATGGGCGGCATCGCCGTGCCGCGCCCAGAGCAGCGCCCTCACGCGAAGAAAACGGCCGTCATCCTCCCTGCGGTTCCTGAGCTCCGCAGGCATGGTCTGTATGTCGGCCCGCAGTCGGGAAAGGCGGACATCAAGATCGGGGTGTGTGGAAAGGTAGGTGGGAACGGCCGAACCGCCGCCCCAGTCCTGCGATTTCAGCACTTCGAAAGCCCTGCCGAGTCCCTGAGGATTGTAGCCCGCGGCCACCAGATACCGAAGTCCGAAACGGTCGGCATCGTCTTCGTCGAGGCGGCTGTAGTTGAGCATGGCCGAAGAACCGGCGGCCATGCTTCCCATCATGGCCGCGCCTCCGGCATTGCCGCCTCCGGCAAGACCTGCGGCCACGCCGGCCACCACGCCGAGAAGCGACGCCAGGGAAATGACTCTGCCCCGCTCCATGCGTCCGGCGATGTGACGCTGCGTGACGTGCGCTATTTCGTGGGAAAGCACGCCGGCAAGCTCGGATTCGTGATTCAGATGCATGATGAGCCCTGAAAACACGAAGACGAAGCCGCCGGGCGCGGCAAAGGCGTTCAACGAGTTGTGCAGAACGACATTGGCCGGAAACTTGTACGGCTGCGGAGGAAGGGTCTTGACGATGCGGTCCACCACGCCCTGCACATAGTCGTGCACCACCGGGTCCTCGATGATGGGCATGGTGGACTTGACCAGGACTTCAAATTCCCGGCCCATCTTCATTTCATCCTGAAGCGTAAAGTCCCCGAAAAGCGCCGCCTGCGTCTGCACGGGCGACAAGAGCACGCCGACCATGCAGACTGCGGCCATCACGGAACGTAGTCGCATCACGTTTTTCCCGGCCTTCCGGCCTGTCAGGCGATATCCCACACCGCGCCCGAGGGCGTATCGCGAACTTCTATGCCCATGGCCGCAAGCGCGTCACGGGTCGCGTCGGACCTGGCAAAGTCCTTGGCGGCGCGGGCTTCGGCGCGTTCCGCCATAAGTTCCATAACCTTGTTCACGTCAATGCCGGCACGCCCGGCACGGGTGTCGCGCAGCTCTTCCAGAAACTCCGAAGGTTCCCGTCCGAAGACCCCGAGCACCTCGGACCACACTCCGGCCAGAGCCGTGAAGCGCGCAAGAAGCGCCCGTATGCCTTCCTTGTTCCGCAGGCCCTTGTCTTCCAGAATACGGTTCATGAGACGGACCATGCCGAAAACATGACCGAGCGCTCCGGCCGTGTTCAGATCATCGTCCATGGCCTCGAAAAAGCCCTTTTCCAGCATGTCGAATTCATCGAGCACCGAAGCCGGGGTCTCTCCCTTCTTCCAGGATTCGCGAAGGCCTGCGGCATGCACGTCACGCAGACATTCATACACGCGCTTGAGCGCGCGCTCGGCATCGTCCAGCCCTTCAAAGCTGAAATCTATGGGGCTGCGATAGTGCTTGCCCAAAAGGAAAAATCTCAGCGTTTCAGGCTGACGATGTTCCAGAATATCGCGTATCGTCTTGAAATTGTTCAGAGACTTCGAC
>CAJJMX010000309.1 GCA_905192935.1 uncultured Mailhella sp.
CACCCCCGTGCCGAGGGGCTTGGTAAGAATGAGCACGTCTCCGACCTCAAGTCCGTCGTTGCGGGCCACATGCGCAGGGTCGATGACGCCGGTGACGGACAGACCGAACTTTATCCATTCATCGTCAAGCGTATGGCCTCCGGCCAGCACGGCGCCAGACTCGGCCACTTTTTCCATGGCCCCCGCCAGAATGTCGGCCAGCACGGAAAGCGGGGTGTCCGACTCCGACGAAGGAGAGGGAAAGGCCGCAATGTTCATGACCGACCAGGGCCGGCCGCCCATGGCGTACACGTCGGAGAGCGCATTGGCCGCCGCCGTCTGACCGAACAGCCTTGCGTCGTTGCCCAGGGGACCGAGGATATCCACGGTCTGCACCAGCACAAGCCCCGCCGGAGGCGCCTTCACGAGCACGGCGTCCTCATTGTTGGAAAATCCGTGCAGAATACGCCCTTCCCTGTCGGGCGGCGGCGTCATGTCGGAAAGAATCTGCTCCAGCAACTCGGGAGCCGTCTTTGCCGCTCAGCCGGCACCTCTGGTCTTGTCCATCAGACAGAATGTCGCCATATGTTCTCCGTGCAGAAGGCACAGGTTTTAAAATCGTTCCAGGGCTTCGGCCACACCGTCCGCCACAAAGGGCATGAAGGATGCGATGGACGAAGCCGGATTCGGACAGGCAAGCTGCCCCACCAGTCTGGCGCTCTGCGCAGCCAGCAGGCAGGCTTCCTCAAGAGGTCTGCCCGATGCGGCAAAGGCCGTGAGCAGCCCGGTGACGAGATCTCCCGTCCCGCCTACGGGCTCCATGAAGGGAAGACACGGCACACTCACGCGTCCTGCCTCCCGTCCTTCCTTCATGATAAGGTCTGAGGAACCTTTGACAAGCAGCATCCTTGCGCTGTCGCCGTGTTCCCACGCCTTTCGGGCCAGTTCATCCGCCCTGTTGTCCTCCGAAAGGAGAAATCCGCGGGTATAGAACGGATGCGGCGCCTTTTCATCCGCCAGAAAGGCCAGCTCCCCGGCATCCGGCGTGAACACATCATAGGTGGAGGCGTAACCGCTCATTTTGGCGGCATACATGAAGCCTGCGTCGGCGATGAGCACGGGCATGGGAAACGGACGCGCCTGCAGCGCCATGAGTATCCGGTTGTGACCGTCCACGCTGGGGAAAAGATAGTGGAAGGTCAGTCCCGCGACACTCCCGGACTCCGGGCTGCCCAGCCAGGAGGAAAGAAAGTCGTACAGGCGCGTGCTGCCTCTGGAAGAGCCGCAGTCTCCGGCGAGGAGCACCAGCGGCGTCTCAAGGCCGAGCCTCTCCAGCGCAAGCCCGGCCGCGGCCGCAAGCGCAGGTGTGCCCCGCTGGATCGGAACGGCGGAAACCTCTCCTCCGCCTTCGCAGAGATTCACCGAGGACGGCTCCAGCGTATCTCCCTTTACACGCCATGTGCCCATGCAGAGCGGAAAGTCGTCGTCCGGCACCGTGCCGCAGACAAGCCAGCTCATGAGTTTCCTCCCTGCCGCCACAGACGACGGGCTTCAATGAAAGCCTTCTGAAGAGCGTAGGCGCACAGCGTATGCCCCTGGATCCTGGGTTCCTGCGCTCCCGCTATGGACTCTCCCACGAGCACGGACGCCAGATAGGGAACGTCCGGGCATCCGCCGCCGGAGACGTTGACGATGCGTCCCGATGAGCGTTCCACGGTGATCTTCACGTTGGCGGCCTGCACCATGAACCACTCGCCGTAATCCTTCGTGCGGAAAAGCGACACCGGCTCCAGCAGGGGCCCGTTTACCGGCACCACGTTCAGCGGGGAAAGATTCTCCTCTTCCAGAATACGGCGGACGGCGGACTCCATGATGAGCGGAAAGGTCACCACCATGTCGCAGCCGGTCACAAGTTCCGGCGGAGGCCCCTTGACCTCCACCGGAAAACCGGCTGCCTGAAGGCAGCGTTCCGCCCGTATGACCTCACCGGTATGCTGGAAGACCAGAAAGCCCTTTTCCACGGAGGAAACGTCTTTTCCGGTATTCCTGTCTCGCCGTTTCAGCCAGCCGGTCAGTCGTTCAAGCATTACTTGCGAAGCTCCAGCCGGACGACGCCGTCGCCCTCTTCCCTGACTTCGATGTTCCATCCGCTGTGCGCCGCGGCACGGCTCACGTTTTCCTGACTTGTGGAGTTGTCCACGAGCACGTCTATGGGATCGGTTCCGGAAAGATGCGGATATACCATGAGCACAGGCTGGGGACAGGAAAGTCCGCGCGTATCGATAAGCATTGTCATACTCCTTCAGATTCAGGCTTTTCTGGAAAAGGCAAAACCGATGACGAGACAGACGGCAAGGCCGATGAGCGTGCCCTGAACGCCGTAGGTCCCGATACCGGCCGCAGAGCTTGCCGTGCCCAGGTTGTGGGCCATGGCCGCACCTGCCAGCATGCCGAGCGCGAAAATGGCGGCATCGCTGTCGCCCTCACCGGCCATGAAGAGCTGTCTGCCGG
>CAJJMX010000310.1 GCA_905192935.1 uncultured Mailhella sp.
CCTCCACCTCCCGGCAGAGAAGTATGAGCCCGGCACAGCTGCCGTAAAAGGGCATACCCGCGCGCCCGCAGAAGCGCAGAGGCTCAAGCAGACCTTCATCCTCAAGGAGCCTGCCCATGGTCGTGCTCTCTCCTCCCGGAAGCACGATGCCGTCGAATCTCTCCAGCCCGCCCCGCAGGGAGCCGGCTGACAGACGACGTATTTCCGTGACCTTCGCTCCGCACCTCTCAAGCATGCGTCTGTGTTCCCGAAACGCTCCCTGAAGCGCGAGCACGCCGATATGAAGAGGCTCTACCATCCCCGCTCCTGCATTCTCTGTTCCGGGGCGATGGTGGAAATCTCAAGACCGGGCATGGCTTCGCCGAGTCCTTCCGACACTTCCGCCAGCACGGACACATCGTTGTAGTTGGTGGTGGCCTTCACTATGGCCCGGGCAAACCGTTCCGGATCGGAGGACTTGAAAATGCCCGATCCCACAAAAATGCCGTCGCAGCCGAGCTGCATCATGAGCGCGGCATCGGCGGGCGTGGAAATGCCGCCTGCCGCAAAGTTCACCACGGGCAGAGCCTTCCTTTCACGAACTACACGCAGAAGTTCCAGCGGCGCGCCCAGCTCCTTGGCGTATCCTGCGACCTCCTCTTCCGGCAGGGAAAGCAGATGACGCAGCTCTCCCATGACCACACGGATGTGCCGCACGGCCTCTATGACGTTGCCCGTGCCGGGTTCGCCCTTGGTGCGTATCATGGCCGCGCCTTCGGCAATGCGCCGAAGAGCCTCGCCCAGATTGCGCGCCCCGCAGACGAAGGGAACCTTGAAATCCTGCTTGTTCAGATGATAGCGGTCGTCCGCAGGCGTGAGCACTTCGCTCTCGTCGATGTAGTCCACGCCGAGTTCCTCCAGAATCTGGGCCTCCGCGATGTGCCCTATGCGCACCTTGGCCATGACGGGTATGCTCACCGCCTTCATGATGCCTTTGACCACGGCAGGATCCGCCATGCGCGCCACGCCTCCGGCCTTGCGTATGTCCGCCGGAACGCGCTCCAGCGCCATGACGGCGCAGGCTCCGGCCCTTTCGGCAATGACGGCCTGCTCCGGCGTGGTCACATCCATGATGACGCCGCCCTTCAGCATTTGTGCAAGTCCCGTCTTCAGTCGCATCGTTCCTTTTTCCATGACAATCTCCTTTTCCGGCCGCTCCGGCATCGGCGCACAACGCGCCGCAGGGCAGACCGCGACTGCTTTCGGTCCTACGTCGATTCCTTGTCTTTCTCCAGAAAACAGAGCAATATAAAGACAATTATCATTGTCATGCATACAAACATCATTGCTCACTGTCATCCGCCTCCGCACGGCAATGACGCGGAAGAATTTCAGGAAAACCATGACGAAGACACACGACGGACGCCTGCAGAAGCTGCGCAGGCTCTACGAGGAATCCGACGCTCCCTGCCGGTATCAGCGCGTGGCCGGGGCTCTTGAAGCGTGCATACGGGAGGGAACCTTCCGTCCCGGAGACGCCCTTCCCACTCAGCGGGCTCTCGCATCTCATCTCGGCATCACCACGGGCACGGCCACGCACGGCTATGCCGAAGCCGCCAGACGGGGCCTGGTGACCGGCGTGACGGGCCGGGGCAGCTTTGTTTCCACCTCGGGTTCGGACGTGGACGTCATGCCGCCCCCCGCGCCTCTGCCTCCCGCCACGGTCTGGCCGGAGGGTCGTGACGGGACGCCACTGTCCGAAGGACAGGAAAACGAGGATAAGCCGCGCTGGAATCTCGGCTTCATCGCCCCCTTTGAAGGTCTGAATCCCTCGCTGCACGATGCGCTTGAACGGATGATGAAGCGCATGGGCCCCGCAGCCATGGCGGAGCTGCAAAGCTATCACCGCCCGGCGGGCATGGAGAGGCATCGCGAAGCCGGAGCCCTGTGGGCCCGAAGATACGGCGTGCCCGTATCCGGCCGCGATCTTCTCGTGTGCGCAGGATCGCAGCATGCGCTCATGACGCTGCTCACCACGCTCTGCACGCCCGGCGACCGCCTGGCCGTGGAAACGCTGAGCTATCCGCTGCTGCGCCAGCTCTCCTGGCGTCTTCGTCTGCCGCTCGCTCCCATCCGCACCGACGCCTGCGGCATGCTGCCCGACGCTCTGGAAAACGCCTGCCGAAGCGGCGGCATAAAAGCCGTCTATCTCATGCCCTCCTGCCGCAATCCCACGCTCACCCGCATGCCCGAATCCCGCAGAAGGGACATTACGGAGATCTGCCGGAAATATGACGTGCTCATTATCGAAGACGACGTCTACGCCCTTGCCCTGAACTCGGCCCCTGCCCCTTCGTTTGCGTATCTTGCGCCCGAAAGAACTTGTTCCATTGCCGCAACCAGCGAGATACTCGGCGGAGGTCTTCGCGTGGCCTATCTGTGTCCCCCGCAGCACGTGCTGGAAGAACTTGAGCGCACCATTTCCTATACCATATC
>CAJJMX010000311.1 GCA_905192935.1 uncultured Mailhella sp.
GAACCCCTTCATCCTGCTTCAGGAAAAGAAGATCACCGGCATGAAGGAAATGCTGCCTGTCCTCGAACAGGTCGCCAAGATGAACCGTCCTCTGCTCATCATCGCCGAAGACGTGGAAGGCGAAGCTCTGGCCACCCTCGTGGTGAACAAGCTGCGCGGCACCCTTCAGGTCGCTGCCGTCAAGGCTCCCGGCTTTGGTGACCGCCGCAAGGCCATGCTGCAGGATATCGCCATCCTGACCGGCGGCACCGTGGCTTCCGAAGAAATGGGCGTCAAGCTCGAAAACTTCACCCTGGCCAACCTCGGCACCGCCAAGCGCGTGCACATCGACAAGGACAACACCACCATCGTCGACGGTGCCGGTCAGTCTGCCGACATCAAGGCCCGCGTCGCTCAGATCCGTGCCCAGATCGCCGAAGCCACTTCCGACTACGACCGTGAAAAGCTCCAGGAACGCCTGGCCAAGCTGGTCGGCGGCGTGGCTGTGATCAAGGTCGGCGCTGCCACCGAAACCGAAATGAAGGAAAAGAAGGACCGCGTCGAGGACGCCCTCAACGCCACCCGCGCCGCCGTTGCCGAAGGCATCGTGCCTGGCGGCGGCACCGCCTACATCCGCTGCCTGCCTGCCCTCGATGACATCGAAGCTTCCGAGGAAGAAATGGCCGGTGTGAACATCGTCCGTCGCGCCGTGGAAGAACCTCTGCGCCAGATTGCCGCCAACGCCGGCTTCGAAGGCTCCGTGGTCGTCGAAAAGGTGCGCGAAGGCAAGGGCGGCTTCGGCTTCAACGCCGCCACCGGTGAATACGAAGACCTCCTGGCCGCCGGCATCATCGACCCCAAGCAGGTTTCCCGTTTCGCTCTGCAGCATGCCTCTTCCGTGGCCGCTCTCCTGCTGACCACCGAATGCGCCATCGCTGAACTGCCCAAGCCCGAGCCTGCTGCTCCCGCTGCGCCCGGCATGGGCGGCGGCATGGGCGGCATGTACTAAAAAAACGCCCCGGCGGGCTTTTGCCCGCCGCGCCTGATAGAAAAAGGGGAACCGCATCTGCGGCTCCCCTTTTTTCGTGTCCCGGACCGTCCGGGAAAGTGCGGCATGGAACCTTTCGCAGGGCCATGGAATCCTGCCGGGAGAACAGGCCCGGCAGGGGCCGTGCCTCAATGCAGGGACATGCCTGCCCATCGACTTCAGGAGAGTGTCATGACCGAATATGACGACGAAGGCCGCAGGATCGTGGAGCCGGAGATCATGGTGGACGGCAGATACCGGAAGGCCTACTCCGAGGAGGCCTTCCATTCCAAGCTGCTGCGCTTTGCCGGCATCCTGGGAAAGGAGGGGCTGCGCTCGGCCTTCATCCTTTATTATACGCTGAAGCGCAAAGACCTTCCGGCAAAGACGCGGGCCATCATTCTGGGCGCGCTCGGCTATCTCATCCTTCCTGCCGACGTGATCCCAGACCTCATTCCCGTCATCGGCTTCACCGATGATCTCGGCATCCTTGCGGCCGCGCTTGCCGCCGTGGCCATGTACGTGGACGACGAGGTGAAGGCCCGGGCCGACGAGGCTCTCGCGCGCTGGCTGGACCGGGCGGAAAAGGTGCTCGGCAAAAAGTAGCGGAGCGCGCGTCTTTCGCCGGACGCCGGGCGCGCGCACGGCTCTCGGAAGAGCTGCCCGGCGCGTCCGCCTCCGAAGAAAACGCGTGTCTGGAGAAAACGCGTCTCCGGAGAAAACGCGTGTCTGGAAGGAACGGCATGCACGCTGCGGCACGCGTCGGCGTTCCCTTGGAAAAATTCCCGCCGCACGTCCCGCACGGGAGAAATTTTTCCCGGAGGCGGGAAAGGACTTGCCATTTCCGGGAAAACGGGATATGTACGTCCTTCGTGTGTCCGCATGGACATGCAAAGCACTTGCCTGTAATGGAAAAAGTCGTCTCCCGCAAGGAAGACGCACCTGCACCGACCGACGGGAACAGGTCATCATGCCTGCCAGCATCATACAGGGAGTGTGCGCCGCGTCTGCGGCTCCCGGTTCGCCGGTTTACCTGTACTATGGGAAGCAGGCTTCATTTCTGACCCGTTTTTCGGAGGTTTTAATGTACGCTATTGTTGAAGTGCTCGGCAAGCAGTACCGCGTTCAGGAAGGCAGCAAGGTGGTTGTCGACCTCATGAACGCTGAAAAGGACAGCGAAGTGTCCCTCGACCGCGTGCTCATGATCGGCGGCGAAAACACCAAGATCGGCACCCCCGTCGTGGAAGGCGCCAAGGTGACCGCCAAGGTCGTTGATCACATTCTCGGTGACAAGGTCGTGGTGTTCAAGCACAAGCGCCGCAAGGCGGAACGCCGCACTCAGGGCCATCGTCAGGAATACACCGTTCTTACTGTTACCGGTATCGTCGCCTAACGGGCGTACCGCTATTTTCCAAGGAGTTTCATCATGGCACATAAAAAAGCAGGCGGCAGCTCCCGCAACGGTCGT
>CAJJMX010000312.1 GCA_905192935.1 uncultured Mailhella sp.
GAGGCCCTTCATGGCCTGATAGGTGATGCTGGTGATGGCGAAGGACACCTGGGCGTCCTTTCTGCTGAGCAGCTGAAGGTTCTGCACGCCGCCCTTGGAGGACTGCACGCTGGCCTTGACGTAGGGGAGCTTGGTGCTCCAGAGATTGCCGAGGGCCGCGCCGATGGGATAGAGCGTGCTGGTCGTGGCCGCGGTGGGAATGCTGATGGTCACGGGCGCATGCTCGGCGGCCTTTGCCTCAACGCCGCCGAAGAGCATGGACACGGCCGCCATCATGGAAAGAAGGACTTTACCGTACATAATCACTCCTGAACCTGTTGAAAGTTGTCCTTCCCCCGGAAGGAGGAAGGATGAAAGCCTGAAGATCAGTCCGCCTTTGCCGGGGAGGCTTCGCCCTGCCGCTGCGAGGTGGAGCGGCGATTGAGGACCGCGGCCGCGAGGATGACGGCGATGCCGACGGCGTCCGTGGAGAGTCCCGGGTCTATGGTGAGCACGGCGCCTGCGATGAACATGAGGCTCTGCAGGATGGTGCAGGGACCGAAGAGCCAGCGCTCAAGCCCCACGGCGAGGGCACAGACGCCGAAGCTTGCGGTGATGAACGCCCACACCGTGGCGAGTCCGGGATTGGAGGAGCTGTAGAGCAGCAGCGGATTATTGAGGAAGAAGAACGGAAGGATGAAGCCCGTGAGCCCCAGCCGCACGGCGATGAGGGAGGTCTTCGTCTCGTTGGAGTTGGCGATGCCTGCGGCCACGTAGGAAGACATGGCGACGGGCGGGGTGATGTTGGAGAGGCAGGCGTAGAAGAGGCAGAACATGTGGGCGCTCATGGGCTCGACGCCCACGCCGGTGAGCACGGGCACGGCCACGGCGGCCACGATGACGTAGGCGGCGACGCCGGGCACGCCCATGCCGAGGATGGTGCTCATGACCATGACGAACACGCCGCCGAGATAGAGCTGCCCTTCGCCCACGTACTTGAGCACCTGGAAGCCGAAGGTGAGTCCGAGACCGGTGAGGGACACGGAACCTATGATGATGCCGATGATGACGCAGGAGACGCCCACGCCCACGGCGCCCTTGGCGCCCTCCTCAAGGGCCTGAAGGATGCGTCTCGGGCCCATGCGGGTCTCCGGGGAGAGCCAGGAGGCGACGATGGTGGCGAAGATGGCCATGGCGGCGGCAAAAAGCGGAGTGTAGCCCATGAACATGATGACCATCAGCACCACAAGGGGAATGATGAGATGCCCGCGCTTTTTGATGACCTTGACGGCGTCGGGGATGTATTCCCTGGAGAGGCCCTTGAGGCCGAGCTTTTTGGCCTCGAAGTGCACGGCCATGATGAGGGCGAGATAATAGAGGAAGGCGGGGATGGCCGCCGCCAGCATGACCTTGGTGTAGCTCACGCCGAGGAACTCGGCCATGATGAAGCCCACCGCGCCCATGATGGGCGGAGCGAACTGACCGCCCGTGCTGGCCACGGCTTCCACGGCGCCGGCGAACTCGGACTTGTAGCCGGTCTTTTTCATGAGAGGGATGGTGATGGCGCCCGTGGTGGCCACGTTGGCGAGAGCGCTGCCGTTGATCATGCCCATGAGGGCGCTTGCGATGACGGAGACCTTGGCCGGACCGCCTGCGGTGCGTCCCACCAGCGTGAGGGCGAGGTCGTTGATGAATTCGCTGAAGCCGCTGATGCGCAGGAACGCGCCGAAGAGCACGAAGAGGAAGACGTACGTGGCGGAAACGCCCACGCCCACGCCGAGAAGGCCCTGACTGCCCCAGAACATGTGATCCATCACGCGGGTGAGCGAGAAGCCCACATGTCCGAAGGCTCCGGGCAGATACTTGCCGAGGAAGGTGTAGGCCAGAAACACGAGCGCAAGAACGGCGAGGTTCGGCACCACGCGGCGGGCGCATTCAAAGGCCACGAGCACGCCGATGCCCGCCACGACGTAATCCTGCGTGGTGAACCAGCCGCCGCTCATGGCGATGGCGTCGTAGTGCAGGATGAGATAGCCGAAGGCGTACAGACTCGCACACACGCACACAAGATCCCACAGCGTGGGCAGACGCCGTACCCTCTTCTCCCTGCGGAACGCCGGATACATGAACGACGCCAGCACCAGCAGGAAAATGATGTGGAAGGAACGCAGCTTCATGGCGTCCATGGTGGCGAACACGGACGCGTAGAGCTGAAAGATGGAGAACGCCACGCAGATGACGGCCACGACTCTGGCAAACAGACCGTTGAACTGCCGGGTTCTCGACTCGCTGTCCTTTTCCTCCACCAGAGCCTGCGCTCTGGCCTGCTCTTCCGCACTGGCGACGATATCTCCCGATTCCGTCGTCAGCACGGCCCCCTGATCCATATGTTTATCCATTAAAACAAAACCACCTGAGGAAAAATTTGCGGCACAGCATGCCGGCAGCCGGATGCCGCCCCCCTTTGTTGTCTAACGACCGC
>CAJJMX010000313.1 GCA_905192935.1 uncultured Mailhella sp.
TCAGGACCGGAGTACGGAAGACTGCCGGTAATATCTATGCTTGTTCTTATCATGGAGGGGCCCATCGGCTGTGCCGGTGAGCCCCTCCATGTTTTTCCGCCGTTTTTTGTGCTCTCTGGCGTGAGATACGAAAAAAGCACTTATGAGGAAATCCTCATAAGTGCTTGAAAATCCTGGTGCGCCTAGCAGGATTCGAACCTGCGACCCACTGCTTAGAAGAACATGGGACAGAAAACCTTGAAAATACTTACCCTGTTGATTAATTTGCATTTTTATTCCTGCCTGTGTAAAGCTGTACCTTGAAATCCCCGGAAAATCGATGAGGGTGGGTGACAGATGGGTGACAAGAAGAAGGATGACGCAGGCAAGGGCGGCACGATTCAGTGGAAGACGATAAGCGGAAAGGAAGGGGTGATGTACAGGGAACACCCCACGCGGCGACATGGCCGCACTGCGGATCGTTGCCTTTCCATACGATACAGAACCGGCGACGGCAAGCGCCATCATGAGTCGCTCGGCTGGACGTCTCAGGGCTGGACCATCGCCCATGCCGTGAGCCTGCTGCGTGAGCTGAAGGAGAACATACGGCTGGGGCTGCGGCCGCAGTCGCTTCGGGAGAAGCGGGAAATGGCCATGCGCCGCCAGAAGGAAGAGGAGCGTCAGGCCAGCATGATAAAGGCCGGAGAACTCACCTTCGGCTACCTGGCGGAACGCTACCGGGAATGGGCGAACCGCAACCGCAAGAGCGCCCATCTGACCAGCCAGCTTCTCGACGACCATATCCTGCCCGTACTGGGCGACATGAGAGCCGTGGACATCACCTCGCAGGACATTGCCCGGCTTCAGGACATCGTGTCGAAAAAGCGCCCTCAGACCGGCCGCGGCCTGAGCGACCCGAAGGCCACGCTGGCCGTGGGCACGGTGCTCCATATTCTGAAGACGGTGCGTGAGGTGTTCAACTTTGCGCTGGAAACGCCCATTGAGGGGCAGCCGGGCGTCATGCTCTTCACCGGAGCCAATCCGGCCCGCATATCGAAGAGAGGGCGCGGCGTGCGCCTGCCCCGATACGACTCCCGCAGGCTGCGTGTTCTGAATGATGACGAAATTCATGGTCTGCTGTCCTATGCGTTGAGGAATCCTGAATCGACGGACATCCACGACATGATCCTGTTTTCTCTCGATACCGGCGTCCGCGCCGGGGAGCTGGCGTCCATTCGCCGGGAATCCGTGGATGCGGAAACCGGCACCGTGCGCATTCTTACCGGCGGCGTCGGGTCCGACCGTTCCACAAAGGGCGGGGCAACCCGGCTGGTCCGCGTGGGGCGGCTGTTCCCGGAATGTCTTGCCATGCTGAGGTGGCGGCTGAGTCTGCCTGCCTTCAGCCCGTACCTTTTCCCCGGCCGCGGCGGCGGCCCGCGCCGTGCCGACTGCCTGAGCCGCGTCATGGACCGGCTCATGCAGAAGCTGGGATACAATGATGGGGTGACCGATCCCCGCAACCGGGTGGTCTGGCACACGCTGCGGCATACCTTTGCCACCAGAATGCTGGAGAGCGGGGTGGACATCTACACACTGAAGGTGCTGATGGGCCACCACTCGGTCACCACCACCGAGGTTTACCTGCACCTGTGCGACCCGGACAAGCGCCGTCGGGCGCTGGCCGAAGCCGAAAGGGCTAGAGCTTCGGAACTTCGATAATCGAGATTCCCTGACTTTCCAGATAGGCCAGAAGGAAGGGCGTCGGATAGACGACGGTGTCCCCGATTTTCATGCGGACCGCAGGGCCGACGGCGCGATAATCGTCGTTGGCCAGCTTTTTGGCGGAAATGGCGCCTCCGGTGAAATACTTGACCGCCTTGCGGGCAATAAACGGGGGAAGCTTGTCCACCAGGGGCTGAAGAACGGTAAGCTGGGGAGGTTCGGGCATGGTCCTGGTCATATGGCCTCCTCGTAATGCGTTTCCACGCTTTTGAGCAGAGAAACAATGGCCGCCAGCGCGTCGTAGCCGCTGGAGGCTATTTCATCGCGTTCCGTGCGGGTAATGGTGCCGTCTTCCAGAGCCTGCGCCATGGTGCGCATGAGCTGGCCGAATTCGTCCACGGTGGAAAGGCACTGCCTGTGTACCGGATGATTGCCTTCCTGAGACGGCATGACCACGCATACGGCGTTCATGCCTGCGGCAAGATATTTCAATCCCTCCATGCTGCCGGTGAGCTTCATGAGCGGCAGAACCAGATTCGCGCCGAGCTTGTGATTCGGCTGCCGTGAAAGTTCAGACATCAATGTCTGGTAGTCTCTGCCCACGCCCGCCGCAATCTGCTTTGCGGTCAGGCCGCTGGGGGCTTCCTTCACGTCACGGTGAAGAATGGAAACAAGGCTTTCCATGCAAGGGCTCCTTTGCGTATTGCATAAAAAGGTTTGCGTTTTCAGAGAGAAATG